>JAGZJD010000045.1 GCA_018365895.1 Lachnospiraceae bacterium | reverse complement strand
GGTACAGAAGATACCAGATAGGGAGGCGAAGGGCTAACGTTGTCGTATGTAAAACTGTCTGCACGATGGAAGAAGGCGTACGATCAAAGGCATAAACCCAAATGAGATGACCGATATCCTGCGTAATATAGTTAATAGAAACAACCACAGGGAAGATCAAAACCGCTGCGGACAATTTCAAGTACCATTCATTTTTGAATAAGAGAAAAATAATCAATATAAAACAAAGGAAGAAGCCGACAGTGCCTGTCAGTTCCTCCGGATAAACGACGATATTTGCGGAGCTAAATAACAGTAATACCGAAAAAGCAATGCAAACCGGATGCTTCCACCTCGGTGTTAGAAAACTTCGCACGACAGAGAAAATCAGATATCCGAAAAGGATACTGATCATCCAGAGTATTATTGTTTCTGCCACAGAAGGCACAGTCCAAGTCATCAAAATGAAAACCTCACATTTCTTTCGTGTAAATAAATTTCACTATATCGGAAATTAAGAAACCTCACGTTATTGGAGCATGAATTTTGCAAATGCAATAGATAGCGCAGACTTGCAGGAACGACTGACGGGAAGGGATTCACCGTCCACGATTGCCTGATTTCCTTGAATTTCACTTAAATATTTTAAATGGATGAGATAACGATTGTGAATGCGCACAAATGCGTCGGAAAGCTTCGTTTCCAAATCATTTAATTTGTCATAAAAATCATAAGTTCCGTTATCTGTCACCACCCGTACGATACGTTTATCGCTGGTAAAGTAGCGGATGGAACTTAAAGGAATACGGATAGCGCCGGAGCGCTGTTCGAGACATAAATATTTTTCAGTGGAAACATCAAGGGCTTCTAATGCTTTGTGAAGCACTTCCTTAATTTTTTCTGGTTTGTAAGGTTTCAAAATATAATTAAGCGCCCGCACTTCGTACCCTTGGAACACAAAATCCGGATGAGAAGTGACAAAGATAATGACAGCGGAGCTATTTTTCATGCGAAGCTTTTTCGCAGTCTCAACACCGTCCAAATCCTTCATTTCAATATCTAAAAAAATAATCTGTAATCCTTCGGCAGACAGACCCGAAAGCAGGTCCTCGCCGCAGGAAAATTCTGTCACACGATAATCGATTCCCGACAGCTCCAGTTCTGTGCCAAGAATCTTTTTCAAATCATTTCTGTATATTTTTTCATCATCACATAATACAAGTTCAACCATGATGTCTATAACCTTTCTGAAAATGAAATTTTCCAATCCGATTTTACCACTATTTGTAAAACTTTACAATATTCATGCCAAACTTGACATTTGCAGGAATGGGAAAAGTGAATGTTTTTCCGTACAATAAGAATCAATGAAAGCAAGAAAAAAGGAGAGAGTGAAATGTTAAAAGTAGAGCATTTATACAAAAGTTATCAGACAGGGAAAACAAAATATGAAGTGCTGAAAGACGTGTGCTTTGAAGTGAGAGAGGGCGAGTTTGTGGCAGTAATGGGACCGTCCGGCTCCGGCAAAACCACGCTTCTTAACTGTATTTCCTGCTTTATTCCTTATGATAAAGGTGAGATTACGTTGAAAAATGTAAATTTATCTAAGTTGGATGAAAAGCAGATCGCAAAAGTAAGAAATGAAAAATTAGGTTTTGTATTTCAAGATTTTATGTTGTTGGATGGGCTGAGCATTCTGGAAAATGTCTGTGTTCCGAAAGTGATTAAAAAGGAGTCCTACAAAGTGATGGAGAAAAAGGCGAAAGGTCTTCTTAAAATGTTCGGCATTGCAGAGATCGCAAATAAATTTCCGGCAGAAATATCCGGTGGACAAAAGCAGAGAACAGCAGTGGCAAGAGCGCTTATGAACGATCCGTTTCTGATTTTGGCAGACGAGCCAACCGGCAACTTAGACAGTCGTTCCAGTGAGGCGGTAATCGGTGCATTTTTAGAGGCGCAAAAGAAATTAAATGCTACGACATTTATGGTGACTCACGACAGTTTTTCCGCAAGCTATTGTGACCGAGTGATCGTGATGAAAGACGGAACGGTTTACACAGAACTTGTGAATAAAGGTGACCGCAAAGCATTTTTGGAAGAATTATTGGACGTATTAAGAGATTTGAATGGTGGTGAGTAAAAATGACACTTCGTGTACTTTGGAGCAGACTTAGAAAACGAAATAAAAAAGATTACAGACAGTTTCAGTTCTGTATTGTATTTGCCATGATGCTGGTATCTTCTTACTTGATGATGCTTTACAGTCCGCTGGTGAAAAGTGCCATGCCGGAGGGCGGAGATACAGGAAAAATGGCGTATTTGAACTTGGGAATCGCAGTCATTGGCTGTACCATGTTTGTGTGGTACGCAACCAGACGTTTCCTTCGATACAAAAGTCGTGAGATCGGCATTTTCATGGCTCTTGGCGCAGAAAAAGGAATGTTGTCCGGCGCACTTTTTGCAGAAATGTCCAGCATGATTGGCATTTATGCGCTGGAAGGAATTTTGTGCGGTGGCGTCGTAGCAGTGGTTGTAGGAAAAGTTATGGAATTTGTTACAAGAGAGGTAAATGACGTCCCCTTTGGATTTTCTGTAATGAGTATTGTGGGAGCAGTGATTTATGGTGTGCTTCTTCTTATCCTTGCAATGGTTCTTACCAGACAGGCAATGAAACGGACGAACATTATGGACGTAATTAACGAGCAGAGAAAGCAGGAGCCCATGCGCAAATCTGTTACAAAGCGCTATTTGATATCGGGGGTAGTGTTGACCGTATTAGGAATCTTTCTTGGCTATTTTCTCAAAATTATTGTGGCAGAAACGATGGGGAAAATTCTCGGCGGATGGACCAATCTGTTCTATCTTCTGACAGTGGTCGGCGTCTATCAGCTTCTGGTTTACTCCATTTCCTGCCACCAGAGAGGGCGTAATCCGCAGAAATATTATAATAATTTATTAAACTACGGAATGCTGAAATTTCAAGGAAGTTCCATTGTAAAAAATATGCTGGTGATCACCCTTCTCGTTGTGGGCGGTCTGTATTCGATTTCCTATGTACCGACCATGACGGGAAGTCAGACAGCTACCGAGGCGGCATATCAGGACGACTTCTCTTATCGGTATCTGAATGATGCGAAAGAGCCTACAGAAGAGGAAATTTACGAAATGGCAGAAAAGCACGGTGTAGAAATAGAAAACTACCGAGAAACAGAGTATGCCTGCATCGTTGGGAATGGAGTGGAGCGAAATTCCGATGACGATGGCAATATTACGGAAGATGTATATGAGACTTATTCTGAATATGACTGTATCAGTGCGACAAATTATGAGAAGCTGACGAAAATCAAGTTAGATGTCCCACAGGGGAAATATTATTTGATTCAGCCGAAAAATGCGGTGGAAACCACATGGTTTTCCTTTGATGATATGAGTGCTCTTTATGATGTGTCCGGTGAGAAGACAGAGCTTTCTTACGAGGGAAATACAGAGTATACATCCTTGATTCTGACGCCAAATAATGGAATCGGAGCGGATGCAAGATTTGTATTAAATGATAACGACTACGAGAAACTTCGTCAGGGACTTCCAAAAGAAAAGACCGGAACACAGGTGTTATTTAATACAAAAGAGAGTGATGGAGAGATTGGATTTGCCGCAGAACTTTATAAGGAATTTGCGCTTGGAATGTCGGAGGGAATGGACGTGATGGACTATTATAATCCTCAGGCAGAGACGTGGTCCAAAGATTCTAATCCTGAAGATTTAACCGGTGCCATTGTGGATCCTAAGACTCCAGCGAAAGGTACGGACTGGAAGTATAGACCGATTTTTACCCCTCTTCTCGACCAACAGACCATTCTTGGAAATGCAGTAAAATTTATGATGTTTATCTACGTTGCAGTCATTTGCTTTGTATCGGTGGGAATCATCGGTTACACCAGAAGTCAGGACGTAGGAAGCAGTAACGCGCAGATCTTTGAAGATATTAAGAAGTTAGGGGCAGATAAGGCTTAGCGGAAGTGGCTGCTTAGAAAACAGATTTCCAAAGTGTATGTACTGCCGACAGTTCTTGGCATTGTCATAACAATGGTTTATCAATTTATGATTCTGTGGGGAAATGACGGAGCATTTTTAGATTATGAAATAAAGATTATGCTGATCGGATTGGCAACTTCTGTGGCAGCAGTCATTTACCAGTATGTGTTATATCGAAAATCAGTAATGACAGTAGGGAAAGCATTAGGAGTTCATTAGAATGGAAAAGAGACATAAGTTTACGGTTCTTGCACCGGAAACTGTCGAGCAGATTGCCGGAATGAAAGCTGGTGCGCCGGAACTTTATCTTTCATCCCATGCCCTCTTTCCGTCAGGATATATGGAATATTTAATGGAGGTGCTGAGTATCAATCGGCATCTCTGCGTGTATTCAGGTGAGACGGTCAAGCCGGATGAGCCTGTGGAAGAAGCGGACGTGTGGGAACTTGTAAAAGAGCAGGTGCGTAAGCTTCTGGAAGGAAGCGAGGGGAAAGAAGGGCAGGTGTTGGGAGTAAGAAGGGACGGGGAAGCCGTTGGACTTGTAGTGAAGATAGAGTGAAAGAAATAAAGGTTGTCATGATGGAAGAGAACTCCATCTCCCATAGAATATCAGACATCTAAAATGCTGATTTCTATGGGAGTTTCTATGGGAACTTCTATTCTACAAGTATTTGCTTCCGCCTGTGGAAATAATACGGAATTAAGAGAAGTGCAGTAGCACCCCATGCCAGAGGGTAGCTGTATAGTAAAGTGGATAATTCACCAGTCATCAGTGTAACAAATAATATCCATGTAAGCCTCACAAGGAGTACGCCGCCAAGGGTGATCGTAGAGGGAATCAAAACATCTCCGATTCCACGCAGTGCACCAGAGAAGATCTCCACGAAGATAAAGATTACATAGCTTGGCGTAATCAGACGGAGCATATAAACTCCGATGTCAACGACTGCATAGTCCGTGGTGAAGATATGGTACAGCGGACGGCAGAAGACCATGAGGAATACAATCAGACTTCCGCATACGCCAAGCGCCATGCCAAGGCATACTCGCACACTTTTCTTTACCCGGTCGAATTTTCTTGCACCGTAATTTTGTCCTGCGAAGGTAGTAATAGCAATGCCAAAAGATCCGCAAACTGTCCAGAAGATGGCGTCGAGTTTTCCGTAAGCTGCCCATGCTGCGGCAGTGTCTGTACCGAAGTCATTGATTACTGCCTGAATGATAATATTTGAAATACTGTATCCAAAGGACTGGATTCCGCCGGGCAATCCGATTTTAAGCTCTGATTTTAGAAGCGCTCCGTGGAAGCGGATCGAGCGAAGCTCAAGCTTCAAAATCCCATAAGATTTCATCAAAGACCGCGTAACAAGTATTGCGCTGGCTCCTTGAGAAATTACCGTTGCAATGGCGGCTCCCGCAATACCCATGTGAAATACAATGACAAATAAAATGTCGAGAACAATATTAATGCCACAGCAGATTACGAGATAAATAAGCGGTCGTCTGGAGTCGCCGATAGCGCGCATGATGGAAGATCCCATGTTATAAGTCAAGGTAAAGGTCATACCTAAGAAATAGATCCTAAGATACAGAATGGAATCCGGTATGACGTCTGTCGGTGTCTTCAAAAGATGTAGAAGAGCCGGAGTGGCAAACCAGCCGATGACCGAGATCAGAAGGCTTACCGTAATAGAGAAAGCGTACGCAGTGTGAAGCCCTTTGCTTAATTGTTTTAAATTTTTTGCACCGTAAAACTGGGAAATGATCACCGTGGCTCCCGCAGACAGTCCGGTAAAGAAACCAATGACAAAGTTTGTCAGCACTGCCGCAGATCCACCTACACTTGCAAGCGCCTGTTTTCCAACAAACCGACCGACAATAATCGCGTCTACGGTATTATATAATTGTTGAAATAGGGTTCCCACCATAATGGGAAAGAAGAAAATAAGTAATTGTTTCCAGATAACTCCTTCCGTAATCTGGTTCTTTTTATCCATGACAAGTCCCCCTTTCCTGCCATATAAAATAAATCAGAGATGTAAACATTTTTCTATGTTTACACGATTCTTGTTGTCCATTTCGAACAATCCCACACTTCATTTACCACATCTTGATAAAATTCCGGCTCATGGCAAATGAGAAGCAGTGTTCCGCGATATTCCTGTAAAGATTTTTTAAGAGCATCCTTTGCATCAGCGTCTAAATGATTGGTAGGCTCGTCCAGCAGTAGAACATTGGTCTCACGGTTGATGATTTTGCAGAGACGTACTTTTGCCTGTTCTCCACCGCTTAAAACCCGCACTTGACTTTCAATGTGCTTTGTAGTAAGTCCGCATTTTGCAAGAGCAGAACGCACTTCGTACTGGTTAAAGGACGGGAATTCCTGCCAGATCTCCTCGATACAGGTTGTCTTATTCTGATAATCTCCCTCCTGCTCAAAGTATCCGGGAAGAATGTTTTCACCGGTTTCACATTTTCCGGACAAAGGCGGTACGATTCCGAGAAGACTCTTGATCAGAGTTGTCTTTCCGATTCCGTTTGCTCCGGTAAATGCAATTTTGGAACCACGCTCAATGGCGAAGTTTAATGGGCTGGACAGTGGCTCATCATATCCGATGACAAAATCCTTTACTTCAAAAATATATTTTCCCGGAGTTCGTCCTTGGCGGAAATGAAATTCCGGCTTTGGACGTTCGGTGGCAAGTTCGATGACATCCATTTTATCCAGCTTTTTCTGGCGGGACATTGCCATATTTCTTGTGGATACGCGTGCCTTATTGCGGGCGACAAAGTCCTTAAGCTGGCTGATCTCCTGCTGCTGGCGTTTATAAGCGGCTTCTAACTGAGCTTTCTTCACCTCATAGACTTTTTGGAAATCCTCATAATTTCCGACATAACGGGTGAGTTCTTGATTTTCCACATGGTAAATAATATTTACAACATCATTTAAAAATGGGATGTCGTGAGAGATTAAAACAAATGCGTTTTCATATTCTGTAAGGTAGCGTTTCAACCAACTGATATGTTCTTCGTCCAGATAGTTCGTAGGCTCGTCCAGAAGCAGGATGTCCGGCTTCTGAAGAAGAAGTTTTCCGAGCAGAATACGAGTTCTCTGTCCTCCGCTTAAGTCAGTGACATCCTTGTCAAGTCCGATGTCCGTAAGCCCGAAGGCGCGTGCAATCTCATCTACTTTGGAATCAATAAGATAAAAATCACGCAAAGTCAATGTGTCTTGAATGACACCTAATTCTTCCATCAGAGAATTCATAGTGTCTTCATCGGCATCGCAGAGCTGTTCGCAGATGGTATTCATGCGGATTTCCATTTCAAAGAGATCTGCAAATGCAGACTTTAATACATCACGGATAGATAAGCCTTTTCCCAGAACGGTGTGCTGGTCAAGGTATCCGATGTTTATATTTTTTGCCCATTCAATTTTTCCTTCATCGGGACGCTGGGCTCCGGTGATAATGTTAAAAAATGTGGACTTTCCTTCGCCGTTTGCGCCTACGAGCCCGATATGCTCGCCCTTTAACATACGGAAAGATACATCCTGAAAAATAGCACGGTCTCCAAAACCGTGGGAGAGATGTTCAACTGTTAAAATACTCATAGAAAATAAACCTTTCTTAACTTTTTTCTTCCTCAGCATTTGCTGGTTCAATCTATAATAATAAATCTATAATCATCTTACAATAAATTGCTTTATAAGGCAATCTTTGCTAGAATAGAAGTGTTATGTTTGAAGTGATATTTTACATAAAATACATAGAAGTGTCAGGAAAGGAGAAGGTCAAATGAAAAAGTACGAGGAAGAGCATTATAGCTTTAAAAAGATAAAAGATTGCATTTATCCGTGGGTTAAGGGCGAGCTTCGTGATTCAAAGGCGTTAAATGGAAAGAATATATCTGAAAAAGACACGCCGGTCATTGCCTTTGTGGGCGATCTTAAAATTATCTTTGCTATAAAGAGAAGTGAAGATAGTTATGAGATTTTAAAAGACAATATGCTTCCTCCGGAAGTAGAGATAGAGGAGTTATATCACACTGCGTGCGAAAATCTGGTGCGTGATGTGGAGTTTGTAATCGGAAATACATGGTATGGCGGATTTGGAATCATTGCGGATGGAATCCATGAGGCAAGTGCACTTTGTTTCAAGCATATCTGGCAGGTGTGTGTAGATAAGCTGAAGGATGATCTTCTCATTGCAGTTCCTTCCAAAGAGACTGTCTTATTCGTTCCGGCATCCAACGAAGAAGCCGCAAAAAAATTAAAAGAAGACGCGGGAAACGGGTACCATGCAGGAACAGACGCGATCAGTAAGTCATTGTTCCGCTTCTCCAAAGACAGAAAGGAACTGACTGTTTATGAAGCACAGGATTAAAATGATAGGGTTCGATCTGGATGGCACGCTTCTGACGGAGCAGAAGGAGCTTGGGGAGTATACCGTCCGCATATTGGAACGGGCAGCGGAAGAAGGCATTGAGATACTTCCTGTTACCGGCCGTCCGTTATGTGGACTTCCGGAAGAGGTAAGAAAGATCCGCGGACTTCGTTATGCGATCACGGCGAACGGAGCAAGAATTCTGGACCTTGCAAGTGGAACCGTATTAAAAGAACAGTTGGTAGATACAAAGACCGCGGGACAGATTCTTGATATTTTGGGAAAATATGACACCCTCCGGGAAATATATTACGATGGTACGGGATATGCACAGAGGGAGCAACTTGCACAGATCGAGCATTTCTTCGGGGAAAGTGCGATGGCAGAATATGTCCGTTCTACCAGGTGCCCGGTGGAAGATCTGATGGAAAAATTTCATACAGAGAACCGGGCGGTAGACAAGGTGCAGGGAGTATTTGCAGACCTGGAAGAGAGAAAGAAAGCGCTGGAGGAGATCGAGAGCCTGACAGGGGTTACGGTTACAAAAGCGTTAAAAAATAATATCGAAGTGAACGCAGCCGGTGTGAATAAGGGAGACGCCCTTGTCTGGCTTGCGAAGCGGCTTGGAATTATGCCAAAGGAGACGTTGGCATTCGGCGATGGCAACAATGATCTTGCACTGCTCGAAAAGGCGGGAACAGGCGTTGCCATGAAAAACGGAATCGAAGAGATCAAACGTGTGGCGGATGAGATGACAGAGAAGACCAACGATGAGGAAGGCGTTGCACAGTTTATAGAAACTTATGTATTAAAGAAGGGAGAATAATATGTTAGATGCATTGAAAGTAATCATTCTTGGAATCGTGGAAGGAATTACCGAGTGGCTTCCGGTGAGCAGTACCGGTCACCTTATTTTAGTAGGTGATTTATTAGCTCCGGGGATGAGTGATGAATTTATGGAAATGTTCAATGTAGTAATTCAGCTTGGTGCGATCATGGCGGTAGTTGTACTGTATTTTCACAAGCTGAACCCATTTTCACCGAAAAAGACAAAGAAGCAAAAGCTTCTCACATGGCAGATGTGGATTAAAGTAGCCATCGCATCAGTTCCGGCTGCGATCATAGGGCTATTGTTCAATGATATTCTTGATAAAATATTTTACAAGCCATTTCCGGTTGCTGTGATGCTGAT
This sequence comes from Lachnospiraceae bacterium, assembly GCA_018365895.1. Next base: position 10,883 of record JAGZJD010000045.1, on the reverse strand, counting down.
TGTCTACGGTGTTCTGTTTATCGTGATTGAGAATCGCAATGCCGGACGCAGACCATCCGTAAATAAAATTGCAGACTTGTCTATGTCAATGCTTCTGTGGATTGGATTTTTCCAGATGCTTGCACTGATTCCGGGGACTTCAAGATCCGGTGCAACAATCGTAGGAGCTCTGATTATCGGCGTGTCCAGAGAAGTTGCGGCAGAATTTACATTTTTCTTGGCAATTCCGGTGATGTTTGGAGCAAGCTTATTAAAGCTGATTAAATTCGGCTTTGCATTTACGGCAGGAGAATTTGGATATCTTATGCTTGGTTGTGTAGTCTCTTTTGCAGTATCGATTTTCGCGATCAAGTTCCTAATGAGCTATATTAAGAAGAACGATTTTAAAGTATTCGGATATTATCGTATCGTGTTAGGCGGATTGATTGTTGTCGTATCTCTCGTACAGATGGTTCTTGCGTAAATCTTGTATAGAAAATGTATAAAAATGTAAGAAAAACCGATAGACTGCATAAAATTTCAAAAAGTAATAATTTTTTGCATAAAAACACTTGATTTTTACAAAAAACGTGCTAGAATATGATTCATACTTGAATTTTTATACAAGAGAAAATAAAAATCGGTAAGAGATATATGGGAGGTAGAAGTTATGAAAAAATTAGTGAGCTTATTATTAGTAGGAGTATGTGCCTTATCATTGGCAGCATGTGGAGGAAAAGAAGATGATACATTGACGATGGCTACAAATGCTGAGTTTCCACCATATGAATATTATGAAAACGATGAAATCGTAGGTATCGATGTAGAGATTGCTACAGCAATCGCAGAAGAACTTGGAATGAAACTGGAAGTAGAAGATATGGCATTTGACTCTGTAATTCCGGCAGTGTCCAGTGGAAAAGCAGATATCGGTGTAGCAGGAATGACTGTTGATCCGGATCGTTTGGAAAGTGTTAACTTCTCTGATACTTATGCAGATGCAAGTCAGGTGATCATTGTGAAAGAAGACAGCGCAATTGCAGGACCTGCAGATCTGGAAGGAAAGTCTATCGGTGTTCAGCTTGGAACAACAGGTGATACATATTCAAGTGAAAATGTAAAAGATGCTAAAGTAGAGCAGTACAGCAAAGGATTCGAAGCAGTTCAGGCGCTGACACAGGGCAAGATTGATGCAGTTGTTATCGACAGCCACACAGCAAAAGAATTTGTAAAAGAAGCAGAAGGACTTAAGATTCTTGATGAGCCTCTTACAGAAGAAGAATATGCAATTGCAATTGCAAAAGACAACAAAGAGCTGATGGAAAAGATTAATGATGCGCTTGTAAAATTAGAAGAATCCGGTAAATTAAACGAGATTATGTTAAAGTATATTCCAGCAGAATAAGAGGAATTGATACAAAGGAATAAGGAATGAGATAATATGGAATGTGCTTTGGCACATTCCATGTTTGAGAATAAAAATAAAAAAGAGAAGGATGTAGATTATGTTACAGTCGCTGCAAGACAGGTTTTATCTTAATTTTATAAAAGACGACCGCTGGATGTATATCGTAGACGGATTAAAGGTGACGCTGCTTGTTACATTTTTTGCGGTACTCATCGGTATTGTGATTGGTTTTTTGGTGGCAACAGTCCGTTCTACATATGATAAGACCGGAAAACTTAAAATCTTAAATATTTTATGTCAGATTTATCTGACGGTAATCCGTGGAACACCGGTAGTTGTACAGTTATTGATTATTTATTTCGTTATTTTCGGAAATGTAAATATTGATAAAATACCGGTTGCCATCATGGCGTTTGGTTTTAACTCCGGCGCATATGTGGCGGAAATCTTCCGTTCTGGTATTATGTCCATTGACGGAGGTCAGTTTGAAGCCGGACGAAGCCTCGGATTCAATTATGTGCAGACCATGCGCTATATCATTATGCCGCAGGCATTTAAAAACGTGCTTCCGGCGCTTGGTAATGAGTTTATCGTGTTGTTAAAAGAGACATCTGTTGCGGGATATATTGCACTGCAGGATCTGACAAAAGCAGGTGATATTATCAGAAGCCGTACTTATGATGCATTTATGCCGTTGATTGCCGTTGCCCTTATTTATCTGGCTATGGTATTGATATTTACAAAGCTTGTAAATATGCTGGAAAGGAGGCTGAGAAACAGTGACCACTAATCAGGGAGATACTTTGATCAAAGTAGAGGATTTACATAAGATCTTTGGAGAACTGCATGCCATTAACGGTGTGTCAGAGGAAATAAAAAAAGGCGAGGTTGTTGTTATCGTAGGCCCGTCGGGATCAGGAAAATCAACATTTCTGCGGTCCTTAAATTTATTAGAAGAGCCGGACCGTGGACATGTCTATTTTGAAGGCGTGGACATTACAGATAAAAAGGTGGATATAAATAAACACCGGCAGAAAATGGGAATGGTCTTCCAGCATTTTAATCTGTTTCCACACAAAACTATTTTAGATAACATTACAATGGCGCCGATCAAGCTTCTTGGAAAGTCAAAAGAAGAGGCAGAAAAACGCGCAATGGAATTACTGGAACTGGTAGGACTGGAAGCAAAAGCAAAAGCTTATCCGTCCCAGTTGTCAGGCGGACAGAAACAGCGTATTGCAATTGTGCGTTCTCTGGCAATGAACCCGGAAGTTATGTTGTTCGACGAGCCGACATCAGCGCTTGACCCGGAAATGGTAGGCGAAGTTCTGGAATTGATGAAACGATTAGCACAGGACGGAATGACCATGGTAGTCGTAACACACGAAATGGGATTTGCCAAAGAAGTGGCAACAAGAGTGATCTTCATGGATGAAGGACAGATCAAAGAACAGGGAGACCCGAAAGAATTCTTCGAGCATCCAAAAGATCCAAGATTACAAGAATTTTTATCGAAGATATTATAATTTAGGACGTAGCCTTTTTGCAAAAGGCTACGTCCTAAATTGCATTTTGGGGTGTCCAAAATTAAAATCCGGCGGCTTTTTTTTGCCCGGAGATTTAAAATAAGTGCTGTTACGGAACCGGCGAGCATTAGGATCATGCCGAGAATCGTTACGATATTCAGTTTGAATAGATTAATAACAGCGACTGCTACGATGACGATGATAAAGAAAATTCCGTCATCGGCGTCGATCAGTCTGACAGATTCGCTGGCAGATGCAATTCCGATATCAATGGATGCTGTTGCGAAGTTCAAAAACAGGGAAATAAATGCAGCAAGACATTCCGCCCAGACGACGAAGTTTCCAATGTTAAATTTTTTCTTGAAATGTCCTTTAGGCATTGCCGGCTGTTTGGGCTGATTAGGCTGATTAGGTTGAGCGGTCTGGCCGGTTGGTCTGGGTTGATTAGAAACCGGCTGAGTTCCCGTGGGTCTTCCGCACGCGGGACAGAATTTTTGAATAAAGGCGTCATAGTTGAAAAGTGGGGGAATATATAGTAAAATTAGAGCGATAGTATAATTTGTATTTGCTATTTTTAATTCATATGTAAATTTTTTATATTTTATAAAACTTTTTTAATAAAAAAAACGTCTAAGGAGTAAGAGGAGGATAAAAAAATGGCATTATTTGAAAAAATGAAAGATTCGATTTCGATTGCAGGTCAGGGAGTATCTCAGAAAGCTAAGTCAGCAACGGAGAGTGTAAAGCTCAATAACCAGATAAAATCGAATGAGCGTATGCTAGAAAAACTGACATACCAAGTAGGAGTACAGTGTGTGAAAAACCATCTGCAGGATGCGGAAAGCGAGTATGGAGAATTGTTTGGAGAGATTTTAAGGCTTCAGAAAGAAAATCAACAGCTTCAGCAGATGGTGCAGGCGTTGACAGCGGGAAATGTCTGTCAACAGTGTGGCTTTAGCAATAATCCAGACGCCAAGTTTTGTATCAGTTGTGGAAGTCCGCTTCAAAAAGCAGCACCGGTATCCAACGGGCCGGTAAATGGAAAGAAATGTCCATCCTGTGGTTTCATTAATGCGGCAGATTCTGCATTCTGTGTAGAGTGTGGAACAAATATTGCGGCTGTGGCAGCGAATAATCCGCAGGCAGGTACTGAAGCAAAACAGGAGGAACCGATGCAACAGCCGATACAGGAGCCGGTTGTTCCTAAATGTAAAAATTGTGGCGCCATTTTGGAGGAAGATTCTTTATTCTGTACAGAATGTGGAACAAGAAGAGACTAAGAGCTAAGTGTGGAGGAAAAAGAGTATGGCAAAGTTTTGTGGAAAATGTGGAGCTGAATTAGTAGAGGGGAGCAAGTTTTGTGTGAAATGCGGAGCACCTGTACCGCAGCCAGGAGCACAGAGAAGCTCAGCGCCATCAGAGACACCGAGGAATATGCAAGGGAATGCACAGGGGAACTATCAACAGGGAACAGCGAATGCACAGGGGGGATATGCAGGAACTTCAGCTGTGAAAAAACCAGTTGCATGGAAGCCTATCGCGGCAATTGCAGCAGTCGTAGTTGTATTGGCAGTTGTTTTATTTGGAGTTTTTGGAACCAAGGGCTATGAAAAACCAATTAAATATATGGAAAAAGGAATCAATGAAGGTGACATTAAGACTTTTGCCAAAGCATTTCCGAATGGAGTCGAAGGACTGGTGAGTTATCTTCCGGATGATTTAAGTGAGATTTTTCCAGGATATGATGTGAAACTTGATATTGTTGATAAAGAGAAGCTTGACAAAGACGAAATGGCTCTTATTTTATCTGATGAATATAACATGAGTGCATCGGAATTAAAGGATGTAACAGCAGCGTATATTCTGGATGTGGAAATGTCAGCGGTGATAGACGGCGAGGAAGAATCAGAAGAAACAGAAATTCCGGTTGTAAAAATGGATGGTAAATGGGTGATTCCGATGTCTATGTTTTGGTAATGCATGATAGCGATAATACAGGAAGGAAAAGAAAGGTATGAAAACAAAGAACAAACAGACAGAAAAAACAAATTCTTCTGTTCCGGTTATTGTATTGGCAATCGTTATTATTTTGGCACTTGGAGGAAGTGTATTTCTTGGGATCAAAGGAATGGGATTCGGAGGAAAAGTGAAATCACAGGTGAGCCAAGATGAGGTTGATAAGGCACGAGCGAAGCTGCGCGCCAATGCTGAGGAAGAGAAGGATATCTATACAACAGCATTCAAGGACGATGTGACATGGTCACCGGGCAGTGATCCGGCAACGTCTGAGAACAAGAAAGCGGAAGATGGGGCAACTGCAAATGCGGCAGCCGGAGAATATATCTTTCCAAACAGTGATAAGGAATATTTGACGGATGCAGATGTGTCAAGTCTTTCTAAAGAGAATCTTAGACTGGCAAGAAATGAAATTCTGGCAAGACATGGAAGAATTTTCAACAGTGCTGATCTAAAGACCTATTTTGAGAGTAAAAGCTGGTACTCGGGAACTGTAGCGCCGGAAGAATTTGATGCGAACATGGAGTCCCGTTTAAATGATGCAGAACGTGCAAATATTGAAATGATCAAGAAATACGAATAGGAGGTGAAAGAGATGTTTTGTCCGGAATGTGGAAGTAAAAATGAAGATGATGCGTTATTTTGTGAAAATTGTGGTACATCACTAAAGAGTCCTCAAGGGAACGGAGCTCCTCTTTCAGCTCCGGTGAAAAAAGAAAGACAACCATTGGATGGAAAAGAAAAATTATTGCTGATTGAAATCTGTGTGGCAGTTTTAAGTGTGATTTTATTTCTCGTAATCTACAATGTTCAATTTGGAGCTAAAAATGTAGCTGAAAAACATGTAGAAGCGATGTTAGAGAGAAATTATGCCGAGTTATATGACACAATTTATCTGAAAGATAATGATGACTTTATGAGTAAAGAAGCGTTTGTAACAGCAAAGAAAATTCAAGAACCGGAAGATGTTGAGGTTACAGATGTAGATGTGACAAGTGTTCAGAAGCGGTCCGGGGGCTTTACCAGTCAGTCAATTCGAGTGCGTTATACGACCGGATCGGATTCTGTGAAAATGAATTTGAAGCTGAAAAGAAAAGGTTTGTTATGGAAAGTTCAGATGGATCAAGGTTACTACAAAGACCAAGGACTGAAACTCGTTCAAAAGTACAGCATTGCAGTTCCGAAGGGATCAGATGTGGTTGTTGATAAGATTAACGTATCGGATAGTGTAACACCGGGTAAAAAAATTGACGGTATGGACACTTATACATTGGATGCAGTATTTGGCTCAGAGCATTACGTAGAGATTAGCGGAAAAGATGTAGAAAAGAGCGGGCAGCTTGTAACGTGGACAGAAGGCGATCCTGCGATCGTACAGACAGACTTCAATGAAAAAGTAGTAGAAAAGCTGGCAGAACAGGGCATGGAAGACTGGAAGATTATCATGAATGCTATGGTGAATCATAAAAGATTCAGCGAAGTGGAGCTTTTGCAGAATGTGGACGATACCAACAAAGAGGAAGTAATCGATGAGTATGAGAGTGTCAGAGATTACGAATTTAGCGGAAGTTCTACTGATTCAGAAACGATTGATAAGTATCAGTTTACCAATGGAGAGGCAAATGTAGAAGTGACTCAGGAGGACGGTACAACATTAGCTGCGGTCACAATTAAAGGAAATTTCTATTATAGTTATTATACTACTTATTGGTCAGGAAATTCGTATCACAATGAGCGGGATGGACAGACTGCGAATACATTGACGTATATTATGAAGGAGGGTAAATGGGTGTTATATAATATTTCATTGAGTCCATTCTACAATTATTAAGAATTTTAGGAAAAAGAAGAGGGATGTAGAATGAGCGGCAGCAAGGGAAAGAAAAAAGAATTGATGGTTCAGATGCTGACAGCAACCATCGGTTTTGCGGTGAAAACGCTGCTCACAGTAACGATTCAGAGTTTATTTCTTGTCCTAGTGCCAATTCCGGAGACACCAATTATCGGAGATACCTTGACTGCATGTATTATAGGTGGTCTGATCGCCGGAACAGGAGTGGGGCTTGTGCTCCGGGGAAGAAGCTCCGGAGGCGGGCAGGATATTATCGGAGTATGCGGCTCAAAAAAATATCCCAATGTCAGCGTAGGAAAGATTAACATTCTTATGAATATATTTGTGTATCTGATCTGCCTTTTCTTATTCAATATTGAAATTGTAGCGTACGCATTTATTTACACAACTGTACTGTCAATGGCGATTGACCGAGTACATATACAGAATATCAACACAAGTGTTATGATATTTAGAAAAAAACTTGGAATCTCGCAGGCAATCATGGATCAGATGGGACGTGGAGTAACCAATTGGGATGGGGCGGGCGCCTATACGAACAAGACCGCATATATCCTGTTGGTAATGATTTCAAAATACGAAGTGACACAGATCAAACAAATTGTACACAGCATAGATCCGAATGCATTTATGATCTTCACAGAAGGATGTTCTGTAGATGGAAATTTTGAAAAGCGGTTGTAATTTAGGACGTAGCCTTTTGCAAAAAGGCTACGTCCTAAATTGGTTTTTGGGGTGTCCTTTTTTGTATTTTAAGGTGTCCCTAATTAAACGAATTTTTCCCTTATTAATTTTGTAACATAATCTGTTTTTAGCGGATATATAGGTAAAGAGAGGTGAGAACATGTTTGATATGGACGCGGTATACAGAGAATATGCGGTTATGGTTTATAAGTTCCTTTTATCACTGTGTTATGAAGAAGAATTGGCAGAGGAACTGACGCAGGAGACTTTTTATCAGGCGGTACGTTCGGTGGATCGGTATGATGGAAGCTGCAAAGTGTCTACATGGCTGTGCCAGATTGCCAAGCATCTCTGGTATCGGGAGATAGAGCGAAGAAAAGACGAATTAAAAAAGGATGTGAAACCGTTAAAAAAGTTGAAACGTGTGACGAGGCAGATGATAGCAGGTACCGTATTATTTTGCATTGTAGTAATCGGCATTGCTTTGGGAGCGTATGAGACATATTATGGAGAGGTTGTTCAGCCGAACAGTGAAGATGTGAAGATTACGTGTGAAAAAATAGATCCCGTTGTTAGAATTGGCCTTGAGCCATAAGAGGAAGGTGTTTATCTGGAAGTTATGGTGAATGAAGAAAATGAGAAAACTCATATCCGTCTTGTTGAACGTCGAATCCGCCCATTCGAAAAGGAAGAACGAATCACTAACAACGCATATTACGAATATATCTATGTAAGCGCAAATCACGGAATCAAAGAGGCAAGCGACAAAGAAACAGTGGAAGTGGAGTTCAAAGACAAAACAAAAACAGTGAAAATTACAGATTTCTATACAGAAGAAATTCAGAATTTAAAATAATTTCAAAAAAGGACAGGTCTAAAGTTAATTTAGGACAGGTCATATGTTAAATAGGGACGTAGCCTTTTGCAAAAAAGCTACGTCCCTATTTAACATATATTTTACATTCCTGCGATTTTACATTTTACATTCGCCCTTTATGATAGTCATTGTGAAGAAAAACAACACAAGAAAATGAAATCGTAAATCAAAGGAGATTAGAACGTATGAAAATGAAAAAGTTTATTGCAGTTTTATCTATGGTAGCAATGATTGGAACATTGGCTGTAGGATGTGGAAAATCTAATGAAGAAAGTAAGGGAGAAGACGCGAAGACAGAAGCGAGCGGCGACTGGGATTCTTCCATGGATATTACAATCGTATCAAGAGAAGATGGCTCTGGTACAAGAGGAGCATTCATTGAGCTTTTCGGAGTAGAAGAAAAGCAAGGCGATGAGAAAGTTGATATGACAACAGAAGAAGCACAGATCACAAATAGTACATCTGTTATGCTTACAACAGTTGCTGGTGATGAATATGCAGTTGGTTATGTATCTCTTGGTTCTTTGGATGACAGTGTGAAGGCTGTAAAAATTGACGGTGCAGAGGCAACAGCAGAAAATATTAAAAATGGCTCTTATAAAGTTTCAAGACCATTTAACATTGCAACAAAGAAGGACTTAGATAACGAAGTAGCAAAAGATTTCATCAACTTTATTATGAGTAAAGAAGGACAGGAAGTTGTAGCAGAAAATGGTTACATCGGTGATGACAGTGCTGCAGCATTTTCCGGAAGCAATCCATCCGGTAAAGTAGTAGTTGGCGGTTCTTCTTCCGTATCTCCGGTAATGGAAAAATTAATCGAAGCTTACAAAGCAGTGAATGCAAATGCTGAGATTGAACTTCAGACAACAGATTCTACAACAGGTATGACTTCTGCAATTGATGGAAGCTATGATATCGGAATGGCATCTCGTGAACTGAAAGACGAAGAAACAGCAGAACTTGACAGCCAGGTAATGGCAACAGACGGTATCGCTGTAATCGTGAACAAAGCAAATACAACAGACGAGCTTTCTAGCGATCAAGTAAAAACAATCTACACAGGTGAAGCTCTTACATGGGATGAGGTAGTAGAGTAATATGAAAAATAGAGCATGGACGGAAAAATTCATGCAGGGAGTGTTCTTCATTGCCGCCTGCGCTTCGGTGCTGGCGGTAGCTCTCATTTGTATCTTTCTTTTTGCAAATGGAATCCCTGCCATGAAAGAGATCGGTTTTGGCAATTTCTTAAGCGGTGAAATGTGGAAGCCGAAAAATGAGATTTTTGGAATTCTTCCTATGATCGTAGGGAGTTTGTATGTAACAGCAGGGGCTATCATTTTCGGAGTTCCGGTTGGAATTTTACCAGCAGTATTTATGGCATATTATTGTCCAAAGAAAATATATAAACCATTGAAAGCGGCGACAGAACTTTTAGCCGGAATTCCATCGGTTGTGTATGGATTCTTCGGTCTCGTAGTCATTGTACCGGTAATCCGTACGCTTGGAAGAGATTTAGGATTTGGCGGAAATGGAAGCAGCATTTTGACCGCTTCGATCCTTCTTGGAATGATGATTCTTCCGACTATTATCGGTCTCACAGAATCTTCCATTCGTGCAGTACCCGAGCAGTATTATGAAGGGGCGGTTGCACTTGGAGCAACCCACGAAAGAGCCATTTTCCGTGTAGTGATTCCGGCAGCAAAATCAGGTGTAGTTGCAGCGATTGTACTGGGAGTAGGACGTGCGATCGGAGAGACAATGGCAGTCATCATGGTAGCGGGAAATCAGGCGAGAATGCCGGCAGGAATTTTTCGCGGTGTCCGTACTTTGACAGCCAATATCGTTATTGAGATGGGATATGCAACAGGGCTTCACAGAGAAGCGCTGATTGCAACAGGTGTGGTATTATTTGTATTTATTCTCATCATCAATTTCTGCGTAGCATTATTAAAGAGGAGGACCAGCCATGAGTAATAATTCAATGACTTTGGGACAGAAATTAAAATCATATAAGCGTACACCGTTTTCATTTCTTATGATGCTTCTGGTACTTCTCTCAGCAGTTATTACATTTGCGGTGTTGATCTTTTTGATCGCCTATGTGCTGATCAATGGAGTGCCATATTTGAAACCGTCTTTGTTTTCACTTACTTATACTTCAGAAAATGCATCTTTGATGCCGGCGCTTATTAATACTGTGATCATGACGCTTTTATCACTATTGATCGCTGTTCCCTTCGGAATTTTTTCTGCTATTTTCCTTGTAGAATATGCAGGAAGAGGAAATAAATTTGTGGAAGTGATTCGTCTTACAACAGAGACCTTACAGGGAATTCCTTCTATTGTATATGGATTGTTCGGAATGTTATTTTTTGTATCGACCTGCGGATGGGGTTTTTCGATTTTAGCAGGAGCATTCACATTATCAATCATGGTGCTGCCGCTGATTATGAGAAGTACAAAAGAGCTTGGATATGAAAATGAAAAGAAGCATTCTAAAACAAGGATCTCCATGAGGGGAACTATTTTTGTGATTTG
>JAGZJD010000044.1 GCA_018365895.1 Lachnospiraceae bacterium | reverse complement strand
TACATCTCTCAATTCTGCCGGATAGTCTGTTCCATCACAGTCACGGATCGCATCTGCTCCCCAACGTTTTACCAGTTCCAATGTCTCAGGAACTACGTCCACATCTGTAGGAATTGTGACTCTTCCTCTTAACTTTTCGCTCATTCTAATACTTCTCCTCTCTTACGTTCAATCATAGTCTTTTTCTTCTCAATAGTATAATGAACTTTAGAAATGAAATCTATTTGATTCTTGCTTACAATGTTATATATTTTGTTTCTCCTGCTTTCAAATAAACTTCCGCTTTCTTTTCTTTTCCACTTTTTACTAAAACGCTCTGCTCATGCTGAGCCTTCAGTTGAACTTCGCATATATCACTATTCTTCATCTTTGCAGAAATCAAAATACCTTTTTCTCCACGGAATCCTTCAAACCCAACCTGCTCATCTTTCCATTTTTGCGGTACTGCTGGAAATAGCTCAATCACACCATCATACATTTGCATCAACATCTCCTGTAATGCATCTGCTGCATACATATTCGCTTCTAATGTAAATGGACGATAATGGAAAGTTGTATAACCGCGCTTTTTATAATCTCCATTCAGATGGAAACCATTCACAGAGCAAAAGCTTTCCCAAAAGATTCTCAGCCTGTCAAATGCTCCCTCACCATTCTTTTGAATCGCATACAAATGCGCCATCCATGCAAAGCTAAAACCAACCCACATTCCTGTTCCGAGGCGCTCATAATCTTCTACTACCGCGTCAATAATTTCCTTTTCTTCCTCGTTGTCATAACGATACAAATACAATGGACATATTGCCATCGCGTTTGATAAATGTCTATGTGATTCTTCCAGACTTTCATCTGGTGAAATCATCAATACATTTTTTTCATTTACTGCCAAGTGCGGAAGTTTTTTCATTACATTTTCCCATTTTTCTTTTTGCCCATTCTCAAGCCTGTCAGAAAATTCTATCAACATGGCATATAGATATCTTAAAAGAGCTAAATCATAGTTACTGTTCGGGGTCACCCATGCTTCTGCTTCATCATCATGTATCTCAGGAGAACTAGAGACGGGAAGATAGTAATATCCATCCTCGCCTTCTTCCAAAAGACTGGTAATACATTTGGCTGTTTCCTCAAAATATATCCACGCACGCTCTCGAAGAAATGTCTCATCCCCAGTATAACGATAATAAAGTTCGAATGACTGACACAGCCAAATCTGATGTACTGGAGACAAAGAATACATTGGCCATCCTCCGAGTGGTTTTCCGTCTATTGTCATAACACCTGGCAGGCAGATTCCATCTGTCTCATAAAAAACTTTTGCAAATTTTCTTGCGGCACCCATAGAATCCCAGAGAAAATCAATGAAACTCTCTCCTTCTTCCAAATGATTTGCCTTATAAAAATGTGTATAGCTAAACTGTGTATTCAGATCATGATGATAGTCTCCCTTCCACGGTGGCAGATTTCCATCATCTGCAGTCCACACTCCTTGGAGTGGCATTGGATAAGAGCCTTTTCTTGAACATGAGGCAAATAAATAATTTGTCACATACCACTGTTTTTCAAACAATGAATCCGGAAGCATAACTTTGCTTTTTTCCCAATATCTCTTCCACCAAATACGATGTTCTCTTTGACTTATCTCGTATCCTGCCAATAATTCTTCTTTTAATTGCCTCTTTGCATCTTCCAGCCAATTTTCGCCATCATTGGAAGTGATAATCCGATAAAACACTAACGTCTCCTGCTCTTTTTCAAGCACTCCTGCCACTATCCCATATGAAAATCTTTCATCCACTTCCTGTGTAAACCATAAAAAAGAAGGAGCACCATTCGCCTCTCCTCTGACTGCTTCAGAATAATGAAGTTTTTCCAAACCTCCCTGAGATATCTCTCTTTCTTTCGGATTATAATACACCTCTTCTTTTTCATTTTGACTTCCAAATTGTGGACTTAACAATTTAACAGAAAATTTATCCCTTGTTGTTCCTATCTTTATCATACCAGTGTTTGAAACTGCATGGCAAAAAGAATATACTTTATAGCATTCAGATGGACCTGTTACATCTAACTCAGCCTCTGCTATCTGTAAATCCAAAACAGACTTCACTTTGCTCATATTTTTAAAATCAAAAATTAGTTTTCCTGCCGGTAATTTCGTTGGAGTCGGATAGTTGTATGGGGCATCGAACAGCTCCCGGATCTCTTGCGTCTTTTTTTCTTTTGCAAGCCTCACTAGATTTTTATAGCAGAACTCTTTTCGCTCTGTATTCATAGGAACTGACAAATCCCAAATATCTGTTCTGTCCAAACTAAACCTTAACGCCGTCGGTTCCCCCCAAATAAGAGAACCGATTCGGCCATTTCCCAGTGGAATGGCTTCATCCCACCTTTTAATATTTTCTTTAAAAATCAATTTATGTTCCATACGATTACTTATACTGCCTGTTATATAGTCCAAGTAAAGATACCAGACCAAGCAAGCCAACCATCATCATTCCAAGACCTTTCGGTCCTATATGTTTTTGTCCTACTACAACTAAGGCAACACTTGCAACAAATATAACTGCTACGATAATGCCAATCAATATTTTTTTTGCGTTTTCGCTCATAGTATTTCCTCCTTAGCCTTTCAATCCGCCAACTGTCATTCCCTGCGTCAGTTTCTTCTGAACACACATATAAAGGATAAGTGTTGGAAGCATTACAATGACAAGTCCCGCATACATTTTTCCGTACTGTACAGCCGATCTCTGTGCAGCCATCAAATTCATCAAACCTACCGGAAGTGTCTTTAATTTCGGATCTGTCAACAATGTCATAGAAATAATATATTCATTCCAAAAAGCGAGGAAGTTGAACAAAATAATTGTTACAATACTTGGTTTCGCCATCGGAATAATAATCTGAACCATTGTTCTAAAATAGCCTGCTCCATCCACGTAAGCCGCTTCCTCGTAGTCTTTTGCCAATGATTTGAAATATCCTGATAAAAGATAGATTGTAAACGGAAGCGCTGTAGCCGCATACACAACTGCAAGTACAAATAAATTATTCATAAAAAATGTACTTCCAAATGTTTTGTATAGGAATGTATCACCATTATTCAACATAAGGAAAATAGGTACTACAATATAGTTTACATTAATAAACAAACCTGCCATGAATAAAACATTCCAAAACTTACTTGTTTTAAATTTAAATCTTGCCAATACATACGATGCTGGCAACGCAATAATAACAAGCAAAAAGATTGCCACTGCTGTTACAATAACCGAGTTCAACATGTAAGAACCCATATTTGCACTTTCCCATGCGTCTACAAAATTCTGGAAATACACTCCTGCTGGCAGTGCCCATGGATTTCTATAGAACTCAGAATTCTCTTTGATAGATGCCATAAACACCCAAAATACTGGCACAATAATTGTGATTGTCAAAAGAACCAATGGGATATAAATAAAAAACTTAGCAAGTTTCGATGTCTCATGAATTGTTCCTTTACTTTTTCTGCTCATCTTTTTACCTCCCCTAGAATTCAATCTCTTCACGTTTTGTTACAAAATTCAAAATACCAGCTAATGCAAATGAGAAAATAAATACAACTGAACCAATTGCCATACCATAACCATAGGAAGAGTTCGTATATGCTTCTTGATACATGTAACTTAAGAATACGTTTGATGCTCCGTCCGGACCACCATTAGTCATTGCTTTTACAAACAAGAAACTCATATTGATCGTACTGATAATAAAGAATGTCAATGTTGTTCTGATATTTGTCCAAATCAGTGGAAGAGTAATGGAGAAGAATTGCTTAATCTTTCCTGCTCCCTCAAGCCCTGCTGATTCATAAAGACTTTCTGGAACATTTGCCATACTTGCCATATACATAACCATATAATATCCAATCGCCTGCCAAACCATTGCAATTACAATACTATAGATAACAAGCTTTTGATCACCAAGCCATAAAACCGGATTCTCAGCTCCTTTTGCCCCTCTAAACAGATTCAAGAAGGAGTTCAACAATCCCTGATTTGGATCATAGATGGCTGAGAAAATCGCACTAATTACTACAACAGATAAAATATTTGGAATGTAAAAAATAACCCTAAAGAAATTCTGTCCTTTGATTTTCTCCCTTGTCAGAATTGCTGCAAATATAAGTGAAAATGCAAATGTAAACAACGTTACAACAACAATTAGCAAAACTGTATTTTGAAATGCTTGATAAAACTTTTCACTTTTGAACAACGTCTGAAAATTTTGCAACCCTACAAATGTTTTATCTGCCGTATATCCTCCCCATTTGAACATAGACATGCGAAATACATCAATAGTAGGAATGATCATAAATACTACAAATAAAATTACAGCGGGAGCCAAACAAAAGAATATAAATCTCCCTCTACCTTTCTCTTTTCTCATTTAGTCATCTCCTAATCTTAATCTCAAGTCAAATCTTACTGATTTCATAAAAACAGCCGGCTCATAAAAAACTCATAGCCGGCTGTTTCTTTTCTGACTATTTATAGTCATTTCAAGTTTATTTTTTTAACGCACCTCTGAAAGTATCGCTAGCTTCTTTAAACTGTTTAACCCAATCTTCTTGTGTCTTGTCTCCAGATACTAAAGAGTTTACAGGATCAAAGAATGCACCTCTTACAGTAAGACCTTCTACTGGTTCTGTTGTAGCAAATGCATCTAATACTGCTACTGCACCTGTATCGTAGATGCTGTAGTATGTTTTTGCATCATCTTTTAACTTGTCTGACATTCCAGCGATTGGCTGTACAGCTCCGCCTTCATTTGCAAAAATCTCTGCTGCTTCATCTGAATATAAGAATGCGATAAACTCTTTTCCAAGATCCTGATTCTTTGCTTCTTTTGGCATCCATGTCTGCTCAAAGAATGAGTAAGAAGCTCTTTCTCCACCTTGTTCTACTGCTGGAAGAGCTGTGAATCCCCACTCAAATCCCTCTGCACGTGGAGCCTCTTTCATTTCACCGATTACCCAATTACCGTTTGGCATAAAGAGCGCTTTGTTGTCTAAAATTAATTGCTGATTTTTCTGGAAATCATTGTCATTAGCATTTGCCGGTGTTGTCTTTTCTGTGTAAGAAGCTAATTTTCCAATGATATCAAATACTTTCTGCGCTTCTGGAGTATCCCAGATTCCTTCTTCATACTGAAGTGCTTTTGTAAATGCTTCTTCTCCCATTGCTTCGTGAAGTAATGCATAGAAAAATGCATCAAAGTATCCTGTTGTTGGATATGTAAATAAAGCAATTCCTTCAGCCTTTGCTTTTTCTCCTAATTCCCACATCTCATCCCAAGTTGTTGGAACTGTCCAACCTTTTTCTTCAAAAAGCCCTTGATTGTAGAACAATCCACATGGTCCGTAGAACATTGGCATCAAATATGTCTTTCCGTCTCCATAAGGATTTGTAATTGTGTTCTCTGTAAATCCTGGAAGAATCTTTTCTCCTACTGTCACTTCTTCACCTGGTACTGTCATCTCTAACACATCTGTCAAATCAACTAAGTTGTTATCTCTGATAAATGTCTCTGTCATACCTGACTCTGCACCTACCGCACGCATGATAACATCTGGATAGTTACCTGCTTTCATATCTGGTGTAATTACATCTTCCAATTTTTTATCAATTGTAAGCTCTACAGTCACACCTTCATTAGCAGCTTCAAAAGCATCTGCTACTTTTTCCCACATATCTTTACCATATGCAGTTTCTACTGCTGCTACTTTTAACGTCTTTCCATCTTCTGCTTTGTCTTTTCCTCCATCGTCTTTCGACCCACAAGCTGCAACACTCAATGTCATTACACCTGCAAGTACTAGACAAAGTAACTTTTTCATTTTCATACCTCTTCCTCCTTCTTATTTTAAAACGGAACACTCCGTTCTTTTGGTATAGAAAAATCATACTCCATCTCCAATTCCTTTTCAAGAGTTATTTTGCTCATTTTTTTATATATCTTGCTATTCAAAACAACATAAGTATTGTACAAAATTTCCAACCTACTTTTTATACTAGTTTCTCTTTTTCATATATTTTCTACATTTTTTTAATGAAAAGATTTTTCCCTTTATCCAAAACAACCTTGTTTTTATTTTTGACAGCATCTCCTCACCAATGCCTTCGCGCTAACTTTGCACTTTTCACACTATCTCACAACAATATAACTAACATCTTTTATTATTGCATTCTCAAAAAAAAGCATTTATACTTAAAACTATCACAAGAGAAAGCAGGTAATCTTATGCGATACAAAAGTATAAGTCTGAGAGAATCTATCTCTATAACCGAGTTAGTTACAATACATTACTTTGAATATATGAGCGACTTTTCTTTCCCTGGAGAAGCACATAATTTTTGGGAATTCGTTTGTGTAGACAAAGGCGATGTGAAGATTCGGATGGGCGATTCTGATATAATTTTAAAAAAAGGACAAGTAGCTTTTCACAAACCAAATGAATTCCATACTGTAGATGCTACCGGAACATCCGCTCCGAATCTAGTTGTAATTTCTTTTCACTGCAAGAGTGCTGCAATGGCATTTTTTGAAGATCGCATTTTAAAAATTGATGAATTGGAACGGAATATCTTAGCCGATATTATTGCCGAGGCAAAGACTGTGTTTAAAGGAAGGCTCGATGATCCTTATCAGACCGAAATGCTTCGCACCGCTTCAGCCGCACCAGACGCTGAACAGTTAATTCGGATTCATTTGGAATATTTCCTAATCCACCTGATGAGAAGATATAACCATTCCTCTATCACACACACTGACAACACACTTTCTTCTTTGAAAGTGACCAAAATGAAAAGCGATACGGAGGTATTGAACCGAATTATTCACTATATGGAGATGCACCTGAATTCTCGCATTACAATCGAACAAATCTGCAAAGACAATATGATTGGGCGGTCGCAGTTACAAAAACTATTCCAACAAAAGACCGGACTTGGAATTATTGAATATTTCTCTAATATGAAAATCGAGACTGCAAAAGAAATGATTCGTACCGGGCACATGAATTTCACACAGATTTCTGAGCAGCTTGGCTATACATCCATACACTATTTTTCAAGGCAGTTCAAAAAAATCACAGATATGACACCTTCAGAGTACGCCTCCTCCATCAAAGCGATGGCAGAAGGGGCCTTTGAGGATCGGAGAATGTAATTCATGAAACAGAACATCAATAAAACACTACTTTTAAAAAAATTATTCTTTTCTACTCTTTATCTCAGCGCTTTTACATTCGGTGGTGGATATGTTATCGTCTCTCTAATGAAAACGAAATTTGTAGATAATCTGCATTGGATCGACGAAAACGAGATGCTGGATCTGATTGCAATCGCCCAATCATCTCCTGGTGCAGTTGCTGTCAATGGAGCTATTGTGATAGGATACAAATTATGTGGCGTTCCCGGTGTGATTTTTTCCATACTGGGTGCAATCATTCCACCATTTTTTGTCATTTCAATTATTTCCGGATTTTATACACTGTTTCAAGAAAACACTGCCGTGCTGGCTTTACTGAATGGAATGCGGGTCGGCGTAGGTGCGGTGATCGTATCTGTCGTATGGGATATGGGTTCTGGAATTATCCGTCAAAAAAAAGCAGGTCCAATTCTCATTATGCTCTGCGCCTTCATTGCAAACTATTATCTAAAAATTAATGTCGTTTTCATTATCTTAATATGTATTGCATTCGCAATCATAAAAGCTATTATCACAAAACAGGAGGCAAAACACTGATGATTTATTTACAATTATTTTTCAGTTATCTGCAAATTGGAGCATTCAGTTTTGGTGGAGGTTATGCCGCTATGGCTCTCATTCAGGCACAGGTTGTTGAGAAATACCACTGGCTTAGTATGGCAGAATTCGGCGACCTTGTAACTATCGCCGAGATGACGCCTGGACCAATCGCTGTAAACTCTGCGACTTTTGTTGGGGCACAGGTAGCCGGAATACCAGGCGCACTCGCCGCAACACTCGGATGTATTCTCCCATCCTGTATCATCGTTACGTTGTTGGCAAAAATCTACATTCAATATCAAAATGTAAAAATCATGCAGGATATTCTAGGTACACTTCGCCCAGTCGTTGTATCTATGATCGCCGTCGCAGGACTCAGTATTATATTCTCCATATTCTTTGAATCCGGAACATTGGAACTGAGTTTGTCCAATCTTAATATTCGCGGTATCATTTTCTTTGCAATTGCACTTTTTTGCCTGAGAAAAACAAAACTTAACCCTATTTTCATTATGGTAGGCTGTGGTATTTTAGAGCAACTCTGCTCCATTGGTATGGATAACATTCTGATACCAATAAAAGCTATCTTTCTTGATTCTTTTCATATCTTTTAAATCTTGATCCTCACGATTCACATACACAAAACCATAACGTTTCCGAAAGCCTTGGTGAGAACTCAAAAGATCCATAAATGACCACGCCGAATATCCGATTAGTTCCACGCCATCCTCCAACGCCATTGCACACGCTTTCAAATGTTCTTTTATATAGTTAATCCGATATGAATCGTGTATCTCTCCAGATTCTGTCAATTCATCTGCTGCTCCGAGTCCATTTTCCGTAATAAGCATCGGCAGACGATACCTGCTATAATAATCATTTAACACAATTCTCAAGCCCATAGGATCGATCTGTGCTCCATATTCGCTTGCCTGTAGATTCTCATTCTTTTCATCGCGAAAATATCCATATTGATCAAAATCCACCTCATTACCACGAAATACGCGCATTCCAATCAGGTGCTCCTCATCCGCCGGCAAATAACTTGCACATAGTGTCCGATAATAATTAACAGCAATATAATCCATTTTTCCAGCCCCTAGAATTTCTTCATCTCCCTCAAGCATATCCGGCACAATATTGCGCTCTTTTAAATAACGCATATAATACCCCGGATATTTTCCATAGTGATACATATCCAAACAGTAGTTTGTCTTCATACAGTCATTCATCTTTGCTGCCCATACATCCTGCGGTTTATTTGTCAAAGGATATGTGCAAGTAGAAGAAATCGCCGGACCAATTTTCCCATCTTGTATCATTTCATGGCACGCTCTCGTTGCAAGCGCATGGGCAAGGAACATATGATAATCCATCTGAGCCCGAATCTTATCTGCTTTCCATGCATCCGACTCGTTAATATTCATACGCTCATCTACACGAATCATAAGATTTTGCTCGTTGATAACCTGCCAGTATTTCACTCTTTCCCCAAACTCTGTAAAACATAATTTTGCATAACGCTCAAATGCATATACGCATCGCCTGTCCTCCCATCCATTGTACTTTTCCACCAATGCATACGGCAGATCAAAATGATACAAGGTGACAAAAGGCTGTATCCCATTCTCCAAAAGACAGTCAATCACCTTACTGTAAAATTCAATTCCCGCCCGGTTTACCTCTCCATCTCCATCTGGAATAATTCTTGCCCACGACAAAGAAAAGCGATACATCTGCATTCCTAATTCCTTCATCAATGCAATATCTTCCTTCCAATGATGATAAAAGTCGCTGGCAACCTTGCTATCCGCCTGCTTTTTTGAACGCTTGAATGAATTATAATCCGCCACTGTCATTCCTTTTCCATCTTTGTCCCATGCTCCTTCAATCTGAAATGCCGAGGAAGACGCCCCCCATAAAAAATTTTTCGAAAATCTTGCTGACATTATTTTTCTCTCCTATCTTTATTACATGATCTCGATTACTGTAGTATCTATATCTGCATGCTGTGTCTGTAATCCAACTACCTCTTTATAGTCAAAAGTATTTACGACTACTACCGAGACTGTTGTATCATATCCAGCTTCTTCAATTTTTTCTAAGTCAAAGGATATTATTTTTGTTCCCTTTTTTACATGTGTTCCCTCTTGTGCATATTGTTTAAAGTATTTTCTTTCCAGTTTTACTGTATCTATTCCAACATGAATCAAAAGTTCCACACCATTATCCAGAGTCACCCCCATTGCATGAAGCGTTGGGTAAATTACATTTACCGTACAGTCCACCGGAGCCACAACTTCTCCTTTCGACGGAATGATCGCAATTCCTTTTCCTAATCTTTCTTCCGCAAACACTTTATCATGAATCTGATTCAGCTCGATTGCTTTTCCTTCGACAGGAGCAGTTACATACCATACTTTCTCTGCATCTTTTACTGCGATTCTATTCGTTTCGTTATCTAAAATCGCCTCTTTCTTCTCCACAATATCTTCAAAACCAATAATGTAAGTGAAAACAGCTGTTCCAAAGAAAGCCACGATACAACCAGCCAAATAAAACAAAAATGGTTTCATTCCAAAAGCAGCATAGGAAAAAATAGTAAGCACTCCATTGTTGGCAAAAGAATCTCCATAAACGCCTCCTACTCCCATAATACCACCACCAATAGCACCACAGACAATTGCACAAATCATCGGCTTTTTCAAACGAAGATTACAACCGTAAATCGCTGGTTCTGTAATCCCTACCAATGCTGCTGAAATAGCGGCAGACGCCGCCACACTTTTTAATTCCTTATTCTTAGACTTGAGCATCACCCCAAGTGCTGCACCACCTTGCGAAAAATTTGCCGCACCTGCAAATGCTAATAAATTCTGTTTTCCACTCATTGCAACATCATTGAGTCCCACCGGAAGCAATGCCCGATGTGCGCCGAAAATCACAAATACTCCCCACAAACCACCGATTACTGCTCCACCAATAGCAGTGTTAAAGTCCATCAACACATAATATAAAGTCTGAATACTATTTCCTACCCAGATGCCAATTGGTCCGAGGAGTGTAAGCGTTAATGGCACCATAATAATAATCGATAATCCCGGCACCATAATAATCTGTATTATTTGTGGAATAATCTTATACAGAAATTTTTCTAGGTACACCAAAACAAATACTGCAAGTAAAATCGGAATGACCGATTCTGTATAACTGAACACTTTCGTAGAATCGCCAATAGTCCATACCCCTTTAGTCACAGGAATTCCAAAAAATGTTGTTATCGTAGTAACATCTTGAATTAGAATATCCAACTGCGGATAGCACAAAAAGCCACCAATTGTCATTGCTACGATCTCATTGCACTTAAGCGCCTTTGCCGCCGTATAGCCAAGAAAAACTGGCATGAAGTAAAAAATAATCTGGCTGGCCGCAAAAAGCAGCACATAAGTATCATTGGAAGAAATATCAATGCCATTTTTAGCAGACAAAAGTCTTGCCGCCGTCAAAATTCCTTTAATCAATCCTGAAGCTGCAATGGCTGGAATCAATGGGGTAAACACCTTGGAAATCGTCTGCAAAATTGAGTTTGCCAGATTTACCTTTACATTCTCTCCCATCGGATCATTTTTCATTGTCAACATAGGCAATATCTCATCATATACTTTATTTACTTTTGAACCAAGTACAATCTGAAATTGTCCGCCAGAAATCACAACTTGAATTACTCCTTCCAAACGCTCTACTGCCTGTTTGTCCGCTTTCGTCTCATCCTTTAACACCAAACGGAGTCTTGTAAAACAATGGCTGACATCTTTTATATTCTCTTCGCCACCGACATGCTTCAATATACTTTTCGCAACTTTATTAATATCCATAAATAACCTCCATTCCGCCGCATATACAATAATATAACTGTACCTGTGGGTTTTATGTATTTCATAATAAACGAAAAAAGAAAACGCCATACTCACTCCTATCATGAATATGGCTAAATATAATTATTATTTGCTTCTTGTTTCGTAAATTTCTTTTTCTATATCTATAAATATCTTAGCTATAACCTCATAAGCTTTTCCCCATGCATCAATAACCTCGTCTGTAGCCACATCACCCAAAACCTCTTTAATTGCACCTAGAAGATTTGCTCCAACAATTGGATAATGCTCTTCTTTAATTTTTGCATCACAATGTTTTTCTCCTATTTTTCTTACCGCTGGTAATAAAGATTCTAAGTTATCTATATTTTGAGCAGCTGCTAATACTACCATAGCTAACGCTTTGGGTTGCTCTCCTGAAACTTGTCTGTCCATATTAAATAATGGCTTAACCTCCGGATTATTAGCAAACATATTTTTATAAAATGTTTTTGTGATTTCTACCCCGTGTTCCTTTAGCGCTGGTACTGTACTCTTAACTATTTCTATTGTTTTTTGATCTAACATAAATAATCCTCCTTAGTATTTCAATATATTAATAACAGTTATTATTATTTATATTTTATATATAGCATAAAATCTTTTAATGTGCAAGTAAAAATAGAATTTCCAATGTATAACCTCAGTTCTAAAATTATTTATTATTCTCAAAATCCAACAGTATTTTCAAGAAAAACTCACCCTTTTTCGCCACAAGATATAACATTTTCTGTTTATCACAGAAAAAGCAGTAGATATCTATTTTTTTTAATAAATATCTGCTGCTTTGAAGAATTTTTCATATTTCTTCATCTGCGTTTCCATACATCTAGTAATAGAATATCCTTTAAAGACATTTTTCTTTGATATCAATACTGGCTTATTGTACTTCTATCGATATTTTCTTCTGCAAATGACAACTATACCTACTACAGCTACCCCCACCATAACAATTATCCAATAAGTAAATGAACTAGCATCACCAGTCTTAACAGAATCATCTACTGGTTTATTATCAGATGGTTTAGACGGTCTTTCTGGCACTTCTGGTTTCTCAGGTTTTTCCGATTTCTCAGGCTTTTCATTCAAGATCTCTAACGCATCGATCGCACTTCTAAGCTCAGCAACTGCAGCATCTGCTTCAGCCTGTGTTGCATCTGAATTCTCCATAACTGCTTGTGCTTTTTCCAATGCTTCTTTGAATACTTTTACTGTCTCTTCTGTATACTTTGTAAGATCCAATTCTGATGCATCTAAAATCTCCTTCTCTAAATTACTATAATCTACAACTTCTACCTCTCCCAATACCGGTGGAATCATATTCTGTATTCTCATATGGAGAAACGAGGTTCCAGATACCTCCGGTACGCCCTTTATAATGCCACAAAATATGTCTGTCACTGGGATAAATCTTTTGGTGCATATCTTGAAAAGAAACGCTCGGAAGGCAAGCATTATAATGTCGCATTATCTCATGCCACTAAGAAGCTTGTGCGCTTAATTTTTTCTGTAACTATCTCCTTTTAGAGTGCCAGCAACGACACTCTGTTTGTCATGCAGTTTTCAAGGTTCAACTATATCTGAAATGCATTTTTGCAATTCATTCAAAAACCTTTCATTTTAGACTTGACTTTTAATAGTTAGTCTTTCACTTGTTTGAACTGGGAACACGAAAAGTCAGGGTATTTTTGAAAAGAAATTTTAAAAAATACCCTCTCTGTTTGTTTAACCGGAAGGGAATAAAAGTGAATTTCAGAAGATTTATAAAATGTGACAAGTTACTAGCGAATTGACAAAACGCCTAATAAATGATAAAATAACGACCAATCGGTGCAAGGAGGTTCTTATATGGACTTAGGAGAAATTATTCGTGAAACAAGACAAAAAGCTTTTTTTACACAAGAAGAATTTGCTCAAAAAATCGGTGTAGCACTTTCTACAGTAAATCGTTGGGAACTTGATAAAGCCTGCCCAAATGTAAAAGCAATGAAAGAAATAAAATCTTTTTGTAAAGAAAACGAGATGGACTATAAAATTATAGAAGAAAAATGGCTCACTGCTTTGAGGAGGAAAAATAATGGCTAAAATACAATCCGCCGAACCGAATATTGCCGATTTGGCAAACGGTTGGCTGAAATCATATAAATTAGATTACAAATTAGAACAAGAATCTTTAAATACTGAAATTGATACCGCCCTTAACGATTACTATTCAAAAAACGGCGGAGTAGGCGGCAACCGACCTGACGCTAAGCTTTTATTACAGGATAAAAATTTGAATAACTATCCCATTTTGATTGAATATAAAGGCTATAAAGACAGACTTGTAAAACTCAATGCCGACGGCAAGGTAGCAAACAGAAATGCAAAGAATCAACCCGATTTTAAAAACATAAATTCCTATGCTGTAAACGGTGCCGTTCATTATGCCAATGCACTTTTACATTACACCGGTTACACAGAAATTATTGCTATCGGTATGACGGGATTTAAAAACGCCACCGGTGATATAGAGTATGAGATAGGCGTTTACTATGTTTCCAAAAGTAATTTTGGTATAGGGCAAAAGATTGATGACTATACCGACTTTTCTTTTTTAAAAAAAGAAAATTTTGATAAGTTTATCGAAAAGGTTAAAAATCTTCAATTATCACAGGAAGAAATTGAAAAATTAAAAGAACAGCGCGAGCAGGAAATTAATGCAAGCCTTGTCAAGTTGAATAATGATATTTATCAGAACGAAAAAGGACTCGGTGAAAGCGACCGCGTTTATCTTGTTGCGGCTTCTATTATTGCTACTTTAGGCGTGCCGAATAGAGTGGCTCCGTTAGAAAAATCGGAATTAAAATCTTTAACTGAGGACGGCAATCGTGACGGCGATATTATTCTTCGTAAAATAAGAGCATTCTTAAATGAAAAGAATTTGCCGCAGGAAAAGCGAGATTTAATCATCAGAACCTTGCAAAACACGCTTACTACCGATAACATCAACAAGGTTGAAAACGGTGAAAGTCAGTTAAAGCGTGTATTCACAAAAATTGTTGACGATTTGGGTATTTATTATAAAATCGGTTTAACAACTGATTTTACAGGAAAATTGTTTAACGAGATGTATAGTTGGCTCGGCTTTTCACAGGATAAGCTCAACGATGTTGTACTTACTCCGGCTTATGTTGCGACCTTACTTGTTAAGCTTGCCAGAGTGAACAAGGATTCTTATGTTTGGGATTTTGCAACAGGTTCAGCGGGATTGCTCGTTGCGGCAATGAATGAAATGCTGATTGACGCGAAAAATAAAATCAAATCTCCTGATGAGCTTGCGCTAAAATCGGCAGAAATAAAGGCAAATCAACTGCTTGGTCTTGAAATACTTTCAAGCGTTTATATGCTTGCAATTCTCAATATGATTTTAATGGGAGACGGAAGCTCAAACATTTTAAATAAAGACTCATTAAAGGATTTTAACGGTAATTACGGTTTCGGCAAGACAAACGAAAAATTCCCTGCTGACGCATTTGTGTTGAACCCTCCATATTCGGCACAGGGAAACGGTATGATATTTGTTGAGAAAGCACTTTCAATGATGGACAAGGGCTATGCCGCAATCATTATTCAAAATTCCGCAGGCAGCGGAAAAGCGGTAGAATATAATAAAAAAATTTTAAAGCACAGTACGCTTTTGGCAAGTATCAAAATGCCTATTGATTTGTTTGTAGGGAAATCAAGCGTTCAGACGAATATTTATGTATTCCGTGTAGGCGAAGCGCACCAAAAAGACGATATTGTAAAATTTATCGATTTTTCAAACGACGGATATACAAGAACAAATCGTAGAAAATCAAACAACAATCTCAAAGATACAGACCATGCAAAGGAACGCTATCAAGAGGTCATTGACCTTGTGCGTTTCGGCAAAAGTAAGCTGAATATTTTTACAGAGGAAGAATATTACGAAGGAAATATTGATCCACAAAACGGAGCCGATTGGAATCAATCTGCACCAATTGATACAAAACCGACTTTAGAAGATTTTAAGAAAACGGTTAGTGATTATCTTGCTTGGGAAGTATCTAACCTTCTAAAAAATCAAAATATGGAGGATGACCGCCTGGGAAAATAAATGCCTCACTTAACGAAAAGTTGAGCAAGGTTAAGTGGGGCGAATATAAATTGATTGATATATTAAAATGGCAGTCGCAAAAAGAAATAAATCCTTTACATCTCTCTGCATTAGAGGATATAAATGAAAAATATTATCCGTTTTATGGACAATCAACATTAAACAATGGCATTATTTCGTATAATAGATTAACACATAATGTTTTAAATAATCCAAATGGAAAACCAACTATTCTGATTCACTCAAACAATCAAAATATTGTGTATTTAGAAACGCCATTTTATTTAAAAGACGGTCACGGTGCGACAAGCGTTCTGCAATGTGAAAACTTAAACCGTACAAATCAAATGTTTATTATTGCTGCAATAGATAAAGTAATAAAAGAAAAATTTGCATACAATCATAAAGCTACAAAGATAGAATTGAAAAAAACAGTTATTAAACTTCCGACAAAGAATGGAAAACCAGACTTTGATTTTATGGAATCCTTTATAGCTGAGCTGGAAGCTCAGCGTATAGCTGAGCTGACCGCTTACTTAAAAGTAAGCGGTCTGGATAATTGCAAATTATCCGGCGAGGAAGTGCAAGCACTTCAAGATTATGAATCATTGGATTTTGCAGAATTTGATATAACCGACATATTTGATGTAAAAAATACTTCAAATATATTATCCTCTGAAATTGTAGAGAATAGTGGTAATATTCCTTATTTATGTGCAAGTTCTGAAAACAATGGTGTTAGTTCATATATTACATATGATGACCATTATTTAGAAAAAGGCGATTGTATTTTTATAGGTGGCAAAACATTTGTTGTGAGCTATCAAGAAAATGATTTCTTTTCAAATGATAGTCATAATTTGGCATTATATCTCAAAACTTGCGATAAAAGCAAATCAAAACATTTTTATATTGCTACTTGCTTATTTAAGAGTCTAAATCACAGATATTCTTGGGGTAACAGTATTAGCAAAACCAAAATTAAAAACGATAAGATTTCTTTACCAATGAAAGACGATAGACCAAATTATGATGTTATGGAATTGCTTATATCTGCCATTCAAAAGCTCGTAATTAAAGATGTTGTGCAGTATGCTGACAGAAAGATTAAAGCAACGAAAGTAGTTACCAGTCAGAAAACAGTTTCTGAATTAGGAGGGATATTATGAACCCGAATACAGACTTCATTATTTATACCACTGATGATGGTATTACAAAGGTAAAAGCAACCTTTGACGGTGACACCGTTTGGCTGTCGCAGGAACAAATGGCGGAATTATTCCAAAGAGATAAATCCACGATTTCCCGACATATCAGAAATATTTTTACCGAAGGCGAGCTAGATGAGAAAGTGGTTGTTGCAGAAATTGCAACAACCAGTCCTCACGGTGCAATGGAAGGAAAAACGCAGAGCAACATTACAAGATTTTATAATCTTGATGTTATTATTTCCGTTGGCTACCGTGTAAAATCACTTCGCGGTACACAGTTCAGAATCTGGGCTACGGGAATCTTAAAAGAATATATGCAAAAAGGGTTTGCACTTGATGATGAACGATTGAAAGGAAACGGCGGCGGTTCTTATTGGAAAGAATTACTTGACCGAATCAGAGATATTCGTTCCTCTGAAAAAGTTCTTTACAGACAGGTTCTTGATTTATATGCAACCAGCATTGATTACGATCCGAAAGCCGCCGAGTCTGTTAAGTTCTTCAAGATTGTTCAAAATAAATTGCATTTTGCGGCTCACGGACATACCGCGGCTGAAATTATTTATGAGCGTGCAGACGCTGAAAAACCGTTTATGGGATTAACTTCATTTTCAGGTGAAATACCGGCGCTTAAAGACATTAGCGTTGCAAAAAATTATTTGACTGAAACAGAACTTAAGGTGCTCAATAACCTTGTTTCCGGATATTTTGACTTTGCCGAAATCAACGCCATTGAGCATAAACCGATGTATATGAGTGATTATATAAATCAACTTGATACCGTCTTATCTTCGGGTAACAGAAAACTTTTGCAAAGCAGCGGCACAATCAGCCACGCGCAGGCAATGGAAAAGGCAAAAAAAGAATATCTCAAATATCAAGAGAAAACAATTGCCCCTGTTGAACAAGCGTATCTTGACACCATTCATAATCTTGAAAAAGAAGCAAAAAATCAGATTAGAAAGAAAAAATAGTTTGATGCTTTTTATATTGTCAAACAGGTCTTAGGGTGTCCCTAACGAGATTTACCGTTTGGATATCCAAATGGTCTGCTCGCTAAGATTACACAGTAATTTTATTATTCTCGCAAAAATAAGGCACAACCAACGGATTTTTCTGTAATGTTTTCTTTTTCAGCAAGTGATTTTACAATTCCTTCAAACATTTTCTCGGCTTGTTCTTCGATGTCTGCAAGATAATCATATAGCTTTTCCGAGGTCAAAAGATTGTAATATCGCACTCGATGAAACTGTTTGAGATACTGCCGATGACGATTTGCCCACACACCGATATGTAAATCTCCTTGCTTTTTTGTTGTCACACACGGGATAAAATAATCGCCCTGATTGTAATATATACCATCCTGTTGTTCAAATAATGTCATCATAAAAAATCCTCCTGTAATTTGATTGTATTATCATTTTACAGAAGGATTTTTAATTTTACCAATGTGCCGATTACAGTTTTAGACTTTATGAGATCATCTTAAAATGCCGCAACGCTTCCTCAATCAATTTTTCTTTTTCCATAGGACATTGCGGTTGCCTTGCATCCTCTGACTTTGTTTTGTTGTAATTTTCTCTTTCGATAATCCCGTATTTCTCTTTTATCCGTGCAATGTATAAGGACGAAACCTTCACTCCGTGTTTCTCAAAGATATAATCCTTAATTTCCTGATAAGTTGCTTTTGCTTCAGAAGCAGTCAAATCCAGCTCGTCCATATCAACCGTAATGTCGATATATGCGTCGGGATTTTTTCTAACCAGCTTGACAACCGTCTCCACATGCACTGTATTGGGAAACATATCCACCGCCCTTACCTTTTTTAACTCATATCCATTTTCACACAAATATTTTAAATCTCTCGCCAATGTCGCCGAATCGCAGCTCACATACACAATTCTTTCCGGCTGCATCTGCACCATCGTTGCAAGCAAAGTCTCATCACAGCCTTTCCGAGGCGGATCCACAACAATCACATCGGCATAAGCTTTTTCTCCACCGTGCTCTTGTTTATAATTTTCATAATATTGCGGGAGCACTTCTTCTGCCTTTCCGACGAAAAACTCTGCATTTTCGATTTCATTCAATGCAGCATTTTTCTTCGCATCCTCTATTGCCTGTGGGATAATCTCCACGCCATACACCTGTTTTGCTTTCTGCGCAAGGAAGAGGGAAATCGTGCCGATTCCACAATATAAATCCCACACAATCTCATTTCCATGAAGACCTGCATATTCCAAGGCTAGTCTATATAGATTTTCTGTCTGCACTGGATTCACTTGATAGAATGACAGCGGAGATATCTGATATCTTATATTTCCAATGTAGTCCGTAATATATCCTTGTCCCCAAAGCACTTTCACTTCTCGTCCGAGAATGACATTTGTGCGTTCTCGATTCACATTCAGAGTAATACTTGTCATACCTAAAATCTGGCATAAGCTATCCACAAGCTTTTCAGAATTTGGAATGCTATCCCCATTAATAACAAGACAGACCATAATTTCCCCAGTCCGAAATCCATAGCGGATCAGCACATGGCGAAGAAGTCCTTTTCCAGTAGTCTCGTCATATGTTGTAATGTGATGTGTATTCATGAAATCCACAATCATTTCCAAAATTTCTTTGTTCTGTTTTACTCCAAGAGCACACTCTGTGTTTGGAATAATCTGATGTGTCCGTCCTGCATAGAATCCTGTCACAATATGCCCTTCTTTGTCTGTTCCAAACGGAAACTGCGCCTTGTTGCGATAATAGAACGGCTCTTCCATTCCACAAATTGGCTCCATCACCTCATCTAATTCTTCTGGTGAAAATCCACCAATCCGCTTTAAGTTATCACGCACTTTCTTATCTTTAAATGACAGCTGTTTTTCATATGAAAGTTCTTGAATCTGGCATCCGCCACACTGTCTTGCCACTAGACATTTTGCTTCCACACGATTGTGAGAAGGTTCTAACACTTTCATTAATCTTGCATATCCGTAATTTTTTTTCGCCTTTGTAATTTTTGCCTCTATCTTATCTCCAATCACAGCATCTTTGATAAATAACGTGTAACCATCAACTTTGCCAATTCCTTCTCCATTTATTCCAATATCTTCTATTGTTACAACTACCATGTCATTCTTTTTCATATCTTCTCAATCCCAAATCAATTTCCCACAAATTTATTTTTGCAAATATTCTTTTTTCATTTCTTCTACTTTTGCATTATATGTCTCATTTTGTTTCTGCTGAAGCAAAGTTCTTCTGATCGTCTCTTTCACCTCTTCCAATGACGCAACCGTAGCTTCATTTTTCTTTTCAACTTTAATCAAATGGTATCCAAACTGTGTCTTTACAGGTCCCACTACATGACCAATTTCTGCTGCAAATGCCGCATCTTCGAATTCTTTTACCATCTGTCCTCGTCCGAATTCTCCAAGGTCTCCGCCTTTCGCTCCTGATGGACATGTTGAAAATTCT
>JAGZJD010000168.1 GCA_018365895.1 Lachnospiraceae bacterium | reverse complement strand
CTTTCCTGTGCATTCCCATGTGCATCGGAAAAGGAACTTCCAAATATAGCACTTCCAATGGTTATAAATAAAATAGTTGCCAAAAGCATCCACATTCTCCTTTGTGCAAAGCGCTGTTTTTCATAAGGTCTTTTCTCTTTTGTCATTATCTCATATACCTCTCTTCCACTATATACAAACACATTTTTCGAACAACCGTTCTTTTATTAGATTATAAAACAAGAACAAACGTTTGTCAATAGGTTTTAAAGAAAAATGCGAACATATTTTCTAAACATTTGTTTGCTTTTTTCGTACATTTATGGTAAAATACTTGTAATTAAAATAACTTCATTCTAGGAGGTCGTCTAAATGGCATATGGAAAAATAAGTAAAAAACAATTAGAAATATTAGAATACATAAAATCAGAGATATTAAGAATCGGCTACCCTCCTGCCGTGCGTGAAATTTGCGAAGCAGTGAATTTGAAATCGACGTCATCTGTCCACTCTCATCTTGAAACTTTAGAAAAGAATGGATATATCAGACGAGACCCTACCAAGCCACGTGCAATTGAGATTATGGATGATACATTTAATCTCACAAGGCGAGAGATGGTCAATGTTCCGATTGTAGGTCAAGTAGCTGCAGGAGAACCAATTCTTGCAGAACAAAACATTACCAACTACTTTCCTATTCCGGTAGAATTTATGCCGAATAATGAGACATTCTTACTAACTGTAAAGGGAGAAAGTATGATCAATGCTGGTATTTTAGATGGTGATATGGTATTGGTAGAATCTACTTCTATTGTTTCTAACGGTGATATGGCTGTTGCACTTGTAGACGACAGCGCAACAGTGAAAACTTTTTATAAAGAAGAAGGTATATATCGTCTGCAGCCTGAGAATGATACAATGGAACCTATTATTGTATCAGAAGTAGAGATTTTGGGAAAAGTGATTGGTGTATTTCGTTTCTTTGAATAAAATATCTTTGTAGACTGGCAGAGAAATCATCTGTCAGTCTCCTATCACATGATTCATTTAATTTTTTATCTCTCCCCCTGATTTTTTATTTATTCATATTTCCAAAATTATTTTACAATTCTCATAAAAATTCTAAAAATCTATGAGATTTTTAGGTTGCATCTTATTCTTTATTGTAAATAGTCAAAAATTCTTTGCTGATTTTCTAAATAATATATATTTTTTTCATAAGTTGTTTCTTCCTTGTCTTATCACTCTAAAATTTCCCTCTTGACTAATAATGATTACTATTATTAAAATATACTCAAAGAAAAAATAAAATGAAAGAAGGGATTTATTTGAATAAAAACTATAGATTTTATATTGATGGTATGTGGGAAGAAAGCCAAACCAAAGAAGTGATTAAAATCATGTCACCTTATAAAGATGAACTTGTCGGTACGGTACAGGCAATTTCAAAAGACGAGGCAGATAAAGCTATCCAAAGCGCAAAAATTGCACAAAAGGAATGGGAGAAACTTTCTATCAGAGATCGCGGTAACTATTTATATCATTGGATTGAAGAGCTTGAAAAGTCAAAAGAAGATATTGCAACAACGATCATGCAAGAAGTCGGTAAAGGATTTCAAGATGCCGTCAAAGAAGTGGAGCGTACAATCGATTTGATTCGTTTTACAATTGAAGAAGCAATTCATTTATATGGTGAAAGTATGCTCGGAGAAAATTTCCCTGGGGGAAACCGCTCTAAAATTGCCATTAGTCATCGCGTTCCACTAGGTGTTGTGCTTGCCATTTCTCCGTTTAACTACCCTGTTAACCTATCAGCAGCAAAAATTGCCCCAGCTCTGATCAGTGGAAATGCCGTTGTATTCAAGCCGGCAACACAAGGTGCGATCAGCGGAATCAAAATGATTGAAGCGCTAGATCGGGCTGGTCTGCCAAAAGGTGTTCTAAATATAGTGACAGGCCATGGTTCTGTGATAGGAAATTATTTAATTGAACATCAAGGAATTGATATGATTTCTTTCACAGGTGGAAGTGATACAGGAAAACGTATCGCAAAGCTGGCAAACATGATTCCACTTGTCATGGAATTGGGCGGAAAGGATCCTGCAATTGTTGTAAAAGATGCAAATTTAGATTTGGCGGTAAAACAAATTATATCCGGCGCATTTTCTTACTCTGGTCAGCGCTGTACTGCTATTAAACGTGTTTTCGCTGATGAGATGATCGCAGATGAATTAATTGACAAATTATCTGAAGAATTAAAAAATGTAACAATTGGTTCTCCAGAAAAAAATAAAATGATTGTACCATTAATTGATCAGAAATCAGCTGATTTTGTGCAGAGTTTGATTGATGATGCACTTGAGAAAAATGCAACATTAATTACCGGAAATCAGCGAGAAGGGAATTTGATCTATCCTACGCTACTTGACCATGTAACACCAAATATGCGTTTAGCCTGGGAGGAACCATTTGGTCCAGTATTACCGATCATTCGTGTAAAAACAGTCGATGAGGCCATTGAGATGAGCAATCAATCTGAATATGGATTGCAGGCAAGTATCTTTTCTCAAGATATTGATCAGGCATTCACAATTGCAGAAAAGATACAAGCAGGTTC
>JAGZJD010000167.1 GCA_018365895.1 Lachnospiraceae bacterium | reverse complement strand
TGGTAAAACAAGCAGAATTAAGTGACCTATATGATATAGCAGAATTGGCATTTGAATTATGGCCGGAACACACGATTGATGAGTTGAAAGATGAAATGGAAGAATATATTTCTAAAAAGAGTTGTGTGATTTTTCTGAATTGGGATGGAGATATTCCGAATGGGTTTGCACAGTGCAGTCTCCGTACAGATTATGTGGAAGGAACAGAGACTTCTCCGGTTGGCTATCTGGAAGGAATTTTTGTTCGGGAAGAAAGACGTAATGAAGGCATAGGAACAGAACTTCTGGAGGCGTGCGAAAGATGGGCTAGAAACTGTGGATGTACAGAATTTGCCAGTGATTGCGAATTGAGCAATGCGGATGGTTTTTCATTTCATGTCAGATCAGGATTTTCAGCTGTAAACAGGATCATCTGTTTTACCAAGCAATTATAAATGTAGTAAGAGAGCGCAGCAGAGGGAGATTCTGACTGTGCTTTTCCTATTTTATTCAGAAAACAGAAGAAAAAAGGAGAAAAAGCTAATGAAGATTACCGTGATTACTGTTGGGAAACTAAAAGAAAAGTATTTAAAAGATGCAATTGTAGAATACAGCAAACGACTGAGCAAATACTGTAAGTTGGAAATCATGGAAGTGGCAGATGAGAAGACGCCGGATCAGGCCAGTGAAGTGGTAGAGAATCACATTCGGGATAAGGAAGGAGAGCGTATTTTAAAACATATAAAAGAGGATGCATTTGTTATTACGCTTGAGATCGGAGGGCAATTACTTTCTTCAGAGGAATTTGCCGGGAAGATAGAAAAACTAGGTATACAGGGGATCAGTCATATTTGTTTTGTAATCGGAGGTTCCATCGGACTTGGGCAGGAAGTGCTGAAACGATCAGATTATGCGTTGAGTTTTTCGAAGATGACATTTCCTCATCAGCTGATGCGTGTCATTTTGCTGGAACAGATTTATCGAAGCTACCGCATCATTAACGGGGAACCATATCATAAATAATTGACAAATGTGCCAGCGAATGATATAATGCCTCCCCGATAAGTTTAGAAACAAGGGAGGAACATGAATGACATTTTATCAGGAACTGCAATTGAACCAGGCGGGTTCAAAGCAACTTATCAAACAGGCAGAAAGCCGAAAGGAAAAAGGATATCATATTTTTGTCTATGGATGTAAGATATTATTGACGCTTATATTCTGCGTTGCATTTGTGACCGGATTTAGTATTCTCTTTGGAAGTGATAATAGTATTGTGGGAGTAGTGGTGCTGTTGAGTGTAATGGCATTTCGATTTGCAGATCTTGGAATTCACGCGCCTCATGCACTTAGTTCTTTGATGATGATATGGGGGCTTATGACATTTGGACCGCGTCTGGCAAATGCAGGAAATCTTTTGACAGAGCTGCTTGTGAATAGTGTCTGTATTTTTGTATTGATGCTGCTTGGATGTCATAATGTTGTAATGTTTAATCAATCCACATTGCTGCTTGGATATCTTCTGTTGTATGGATATGATGTGTCGGGAAGGAGTTATCTGCTTAGGATTGGCGCAATGGCTGTGGGTGGCCTGATGACGGGAATCGTTTTTTACAGAAACCACAGAAATTGTACTTACAAAAGAAATTTGCGTCATATTTTTGAGGAATTTCATCTGAATTCTTCCCGCTCAAGATGGCAGATTTGTGTGACACTTGGGGTTTCATCAATTATTTTTCTCTTTGGTCTTCTGAGACTTCCGCGCGTGATGTGGGCTGCCATTGCGGTCATGTCTGTACTTGTGCCATTTCAGAAAGACATGAAAAAGAGGATACAGGGGAGAATTCCGGGAAATATTTTAGGAGGCGTTACATTCCTCCTGTTATATATGATACTGCCGGAATGGATGTATGAATATATTGGGGTGCTGGGAGGAATCGGAGTCGGTCTGTCGGCAAGTTATGGATGGCAGGCGGTATTTAATTCCTGGGGTGCAATATCAATCGCAATGACGTTCCTCGGTGTGGATGGAGCAATTTTCTTTCGGATTTTTCATAATTTGTGCGGTGCGTTGTATGCACTTGGATTTTATAAATTATTTTCAACAATCATGGATAGAATTGTTCTGAAACAAGAATGTAAAACAGGATTGTCCTAAAATCTGAATCGCAGTATAATGGGAGAAAAGCTGCTGCGCTTTGTTAAGTGGCAGAAAGGGGGATTTCGCTTGTTAAAGACGTATGTGGCATTTGACCTGGAGACAACAGGACTGAGTGAAACAAAAGACCATATTATTGAAATTGGCGCGCTGAAAGTTATTGATGGAAAAGTACAGGAATGTTTTTCGCAATTTGTGAAGCCGCCGGAGCCTATTTCTCCATTGATTACAAATCTGACAGGAATTACGAATGAGATGGTGGCAAATGCAAGACCGACAGAAGAAATTATAGCGACCTTTATGAAGTTCTGTGGGGAAAATGTGCTGATAGGACATAATATTATGTTTGACTATAAATTTATGAAAATCTATGCAAAGGAATACGGCCATAGATTTGAACATTCCGGAATTGATACGCTGAAGATTGCGAGAAAGGTACATAAAGATCTGGAGTCAAAAA
>JAGZJD010000043.1 GCA_018365895.1 Lachnospiraceae bacterium | reverse complement strand
GATTTTATCGTAACGAAGTTTACTGATATCAAAATCATTTCCGTACCCTTCTGAAAATCCACATCCAAATGCATTAATCATCGTTTTGATTTCTGCATTGGCAAGCACTTTATCAATGGTAGCCTTTTCTACATTCAGAATCTTGCCGCGGATAGGAAGGATTGCCTGATAATTCCGGTTTCTTGCTGTTTTTGCAGATCCGCCCGCAGAATCTCCCTCCACAATAAAAATCTCGCACTGAGAAGGATCCTTTTTTTCACAGTTTGCAAGCTTTCCATTAGAGTCAAAAGAATATTTTTGCTTCGTAAGAAGATTTGTCTTTGCCCGCTCTTCTGTCTTACGGATCTTTGCCGCTTTTTCTGCACAAGCAAGCACTTTTTTTAATACTTCTAAATTCCGGTCAAAATAAAGTACGATTTCATCTCCTGTGATTTTTCCTGCTGCTCTGGCCGCATCTGGATTATCCAGTTTTGTTTTTGTCTGTCCCTCAAACCTCGGATCAGGATGCTTGATCGATACAATGGCTGTCATTCCATTACGCACATCTGTTCCTGTAAAATTAGCATCTTTTTCCTTCAGTACGCCAATTTCTCTTGCATATTGATTCATTACACTTGTGAAAGTCGTCTTAAATCCTGTCAGATGTGTTCCTCCCTCTGCATTATAAATATTATTGCAGAAGCCCAGCACATTCTCATGGAACTCATTCACATACTGGAATGCCACTTCCACTTCAATCCCCTCAGTTTCTCCTTTAAAATATACCGGAGGATGTACCGTCTCTTTCTTTCTATTTAAGTCCTGAATGAAACCAATAATGCCCTCCGGTTCATGATATACAACATGCTCCGGTGTTTCCTGACGTTCATCGTCGAATACAATTGTCAGCGTTGGATTCAGATAGGCTGTCTCATGAAGGCGGCTTTTCACTTCTTCTTCCCGGAATCTTGTCTTTTCAAAAATCTCCGGATCAGGAAGAAAATTAACCTTTGTACCTGTTTTTTTACTCTTGCCAATAACCGGAAGCAGCCCTTCCTGCAGCTCCACTACCGGAACACCTCGTTCATATTCATCATGATAAACATATCCATCCCGGCTAATTTCCACATCCATATGAGCAGACAAAGCATTGACAACCGATGAGCCAACCCCGTGTAGCCCACCGCTTGTCTTATAAGCTGAATCATCAAATTTTCCCCCCGCATGCAGTGTGGTATATACAATACGAGCTGCTGAAACACCTTTCTGATGCATTCCAACCGGAACACCACGACCATTATCCTCCACCGTTGCGGAACCGTCTTTGTGAAGTGTTACATGAATGGTATCGCAGTAACCTGCCAGATGCTCATCTACCGCATTATCTACAATTTCATATATCAGATGATTCAGACCTTTCGTTGATACGCTTCCTATATACATCCCCGGTCGTTTCCGTACGGCTTCCAAGCCTTCCAGAATCGAAATACTATCTGCGTCATATGTATTTTTTTTTGCCATGCTCTCTACCCTTTCCCAAAAACTTATCTGCAATCTCTCCTGGTTATGCGCTTGACACAACCTCATATAACAAAATATTTTAACATACTCAGAAACTCTTTTCAAATTATTTCTTTTTGTTCATTTCTGTAGTTACATATAAATACCGCTGACAGATGGTCTGTCAGCGGGTGACTTATTCTTCGTATTTCATTTTCTAAGGTACCAGTACTTTATGGAGCATAGATGCCAGCACCTCCATTGCATTTCTCATTTCTTCTACGGTATTTGTCTGTGCTCCTGCTTCTATTAAGAGAGATTTCGGCATCATGTGGAGACTGTATCGATAAGACTTCAAATAAATCTTCCTTGTAAATCCAGGGTACATCTGCTCCCCCGCTAACTGCATCTGCAAAGAGAATGCCAGGTTATCCTGTATATATGGGTTCGGCAGATAAGTAATATCTCCCTTTTCTCTCGTCCTGCTCAAACCATTAAAAAACATAATCTGAGCAGTTTGTTTTCCATTGATATCTGTTACAAGATGTGTTGTCTCGCGCACTCCGTCTCTGTGAAGATCAATCACAACTTCAATCGTAGGATATTGCGCTAATATACTCCGTACCCCTTCTTCTGCAAATTCATAAGCGCTGCTTCGGTCAAGCTTCCCATTGATCAGATCATAGATTCCATCATGATGTATCGCTGAAATTCCTTTCGCATTGAGAAGTTCTGTCAGATATTGTCCAATTCCCACAATACTCGTACCCGGATCACCCGGAATAGAATCTACAAATGTTTCCTGGGAATGCGTGTGAAAAATCAACACTTTAGGACCTTCTCCTGTTCCGGTCAGTTTCATATTGCGTCCGAGCAGATCATCCGCATTCAATTGTTCCGGTCCAATCATTGTTGTGCGGTCCACTGTATAGAAATTCCCTAAAAGATAATCAAAGTTTCTCAATGCCTCTATCGAAGTATCAATGGATGGACCTCCGGTTTCCGGCACATCAGGCAACATTGCATTTTCATGCTCTACAAGTTTTCCCTGCTCATCTACTTCATTTTCATCTTTCGCCTGTTGTTCCAGAATCTTCTGATAAGTCTCTTCATCCTCTATCTCAGTCTCATAAACTGCAGTTCCACCGACAAAACTCCCCAAAGGCATCATTTGCGCCGTACTCTGCTTTACAAACTCTTTCATATTCCACTTTTGTTTTCCCAAATAAGTGAGGCCGGGCAAAAATAAATCCTGAGCACCTGAACCAATGTTGTTCCTTACCTGCTTTTTCCATTCCTCCGGAATCGTAATTTCCATGGCATTGACCACCCATCCAATCAGCAGCATACTGACAATCACGATTCCGGTTTTACTTATACTGATACGTCTATGCACATCTCATCCACTCCACTTGCTTTTCCAGTGATATTTACCAGAAAACTAATCTGGTATCACAATAAGATATGCGTCTGACATTCAAAATATATCTGCTAATATTCCTTTCCAGCCAAAATTTCTTTATAGTCTTCGTAATTCTTTGCAAGAAGAGCCGGTGTGTCCAACCCATATGGACAACGCTTTGCACACTGTCCACAGTGAATACAAGACTCAATTAATTTCATCTTCGCCTGCATTTCTTCTGTCAGCTGAGCAGCCGACGGTGCTCTTCGAATCATCAGCGACATTCTCGCACAGTTATTAATTTCAATCCCCATCGGACATGGCATACAATAGCCGCATCCACGGCAGAAATCTCCCCGAAGTTCTTTTTTGTCAGCTTCAATGATATTCTGTACCGTTTCCAATACCGGCTCCTCATCCTGATAACTTAAAAACTCATCCAACTCCTGCTCTCGCTGAATTCCCCAGATTGGAAGTACATGATCATATTGCATCATAAATGCATAGGCTGCAGCCGAATGATTGATCAGCCCTCCTGCCAGACCTTTCATTGCAATAAATCCCATATTTGCCTCTCTGCATTTTTCCATAAGTGCAAACTCTTTCTCAGAGGCTAGATAACTAAACGGAAACTGTAATGTCTCGTAAAGTCCACTCTCAATCGCTTCTTCTGCTACTGCAAGCCGATGGTTTGTAATACCGATATGCCGGATTTTCCCCATAGCTTTTGCTTCCAGCATTGCCTCATAAAGTCCGCTTCCATCTCCTGGCTTCGGACAGAAATCCGGATTATGAAATTGGTAAATATCAAGATAATCTGTTTTCAGATTTGAAAGTGTCTCTTCAAGCTGTTTCCAAAAATTTTCCACATCTACTGCCATTGTTTTGGATGCAATATAAATTTTATCTCGCATCCCTTCAAATGCCTGCCCCAGTTTGACTTCGCTATCTGTATAACCCCTCGCAGTATCAAAAAAATCTATTCCGTGATCATAGGCTTTACGAAGCAGCTTCACAGCTTCTTTATCTGTAATCCTCTGAATCGGCAGTGCGCCAAATCCGTTTTTATTTACTGTAATTCCTGTACTTCCCAACGTAACTGTTCTCATTATACTTACCATTCCTTTTCTCTTTCGTTCTTTAATCAGATCGTACTTACTGCTTATCATACCATTTTTTTATTCATTTGTCTTCTTTATCTCCTATATTTTAAATGCATTCAGCATGCCGAAGACAATAATATGTTCAGCGCTTCTGAAATAGTAAAACTAATGCGCCCCACAGTATCATCAATATCTTTTGGGGTCATATAAAGTCCATTCAGGTGCGGTGAAATCAGTTCCCGTATCAGCTCATATTTTTCTGCTGCATTATATCCTTGAAGCACAATCCCCACGCCTTTTAGCATCTCTGATGTTTCCAGAGCCTTCAATAGATTTTCCATAGTGTCATTCACAATCGTTACCGCATCCACCACCGTAGGCACCCCAATTGCAATTACTGGTCTGCCAAGTGTTTCTTCTGTCAGTGCACACCTCGCATTCCCCACACCTGAGCCTGGATGTATTCCCGTATCTGCAATCTGAATTGTTCGATTCAGCCTTTTACTGCTGCGAGCTGCCAGCGCATCTACCGCAATCACGATATCCGGATTTGTTTCTTCTACAATACCTTTTAGAATCTCCACTGTCTCCATCCCTGTCATCCCCATGACTCCCGGAACAACTGCGCTTACAAGGCAAACTTTTTCTTTTCCCATAGCATATCTTCCGTACTCCTTTACAATATGTCTTGTAATCCGAAGCTGCTCTGCCACTCTTGGTCCGAGTGAATCCGGCGTTACTTGACGATTTCCAAGACCTGCCACAAGAACACTGAACTCTTCTTCGCTTGAATCATTTCTCTGCTTAGCATAGTTTTGAACCATTTTTTTCAAATATTCTGCAAGTTTTTTTGAAATTTCTCTGTGATAATCTTCATCCGGAACAGCCATATTAGGTGCTTCGACAGTAATATATGTTCCAACCGGCTTTCCCATTGTCTTCGCCCCATTTTCCGTTGTAACTTTCACTGTAGTTACCTTCATCTCCAATTGTTCATTATATTCTTCTTTTACTTCCACACCTGCGATTTCCACATGTTCTTCTTCAAACCGTTCCCGCTCTTCCAATGCCAGGTCCGTCCGAATGTTGTATCTCTCCAGCATAGAAACCTCCTTTTTCCACAGATTCAAAACAATCTGACATTTTATTTCTAGTTTTCCACTCTTTTTTCGAAAATATGTATTGACATTTATCATTTCTTGTCCTACAATAAATGAGTATGTTTCGGCAAGGCGTTCCGTGTCTGGCTTTGCTGTAACCACATTTGAGAATTCATATTTATTTGGAGGTGTACAAATTGGCTAACATTAAATCTGCAAAAAAAAGAATCTTAGTTACTGAGACAAGAACAGCAAGAAATAAAGCAATCAAATCCAGAGTGAAAACTTATGTAAAGAAAGTTGAAGCTGCTGTAGAAGCAAAAGATGTTGCTGCTGCAAAAGAAGCATTACCAGTTGCTATTGCTGAAATCAACAAAGCTGGAAGCAAAGGAATCTACCACAAGAATACATGTGCAAGAAAAGTTTCCCGCTTAACAAAAGCTGTTAACAGCCTTGCTTAATTATTTATAGAGAAAGATATGAGACAACCATACCGTCATGTGGTTGTCTTTTTTAATGAGGTTTATAATTATGGAACATGTTATACACGAAATTCCGCCACTATTCTCTCCTTCTTCTTCGATTCTGATTCTTGGAAGTTTTCCATCTGTCAAGTCAAGAGAATGTGGTTTCTTTTACGGTCATCCACAAAATCGATTCTGGAAAGTACTTTCCAGCCTGTTCCGGGAAGACCTGCCTGTTTCCATTCCCGAGAAACAACAGTTTTTGCTTCGTCACCACATTGCCGTCTGGGATGTCATTGCTTCCTGCGAAATCCACGGCTCCAGTGACAGCAGCATTAAAAATGCACTTCCCAACGATCTGTCCGTCATCCTCTCCCATGCCTGTATCCGCCAGATCTTCTGCAACGGTACGACTTCCTGGAAACTGTATCAGAAGTATATGAAACCGCAATATGCTGTGGATGCTGTAAAACTGCCCTCCACAAGCCCTGCT
The DNA here is from genome assembly GCA_018365895.1 of Lachnospiraceae bacterium. The sequence continues at coordinate 14,870 of JAGZJD010000043.1, read as the reverse complement.
AATGCAGCTTTTTCCCTTGAACGTCTTACCGAAGAATGGAGTGTAATTCTTCCTTATCTAAAGAATCCTTCCTAATTCCAAAAATAACAATAGCTGTCCGTTTTTCCCGGACAGCTATATGTTACTCTATCTTACACTTTGGCTCTCTTAGTTTTTACAGCATTTCTCCGCTCAATCTCATATTTTTGTACTCTGCCACAGAGCGGTCAAATCCTTTGATATGGCTATAGAGCCATTTTACTACATTTTTCTCTACCTGCTGAACAAATGCTTCTGTTGGTCCTTCACTCTCTTCTAACATTTCGTGAAGTTCTTTCACTGTTTCCCGTAATTTTTCATGCTCTTTTTTATGTTCTTTGATGCCTGGGTATGCAATTTCTTCCTGAAGCTTTTCCTCTTCTCCAAAATGAAATTCCGTATATTCTGCAAGATATGCCAATGTCTGTATTGCCTTAACTTTTCCGTCCCCATTCTCACAGGCGCCGAGAAGCTGATTAATCTTTTCAATCAGTTCTTTGTGCTGTCCATCTATCATTTCATTCCCAGTAACCAGTGTATCATCAAATTCTGCGTACATATTGTTCTCCTTTCGCGTTTCCAACTTCTGTATCTTCCGAAATATTTTATTTAATTACTTCTTCTACCACAATCTCTAATTCACTTTCCGTATATGCCTTTAATAACGCAATACACGCTTCTACATCATCAAGATTTACAATGCTGTTCGGTGCATGGCAATACCGGTTCGGAATAGAAATCCCTACTGCTTTTACTCCCGCATTAGAGCGGCTGATTCCGCCCGCATCAGTACCTCCTGCATAAAGTGAATCCAACTGATAAGCAATGCCATGCTCTTTTGCACAGGCAATTAATGCTTCTGTCATCTCAGGATTGCAAAGGACACTGGAATCATTTATTTTGATCGCAGCGCCTTTTCCAAGAGCGGAATTTCCATGATCGCTGCCCGGAACATCAAACGCCGGCGTTACATCAATGGCAATTCCCAGATCCGGATTCACCCGTTCCGCTGATGTAATTGCTCCTACAAGTCCGATTTCCTCCTGTACTGTAAAAACAAAATAAACATCATGGTAAGGTGTCTTCATCTGCTTCAATGCTTCTATCTGAATGTAACATGCAACACGATCATCAAAAATTTTAGACATGACATTGCGTCCTGCCAACGGAACATAATCTCCGCAGAAAACAGCACAGTCGCCAACTTGAACATATTTTTCTGCCTCTTCTTTATCTGCTGCCCCGATATCGATATACATTTTTTCAATCTCACCCGGCTGTACATTCTGAATCTTATCTGTACATCCTACTGTTCCATAAGTACCGTTCTTAAACACCACCCGGTTCATATAGGATGTATGAGGAGATACCCCACCGATCGTGCGTACTTTCAAGAAACCGTTGTCCAGAATCTTTACAACACAAAGTCCGATTTCATCCATATGAGCAGAGGACATGATTTTTTTCTTATTCTCTCCGTAACCTCTTTTTACAACGATCAGATTACCGATGGCATCTCTTACAATACTGTCCGCATAGTCTCTGACCTGCTCAATAATATAGTCAGATACTTGTTTTTCCTGTCCGCTGATGCCCCAGATTTTTGTAATTTCGCTTAGCATAAATACCCTCCTGTTATCACTTCATCATTAAATACAGTTTCTCTCAAAATCCCCTATTTGTCAATCCCAATTAAAGCACAATTAAAAAGCCGCCCTGCCGTGAACCGCTCTCCAAAAGCTAATTTATGGCTTTTGAAAGCTCGGTGCATCCTGCAGAGCAGCTTTCTTTTTTCATTAATTATTGATCAGCTTATCCTCATCACTCCAGCTATACAGCTTTCTCACTTCTGCTCCTACTACTTCTGACGAATGTTCGGCTGCTTTCTTTCTCATCGCCTTGAAGTGTACTTGACGACCAGCCGGTGACATATCAAGCAAGAATTCTTTCGCAAATGTACCATCCTGAATGTCAGAAAGGATCTGCTTCATCGCTTTCTTTGTATCCTCTGTAATAATCTTGGAACCAGTAACATAATCGCCATATTCCGCTGTATTGGAAATAGAATATCTCATTCCTGCAAATCCTGACTGATAGATCAGATCTACAATCAGTTTCATCTCATGAATACATTCAAAATATGCATTTCTCGGATCATATCCCGCTTCACAAAGAGTCTCAAATCCTGCCTGCATCAGCGCACAAACTCCGCCGCAAAGAACTGCCTGCTCGCCGAACAAGTCTGTCTCTGTCTCTGTGCGGAATGTAGTTTCAAGCACCCCCGCTCTTGCCCCGCCGATTCCAAGCGCGTATGCAAGCGCAAGATCTAATGCTTTGCCTGTAGCATCTTGCTCTACTGCAACAAGACATGGTACACCTTTTCCCGCCTGATATTCACTTCTTACTGTATGACCAGGACCTTTCGGGGCAATCATTGTCACATCTACATCTGCCGGAGGTGTAATACATCCAAAATGAATATTAAATCCATGAGCAAACATCAGCATATTTCCCGCTTCCAGATTCGGTTCAATATCTGCCTTATACAGATCTGCCTGTTTTTCATCATTAATCAGGATCATAATGATATCTGCCTTCTTTGCAGCTTCTGCCGCCGTGTAAACATCAAATCCCTGTTCTACTGCTTTCGCCCAGGAATTACTTCCCTCATAAAGTCCGATAATAACATTGCATCCGGATTCCTTTAAATTCAGAGCATGGGCATGGCCCTGACTTCCGTAACCGATAATGGCAATCGTCTTGCCCTCTAATAATGATAAATTACAATCCTGCTGATAATAAATTTTTGCCATAGATATTTCCTCCTAAACTAAAAAATTTATGAAAGGGCTGTACTTGGCAGCTCTAGTCAAACCACTTCACATCATCAGAACCTCTCGAAAGTCCTGTAATTCCTGTTCGAGCTAATTCCAGAATTCCGTATTCATCCAGCATTTTAATCAACGCCTCAATCTTCGATTGTGTTCCGGTTAACTCAATAATCATTGACTCCGGTTCCACATCTACAATCTTTGCCCGGAAAATGTCCGCAATCGTAATAACTTCTGCTCTGCGGGCTGCATCTACATTAATCTTAACCATGACCAATTCTCTACACACAGAACTGTCATCTTTTAATTCTTTGATATCCCGAACATCTTCCAGTTTCCGAAGCTGCTTCTCAATCTGAGATAAAATCTGCTCATCTCCACTTGCCACAACAGTAATTCTCGTAAATCTCTCGTCCGTTGTTACTCCGGATGTAATACTGTCAATATTATAGCCGCGCCGGCTGAACAGCCCTGCAATTCTGCTTAAAACACCATAATTATTCTCAACTAATAATGAATACACCTTTCTTTTCATGTGAATCCCTCCATCTCAAAAACAGAGTGCGTTCTGTTTTTATATCATAGCAATTATTTTCCGATTTGTCAATATTTTTATCTCGACTTCGCTATTGGATTTATCTATTTTTCTGCTGCTCGATCCGCTCTGCCAGATCATTCAAATACACCCATCTCTCCATTTTTTCTTCCAGCATTTGTTCCGTTTCTTCTTTCTTTTTCATTAGTTCTGAAAGTTTTGCGGAATTTGTAGCATTCTCCGACATTTCTTTATCAAACCGCTCTATCTTCTCCTCAAGTTCTGCGATTTCTTCATCGATTGTTTCATACTCTTTAGATTCTTTATAAGAGAATTTTAACTTTGCCGGCTGATTCTGCTTCCAGCTTTTACTTCCTTTTCCTGTATTTTTTCCTGCCGCTTTTTCTTCTTCCGGTTTTCGTTCAAATGATTTCCCTTCCGCTTCCCTTCTCATCTTTGCTTCCAGATAATCGGTATAACCGCCTTCATATTGACGAAGCTTTCCATTGCCCTCAAATTCAAAAATCCGGTCTACTACATTATCAAGGAAGTATCTGTCATGGGAAACAGTAATCACAATCCCTGAAAAGCTGTTCAAATAATCTTCTAAAATAGTAAGCGTTGGAATATCCACATTATTTGACGGTTCATCCAGAACATATACATTTGCACCGCTGATCAAAACAGAGAGAAGGTAAAGTCTGCGCTTTTCTCCACCGGAAAGCTTGGACACCGGTGTATACTGCATTTCCGGTGTAAACAAAAATCGCTCTAACATCTGAGAAGCGCTGATACGTCCTTCTTTTGTCTGCACATATTCTGCGATGTCTTTAATATAATCAATTACTCTTTCATTGGTATCCATATCCGGCTCCTCCTGTGCCAGATATCCAATCTTAATTGTTTCTCCAACCTCAATCTGTCCGCTGTCCGGTTTCACAAGTCCGGCAATCATTTTCAAAAGCGTTGATTTTCCGCAGCCATTCGGACCGATAATTCCAAGCCGTTGATTCTTAAGCACAATATACTCAAAGTCATCAATTATCTTTTCCGTTCCATATCCTTTACTCACATGGTGAAGTTCTATCGTTTTCTTTCCCATGCGTACTTCTGCTGCATCCATCTCTACCGCCTGATCTGCCAACGGAGCGCTTCCATTTTTCAATGCTTCCAGGCGCTCAAGTCTGGCGCGCTGTTTTGTACTTCTGGCTCTGCATCCCCGCTTCGCCCATTCCAGCTCCATCCGAAGCACGCTTTGACGCTTCCGTTCCGAAGCCAGCTCCATCTCTTCGCGAGCTGCCTTTAATTCCAGAAATTTTGTATAGTTCGCCTGATAACTGTACATTGCCCCATGACTGATTTCTAAAATCCGATTAGATACCCGGTCAAGGAAATAACGATCATGTGTTACCATCAAAACAACGCCTCTGTAACTTCTCAAATAATCTTCCAGCCAGAAAATCATTTCTTCATCCAAATGATTCGTCGGCTCATCCAGGATCAATACATCAAATTCTCCCGCGAGCGTCTTTGCAAGCGCTGTTCTCCTTTTCTGGCCACCCGAAAGATGCTCAATCTTCTTCTCATACTCTGTAATTCCAAGCCTGGTCAGATTGCTCTGCACAATCCAATCTGTATCACTGTTTCCTTCAAGCGCATAGGAAGCCACTGTTGCTTCAGCCGGAAATACCGGATTCTGCGGAAGATAAGCAAGCCGAATGCCATTCTGCCTGATAATCTGTCCACTGTCCGGTTCCTCCTCTCCGGCGATCATTTTCAAAAGAGTTGATTTTCCGGTTCCATTGATTCCAATGATTCCAACCTTATCTCCCTCCTGAATTCCAAAAGATGCATCCCGAAAAATCACTTTCTCTCCGAATATTTTACTGATATGTTCTATATTTAAAATGTTCATATTTCTGCTCCTCTTTTTTACTTACATCATTTATGATAAAGGATTCTCATAATCTTGACAAGAATTATATTATCCATTGGACATTCTGTCCGAAATTTTTTATACTGTTCCATATCAGTTATTTCATGATTTTAAATTAGTTTAAATGAATAATGAATCAGGAGGGTTTTATGTATCATACAACACACAGCACTGCGGCAGATCTAAAAGATCTTATTTCATCTATCCATCGCAAAAGCTATCCGGCCTGCAAATCTCTGGCCGGAAACTATACATTTGAAAAATTCACACTTACTATCGATCATGTCCAGGGAGATCCTTTTGCCTCGCCATCCCACATCAGCATCCGCGTACCTCACCGGTTTGCCGGATTTCCTACTGAGTTTTTCAACACCCCGTGGCGAAAGACTGCACTGGAGGATACCCTCCTTAGATCTTGCGCTGCTGAATTGGCTAAATACTCTTTTCGAGCAAAAGGTTCCGGAAAAAGCGGCCTTATCGCTACAAGTATACCGGGGCAGGAAATCTTACCGCGGAGCGCCTGTCAGATTACCAACCATGAAATCATTCTTCGCCTGGAAGCCGGTTTTCCCGCAAATGGACGAACCATCCAAGGACAGGAACTGGAAAAAATGCTTCTGGATTTTATTCCTTCCTGTGTGCATACAGCGCTGTTTTACCGTCCGGAAAAATACGCACAGCTTCAAAAAGATATCCACCTTGCAGACGATCAGCATGCACTCCGCCAATTCCTTACAGAACATCATCTGTCTGCCTTTGTAGCAGACGGTGCAATTCTTCCGAGAGAAAGCGGCATTTCACAAAAACCAATGAAACATGCGGTTCCCTTCTCTTCCCCGGATACACTGCGTGTTTCCTGCACCCTTCCACATCATGGAATCCTAACCGGTATGGGAATCCGGGAAGGGATTACATTAATTGTCGGAGGCGGATATCACGGAAAGTCAACACTTTTAAATGCACTGGAAATGGGTGTATATAACCATATTTCCGGTGATGGACGGGAATATGTCGTTACCGATTCTTCGGCTCTGAAACTTCGCTCCGAAGACGGCCGCTCCGTACGCAACGTGGATATTTCGCTATTTATCAAAGACCTTCCAAACAACAAAGATACAGCTGCTTTCTACACAGAAGATGCCAGCGGAAGTACTTCCCAGGCCGCCGCAGTCATGGAAGGAATAGAATCCGGAAGTCATCTATTTCTCATTGACGAAGATACTTCTGCAACAAATTTTATGATGCGGGATGAATTAATGCAAAAAGTAATCCACCGTGAAAAAGAACCAATTACTCCATTTTTGGAACGTGCCAGAGATCTTTTCGAGCAGGATCGCATTTCTACCATTCTCGTGGCAGGAAGTTCGGGTGCTTATTTTTACATTGCAGATACGATTATTCAACTGGATCACTACCTCCCTTACGATATTACAGCGCAGGCTCTTGCTGCCAGCCGCTCTTATCCTGCACCCGCAATCAAAGCGCCCGGATATCATATCGGAATGTTCTGCCGTGTTCCTGAACATAAGGCAGAACATCCTGCACAAAAGAAGCACACGCCAATGGAGAACCATCTTCAGAAAATCAAGGTCTATGGCAAAGACTGTTTTCTTCTCGGAAAAGATACCGTAGAACTGCGTTATCTTTCTCAGCTAGCCAATTGTGAACAGACAAATACCCTTGCTCATCTGCTCCGCTATGCACAAGCACATTATTTTGATGGTACTTATACTCTGACACAGATTGTTGATCTTCTGGAAGAAGAACTAGAGAAAAATCAATTTCAAAATATTTGCAAAAACCGCTTTGTCCCTTGCGGATTATGCATCCCACGCCGTCAGGAAATCTTTTCCTGCTTTAACCGCTATCGCAAACTATAGACAGAAAAAGGCTCCCGAGCACACAACCATAATGTGCTCCGGAGCCTTCTATACTTCATTTAAAACTTATCCTCTGAATCTTCTAAGCAAGAGAACCCATTGGATCCCATGGTTCCAATAGAATCGGTTCGCTTTCATACTCGCGAATAATTTCTTCCGGAAGATATTTTTTGTTCACTACGATCTGGTACATATACTCATCAAACCATTCGTCTGTCATCATATAGTATCCGTCTTTTCCGGAATCTTTTCCCCAGCTGTTTTCGACCCGCCAACGGTTCGGACGTCCCTCTTCATCCAGATTCACTCCCATAAATACCATGGCGTGAGTCATTAAACTCTGTCCGTATTCCACTCGCTCGCCCTTTGTCATTGTAAATTTTGTGTGGAATAGCTCTTCTTTTCCATAATTCGCAAGATCCATTCGTCCATCTTCACGGCTCAGTTCTTTGCCAACATCACATCCAAACCAAACCGGTGATCCATCCTGCAATTGAGCAATCGCAGCTTTCTTCAGCACTTCTGATTCCACGTTCACATAGCGGACTTCACGTCCTTCTTTCACATTGCCGAGAAACTTCACACTATAACTTCTGTGGAACGGCTTGTCGCTTGTCGGCGCATTAATCAAACTGATATACTCACTTAAATCCAAATGGATGTATTTCTCATAAAATGCTTTCGGCGTGAGATTCGTATCTCTATGGAAGTTCTTGTCCTTATCCCGAATTTCGAAATCAAATGTCTTTGGCGGCTTTCCGAGACAGATGCAAAGAATATCATAGATTTCTTCCATCATCTCTTCTTTCTCTTTCCGCAATTCTTCTTCCGGCTTTCCTTCCCGATGCTCTCTTCTTAAAATACATGCATATTCACGAAGCTTCTCTGTCAGAAGCTGCACCATCTCACCTGTTGCAGAAGATGAGACCGTCTCCGGCATAGCTGACTGCGGGACAAGACCATATTTCTCGACCAGATTGCAGATCATATCCCACTGACCACCATCGTTTAACGGTGCGCTCAATAAATGTGAAATCAGCCGGCTGTCTGTCTCTTCATCCAACGTCTCCAAAATTGACTCCAGAAAGTAATTTGCTTTTTCCAGCTTATCATAGAACAAGGTATAGCTCTGCGACAACTGAAATTCTTCCAGATTCATCTCATGAATCACATGATAGCGAAGAACATTCAGTGCTGCAAACATCCAACATCTTCCGCTTTTTTGCTGATTCGTAATTTCTCCCTGATCCAGACGGACAGAAAATTCATGAGCATTTCCCCGCTCTGCCTGGTAATTCTGCGCTGTCTTTAAAACACCATTAGCAGTCACTGCATTCATTGCAATTCTATTCGCCCGATCTGCGTCAAAACGGGCTTCAAATTGCTGCAATTTCTCATTCGTAATCATTACTTCCATTTCCATCGCTCCTTTTGGTATAAATTCTGCTATTTACAGCTTACACCTCTTCTGCTTTAGAATCAACCAAATTTGGATATTCTTCTTTCTGATTCAGGATTTCCATAAATTCTTCTCCCGTAATTGTCTCACGCTCATAGAGATATTTGGCCAGTTCATGCAGCTTAGACATATGATCTGACAGAAGTTTCTCCGCCTTCTGATACTGCTGTCTTACAAGCGCAATCACTCTCTTATCAATATCGGCAGCCATTTCCTGAGAGCATGCCAATGAAGTATCTCCGCCAAGGTATTGATTGGAAACAGTCTCAAGCGCAACCATTCCAATATCTTTACTCATACCAAATCTTGTAATCATTGCTCTTGCAAGACGTGTTGCCTGTTCAATATCGTTAGACGCACCCGTTGTAATAGAATGGAACACAAGATCTTCTGCACAGCGTCCTCCGGTAAAAGTTGCTATTTTATTCTCAATCTCTTCTTTTGACATCAGGTTATGTTCCCCTTCATCTACTTGCATCGTATATCCGAGAGCGCCCGATGTACGCGGAATGATTGTAATCTTTGTAACCGGAGCAGACTGTGTTTGAAGTGCAGCTACAAGCGCATGACCAATCTCGTGGTAAGCAACAATCAGTTTCTCCTTATCTGACAATACTTTATTTTTCTTCTGATAACCTGCAATAACAACTTCAATACTTTCTTCTAAATCTGCCTGAGTTACAAACTTTCTTCCGGCACGCACTGCATGCAGTGCCGCCTCATTAATCATATTAGCAAGCTCTGCTCCGGATGCCCCGGACGCTGCCCGCGCGATGGCATTAAAGTCAACACTGTCACTAAGACGAATCTTCTTGGCATGTACTTTCAAGATTTCCTCTCGTCCTTTTAAATCCGGAAGTTCTACCGGAACACGTCTGTCAAAACGTCCCGGACGAAGAAGCGCCGGATCTAGTGAATCCGGACGGTTTGTTGCAGCAAGAATAACAACTCCTTTGCTTCCGTCGAATCCATCCATTTCTGTCAGCAGCTGATTCAACGTCTGCTCCCGCTCGTCATTTCCGCCCATACCTCCGTTATCACGCTTCTTACCAATCGTATCAATCTCATCAATAAATACGATACACGGTGCTTTCTCATTCGCCTGCTTAAACAGATCACGAACTTTTGCAGCACCCATTCCGACAAACATCTCTACAAATTCCGAACCGGAAATTGAAAAGAACGGTACATTCGCTTCTCCTGCAACCGCCTTAGCCAGCAATGTCTTACCAGTTCCAGGAGGACCTACAAGAAGAGCACCCTTCGGCATCTTTGCACCGATTTCCTGATATTTCCCAGGATTGTGAAGGAAATCTACAATCTCCTGTAAAATCTCTTTCGCCTCATCTTCTCCGGCAACATCATTAAACTTGATCCCCGTCTGAGACTGCACATATACTTTTGCGTTACTCTTACCAAACTGCATAGACGGCATTCCCATACCAGCGCCGCCTTCTCCGCCCATCTTCTTCATCATGCGTCTTGTCAGAAGACTGCCAAGTCCAAAAATAATTACAAAAGAAATCAGTCCGGATAACAGCATACTCATGAGCGGTGACATCTCTTCTTCCATAACCCGGCCGAAAGAACATCCTGCATCTTCGAGGCGGTCTACAAGTTTCGGATCATTAAAAGTCGTTGCCTCATACGCTTTATCACTCTTATCCGTAAAGTAGATCGATTCTCCTTCAATCTGTACTTTTTCTACTTTCTTATCCGAAAGCATATTCAGAAAAGTACCGTAATCAACAGATTCCACTTTCTGGTTCAACATTCTTGTGAATACAAACTGGTTTAATATTAATAAAACAAAAAATCCAATGAGCCAGTACAGCCACGGGGATCTTTTAGGTGTTTTTACTTCCTGCATATATTCATCCTCCTTTTCTTTTTACATATGGAAAATATACGCTTTTCTCCCCCGAAAGTCAATGTACTGGCTCTGAATAAAGTATAAAATTCTTATGAATTCAGCTTTTCTTCCCACTCTTTTTCCCGAAATCCCGGAACAGCAAAATCATCTCCCACAAGCAGCGGACGTTTCACAAGCATACCGTCGGTTGCAAGAAGTTCATACTGCTCTTCCTCTGTCATCTTCGGCAGCTTGTCCTTTAGTCCAAGTTCCTTATATTTCATCCCGCTTGTGTTAAAAAATCTTTTCAGCGGAAGACCGCTCATCTGGTGCCACTGTTTTAATTCTTCCACCGTAGGGTGATTTTCTACAATATGTCTGCATTCAAATGCAGTTCCTTGCTCTGTCAGCCATTTTTTTGCTTTCTGACAAGTAGTACATTTTGGATATTCTACAAATAACATTTTTCTTCCTCCTGTTTTCTGCTACTCACTATGTTTTGAATAAATAAAAATTCCAAGAATAATTACGATACCGCCAAGAACTGTATATACCCCCGGAATTTCTGAAAATAAAAAGATTCCAAGTACCGATGCAAACACCGGTTCCAGAAGTTTTACCGTAGAAATAAACGATGCTTTTTCATATTTCAGCCCCCAGCTGAAAATGCTGTGTCCCAGAAGACTGCAGCAAATTGCCATACCGATACTTGAGACAAACATAGACGGACCATACCCGGTAACCGGTATTTTCTGCAGCAGCAGAAGTACAAATACCGTTACCGCTGAAGATGCATATACAAGAAACGTATAAACTGTCGTTGTCATATGCTTCCTACAAATTTTTCCAATAATGGTATATACCGCCATAAATGCAGCTCCGGATAATGCGATCATATCACCTTTCAGAATATCACTTCCAATTCCTGCATCTGCCATTGCCACTACAACACTTCCTGCAAATGCCAGAAAAATTCCGATCCATCCCTGCCTGGATATCTTTTCCCGGAAGAAAAACAGCATGGCAAACGCAACAAAAAAAACTTCTGTGTCTACCAGTACAACACTGGATGCAATACTGGTAAATCTCAGCGACTCGAAATAAGCCGAAAAGTGCAGTCCCAAAAAACAACCACTGATTACACAGAGCAGCACATCTTTTTTTGTTAATTTTTTCAATTCCGGACGAAATTTTACAAAAAGTGCCGGTGCTAAAAATATTGCAGCAAAAAGCGATCTGTAAAATGTCAGCACAAGAGATGGCGCATCTGTAATTCTCACAAAAACAGCCGAAAAAGATACTCCCAACACCCCTAAAATAATTACTAATTTTTTCATCCTCTTCTCCTAACAGTTCATTTTTCACTTTATTTTAGCATATGCTGCTCTGAAATACTATTCTTTTTTGTACTATGGTATAAAAATATTTATTTGCAGATAACCCGATGTAAAGCTGATAATATGGAGAATGATAGTTGATTATCTTCTCTGTCTCTCGGTTCATCTCAACACATTTTTCTGTCAGAACTATTTTTTCAGCATTGTTGCTATTGTGGAACGCGCCATTAAATAGCGATTCTCATCAAGTTTTTCATGCACACTAGAAAGTACATCTAATCTCTCTTTCTTTCTTGAACTTTCTTTTGGGGATGCTTATAATATTAAGTTAGGTATATAGTTTTAAAGAAATTGAGGTGTTACAGCATGAAAAAAAATTATGAAATGGACATGTGCAATGGTCCGCTCCTTGGGAAAATCCTCATTTTCTCAGGACCTCTGATTCTATCCGGAATCCTCCAGCTTCTCTTTAACGCAGCAGATATTGTTGTTGTTGGCCGCTTTACCGGAAGCCATGCACTTGCAGCAGTTGGTTCTACCAGTGCTCTGATCAACCTTCTTGTGAATTTATTCATCGGCCTTTCCATCGGAACCAATGTATTAGTAGCTCGATTCTATGGCGCAAAAAAAGAAGCAGAAGTCAGCGATACTGTTCATACTTCTATCATGACAGCCATTCTTGGCGGAATTCTCATGATCTTCGTTGGCGTTATTCTAGCACGCCCACTCCTTGAAATGATGGGAACTCCAGATAATGTTATTGCACATTCTGTACTTTATATGCGCATTTATTTTATTGGAATGCCTGCCTTTATGATTTATAATTTCGGCGCAGCCATTCTTCGTGCTATAGGCGATACACAACGTCCGCTTTATTTCCTCATGGCAGCCGGTGTGATTAATGTAATATTCAATTTAATCTTTGTAATCGTCTTCCACATGGGCGTTGCCGGAGTTGCCGCTGCAACTGTTATTTCACAAATAATTTCAGCTCTTCTTATATTAAATTGTCTGACCCATATAGAAGGAATGTGTCATTTAAATCTAAAAAATCTAAAAATACATAACGATAAATTGATTCAGATGTTAAAGATTGGGTTGCCCGCCGGAATGCAGGGCGTCGTATTTTCTATCTCCAACGTACTGATTCAATCTTCGGTAAATTCTTTCGGCTCCATTGCAATGGCCGGAAATACCGCTGCATCCAATATTGAAGGATTTGTCTACACATCCATGAACGCCATCTATCAAACTGCACTGAGTTTTACAAGCCAGAATATGGGTGCCAAAAAGTATAATCGTATCAATCAGATTCTGTTCCGCTGCCTCGCGATTGTTTCTGTAATCGGACTCCTTCTAGGAAATGGAGCTTACCTATTTGGCCGCCAGCTGCTTGGTATTTACTCTTCAGATCCACAGGTAATCGAATTTGGGCTGTCTCGAATGGCAATCATCAGCTGTACTTATTTTCTCTGTGGTATTATGGATGTCATGGTCGGAAGCATTCGCGGACTTGGCTATTCTGTGATGCCGATGATTGTATCGCTGACCGGAGCCTGTGCTTTCCGCGTGTTATGGATTTTTACAATTTTCCAGTGGGAACACACTTTATTTATCCTGTATATTTCTTATCCGATTTCCTGGATTTTAACTGCAAGTGTCCATATTCTTTGTTATCGTCATGTACACAAAAAACTGTCCACTGCAATGATATAAAACCAATCATTACACTAACAAAAAGGGTATCGCAAAATTAAGCGATACCCTTTTCATCTTTATAAAAATTTCAGATGAAATGTTCTTCTTTCTAAATTTAAAAATCTGTTAGACAAACAGAGCTTCTTCTGCTTCTTCCGGAAGTACTTCTGTCTCTTCTGCGGAAGCACTTATAGCATACTCTGTCTGCACATTCTGAGAAATAAACGGAATCGGACGATCTGTCATCTTACAGTAGAAAATTGTCCCTGCTGCACCAAGCGCAATCAGGATTAAAATTACAAGAATGATGACCGGAGCCTTTGATCCGCGGCTTTCATCCTCATCTTCTACTGAAAGCAGTTCATCATAACCGCGTTTCATTTCTTCTTCCCGTTTCTGACGCACTTCCTTCGGCGGAATATTGGAATATGTCTGCTGTGATGTCTTCTGCTTTGGAGCACGTTCTCTTGGAAGCTCTTCTGTCGTTCTCTTTGGCTGTGGTTTCTTTGCCGGTGCCGGTTTTGTCTTTCTTACCGGACGTTCTTCTTCCTCTTCTGCAACTGCTTTTACCGGTACCGGTTTCTTCGCAGGTGCTTTCTTAGCTGCTCCTCTACGATCTTCTTCGCTTCTCTTCGCAGGCGCTTTCTTAACCGGAGCAGCTGTGCGCTGTTTCGCTCCTTCTTTTTCTGAGGCAATGCTCTCTTCTCTTTTCTTAACAGGAGCATTCTCGACAAGAGTCTCTTTCTCTTCTGCTCTCTTTGGTTCTTTTCTCGGCGCTGCCGGTGTCTTCTCAGCAGAATTCTTCGCTGCCGGTCTCGCTGTTCTTACTGCTTCTCCTTCAGCATTTCCTTGCATATACTTCTCTTCCGATGCCTTTGGCTGAGCCTTCTCCTGATCTTCTTTTTGCTTCACAGAAGCTCTGGCTGCTGCTTTCTCCGCCTGTTTTGCACGCTGTTTATCTAAGTTCCACTTTTTCTTACAGTCTGTACAAATTGCAAATTGATTATATATTGCCTCGCCGTTCTCATCGACTGAAACTTTTTCATCACGGATCAAAAGATCTTTTCCGCATTTAGGACATTTCATAAATGGTTACCTCTTTTCTCTTGTATTTCAAAATTATCTGCATTTTAAAATATTATAGCATAAATTATCTCAGAAGTAAAAGAGCGATTATTGGAAATTTGTGTGAATTTATATGAATTAAGATAATCTTTAGAAATGCTCTAACAAAATAAAAAACGCTGCAGGAGGGATTTTAACCCCCGTGTCCTTTATGGAACCAACGGATTTCGAGACCGAGCCAATAAGCCTCTCTGGCACT
>JAGZJD010000042.1 GCA_018365895.1 Lachnospiraceae bacterium | reverse complement strand
TTTTTCTTCTGTGTTTAGTTTACCTTTTTGTGACATAGAATTGCTCCCTTCATGATGACAGTTTGTTTTTTCACTGTCTCTCATAAAGGGAGCATATCAATTGAGTGTTTCATAGTATTTCCTGCTTCTTAGACTTTTTGTTGTCTGTAAAAATAAAAGTGTCTGTGTTATAATAAAATTAAATAACATTGAGTTTGGAGAATAATTGATGCTTATAAGTAAAATGGAATATATGTTGGATGAGTGATTTAGAAGTAGAAAGAATGTGTTAATGTTACCAGAGAAAAAAATATGAGGTCAGCGAGAGAAATTTGTAAGATATGTATGGAAGAAATAGAAATAGTAATAGTGGTACAAAATTTATTGGAAAGGAGATAGAGAACGTGATAGACGAAGCAGTATTAAGCAATGATAAAGAATTTACTTCTTTTATATTTAATGGATATAATATACGTTTTAAAACATCTCCGAGATTGGAACGATATACGAAAGTGGTTGAGTGGGATCATGGATATATCGTTGTTATGGCGAAATATGAAGGATGCGATGAAGAAGAAGAATATATTGATTTAATTCCCATTCTTGATAATTTATATATTAATGCAGAAGAATTTTTGAAGCCGATTCAGAAAGTGAGGATTGAATATGTGTAATATTAAAGAAGTAGCAGATGCAGCGGAAATGATTATAAATGGATATGCATTTACAAAAGATGGTGAAAATGTAAGAGTGCTTAATTTGAATAATCCACATAAAGCAGCGTATTTAAGTAGAAGTGGAGACATATTGGAAACAAGCATGGATGATATAGAGTTGGAAATTGTATTGGAATATTATCATAAAAATCGTAAATACATGGAGGGATAGTATATGCCTAAATACTATGAATATAAAGTATGTGGGTATTATCTGTATTATACTTCGCATTGTGTAATTGAAGCTATGCATGTACATGCAAGTGATAGAAAGCTTACAGAAGTAGGATCGGCAAAGTTTTTTGTGAAAAAAGATGGTGAAACAACAATAGAGAATGAAGGTCAACTGACTGATAGAGAAATCAGAATGATTCGTGAATTTATAAAAGATAACTACAAGGAAATGTATATGAAATGGGCACAAAAAAGTGACAACGGATTTTATGGAGAATAAAATATCATTGCTGATTCTGGATTTGTGGAACAGAAGAGGAACTTTTACGCATAACTGGAGCGGTATAAAAAAGCTAAAAATTAATTGCAGTCATGTTTTGGTCAATGATCTGACGAGAGGGTATGAGATTTCAAAAGTGTGTATGCTATAATATGATTAGAAAATTTTGAATTTAACGAGGTAATCAAGATGTTAGATATTACTGTTTGGATGAAAAACTTCCTACGGACATTAGATGAGACTTTTGGAAGCCGTGTATGGTTTGTCGGTTTACAGGGCAGTTATGGACGTGGAGAAGCGATGGAGACAAGCGATATTGATATTGTTGTAATTCTGGATGAATTGTCTGCTATGGATATTCGAACCTATAATGCAATGTTAGATACCCTTCCAAATAGGGAAATGATTTGTGGTTTCCTTTCTGGGAAAGACGATATTATGAATTGGGAACCGTCTGACTTGTTTCAGTTCTATTATGACACCACACCGATGAAAGGGAGTCTTGATGAATTACTGGCAGTTATTGATGATAGTAGTGTGAACAGAGCAATCAAAATCGGTGCCTGCAACATATTTCACGGCTGTGTTCATAATATGTTGTATGAAAAGAGTGAAGATATCTTGCGAGGATTGTATAAATCTGCTTCTTTCATTGTACAGGCAATTGCTTTTAAGCAGACAGGAAACTATATCAGACACCAAAAGGAATTGCTTCAAGTTGTATCTGCCGATGAACGGGTGATTGTTTCCAACTTTTTAAATTTGAAAAAAGGCGGAATGGTTGAGTTCGATTTGCTGTCCGAAACATTGGTGATTTGGTCGAAGAAATGGATTGCTGAAAATGATTAATCACATATTAGATGAAGATGCAGCAGATATTGCGCGAAAAAGGGATAGAACTGGAGAAAGAGTATGAACAAAAATGATGTTATAATATTGGAAAAAGATGATAACATGATTTTACAAGAAGAAGAGGATTATTGTGCTGCTGATATGAAGCTGTCTGTAGAATCGAAATTTCCTGAATGGAAAGTTTATTATGAAGGAAATTTCTGGGGACACCATGGAAGAGATCATGCCGGAAAAGAAATTCTGGTGAATCAGCATTTTGATTGGGCAGGATATCACTGGTTTATTCCAACAGTGTATTCCTGCGGAAAAGGTCTTGTCATAGATTTTTGTATGCGTGTGGATGTCAGGAGAATACAGAATTTTATGGAAAAGTGGAAGCTAAGCTGTAAAAGTGATTTCTATGATGGTTTTACCAATGAACAGCAAATGCAGATGGAAATAGAGAATCCGTTATGTTTTCATTTTCACCCGATGTTAAAGTTAAATAATAAATAAATGACGGTTTCGCGTGGTTGTGCTATATGTTTTAATCCGTATTTAGCAGACAAAAATGGTTATGATTTAGAAACAAAAAGGGTAGTAGAGCATTATCATTTGGATAAATCATATGGTTGGGTTATTTGCAGAAATGCTTTTCCATGGGCAAGTAAACACCGTTTAGAAATTAAGTCCCTTTCACTTATAATGGAGCAGCAGCCAGACAGAGTTCCCGGAGAACATTTTGTAGTACAGGTTCCCGGTGATAAAGTTACTTTTATCCACCCCATCAGTGGTAAGGCATTTGAATTGACGGTACAAAGTATAGAACAACAGATATTGCCAGAGAGTAGTTTGTTACCTAAACGGTGGAGGTATCCTACTTATTTTATTTCTATGAATTATACGGTCAGTCCTGAGTGGGGAAAAGAAATTATGATTAATGATTGCGCTGAAAGTGCTCAACCGATAGAGAATCCTGAGTGGAACGATAAATCAAATCTGGGATCAACTCAAGGAGTTTGTTGTGTAAGTATCATTGGAGGTAACAGCGGACCAACAGCAATGATACTAGAAAATGATGCAGAGGAAAAGATTCATAACGTTTGTTCTTCTTTGCATTTCGAACCAGTACAGAAGAACGTAGAATGGTATATTTCATATATTGTGAAGCAGTTTTCAGATGCAGTATTCACACTCATATGAAATTAAATATAGAAAAAGGAGAGATACTTATGAAAGTGCGGATTCAGACATTGTGGAAAGTTCCGGTTTTTTGCATGGTTGCTAGTTGGATTAGTTTTTCTATTACCGTCTATCTTGGAGGTTTCTTTTTTGGTGTAAAGACGGTAGATGCTGATGGCGTTACGATAGTTTCTACGGATCCTGTACGCTCAGTAATTTTCCACACAGTGATATTTCTAATTATAGTGCTAATTGGAGGTTTATGGGCCTTTCGCTCTATGACCAAAAAAGAGATTGCGATCTCTGCCGGAATTATGTCTTCTATCTACCTTCTAATCATATTGGCACAGAGTTTGTTTCCAAACTTTCCGCTTGAGTTAAGTGTTACTCTTGCATACATTCAAAATTGGAAAGGAATGATTTCGCAATTTTTGATGAAACTGACGGACAATATTATGATTTCAGAGATTCTTTCGTCTTTTGGTCCGCTATTATTTATTTCTTTTGGAAGAAAAGAAATATAAAACTAAAATTTAAGGATGCGGAAGAAATTTTATCAAAAAACGGTCTTTTATACAATGGATTTAAAAGCTGCATATGATAAAGCTTATTGACAAGGAGAGTGCAAATGCTTCAGTATCATCGAACGACAGAAAAAGAAAAATACATGATAAGCGAATGGCAATATGAGGAATCATATTCCATTTATAACAATATCCCTTACATGGAACAGATGAAAAATCATCGAGGGTTTGCTAATCGACAGAACAATTATTATTCGTATTATGACGGAGAAAAGCTGGTTGGTTATATTAATTTAAAAGAAACTGAATCAAATATTTTTCTGGGAGTTGGGGTGCATCCACAGTACTGTGGTAAAGGCTATGGACAGCAAATTGTTAAAATGGCCTGTGAGCTTTCGCATAAACAGTACCCGGCGAAAAAGGTAGCTATAGAAGTTAGAAGTTGGAATATAAGAGCAATCAAATGTTATGAAAAAGCCGGCTTTACTATTTCTGGCCCGCCGATAGTGCGAACTACTCCGATTGGGAAGGGAGAATTTTATTATATGGTGGAGACTTTAAAGTAAATAAACGCGAAATTCATAGAAAAGAAAAAATATGTTTTATTTTGCAGAAAAAAACAGTCAACAAATAGTTGTATGAAATAGGAGAGGATCAAAATATGAGAGAGTATACATATATTACTTTAAGAGAAAGACCGCAACTAAAGGAACAGGCAGCTTTATGGTTTCATAATAAATGGAACGTGCCAAAGGAAGCTTATTTGGAATGTATGGAAGCGTATCTTAATAAAGAAACAGAGTATGGTTGGTATTTGTGCATGGATGGAGAGCGGATTGTAGGTGGTATGGGAGTCATTGAGAATGATTTTCACAATAGAAAAGATCTTAGCCCGAATATATGTGCAGTATATACCGAAAAAGATTGCCGGTGTCAAGGAATCGCAGGTCATTTACTTAATATGGTTGTCGAGGATATGAAATCGAAAGGAATTACACCCATTTATTTGATTACGGATCATACAGATTTTTATGAAAGATATGGCTGGGAGTTTTTCTGTATGGTGCAGGGGGATGGAGAAACTGACTTGACGAGAATGTATATTCATCGGTAAGTTGTGTTTGAATTATAGAGTGTTTTATGGAGAAAAAAATTGCCATGTTATTGAAAACAGAAAGACTTGTTATAAGACATATAACAGAGAATGATTGGAAAAGCATTCAGAAAATTTGGGAGGATTTTAATGCTTCTGAATTTGCCAAGTATGATAGACCTCATAATACAGATGATGAAGCGGTTCGGGAAAGGATACTCCAATGGGCAAAAGCTAATCGAGGGTTGGAACATATGTTTTTTGCTGTTTGCCTAAACAATATAGTTATTGGGTATATTGCTTTTAACATGAGAAAAAATGGATATGAAATCGGATATTGTTTTCATTCGGATTTCCACGGAAAAGGATATGCCAGAGAAAGTCATTTGAAACTTTTTGAATATTTGCGCGGGTGTGGAATAACAAGATTTACTGCAGGTACAGCAATAAACAATGTACCGTCAGTATCATTATTGAAATCTTTAGGATTCCAGCAAATCGGAACAGAAAAGGTATCCTTTTATAAAGATTCTGCAGGAAATGATATTGTGTTTGACGGTGGAATTTTTGCACTGACTTTTTAAGATATCATGCAGCAAACAACAGATAATATAAAACTACTGATAAATGAGGTGACAAGGTAGATATGAATGAATTAAGAAAGAACATAGCATATTACCATCTTCCCGGTTTATTTGAATTCTATGAATTCTATTGTATTTTTTTGCCATTGTTTCGTGAACACAGAGAATATTTTTATGATTGGTGTGAGATAGGTTCCATATATGGAGCTCCGGCAGATTGTATTTGGGGCGGAGGCCGTGTTGGAGGTGGAGATTGCGATCCGGACAAGGTCCTGGGGCTGATGCAGGAATACGGGATTTCTGCCCGGCTGACATTCAGCAATTCTCTGCTCCGGGAAGAGCACCTTTCAGATAAGAAATGTAATCAGCTCTGCGCTTTGCTTGAAGAAAGTGGAGAAAAACGAAATGGCGTCATTGTTCATTCAGATCTGCTGTTAGACTATCTGAAAATAAATTACCCGAAACTCTATTTTGTTTCATCTACTACGAAGGTTCTGACAGAGTTCCGGCAATTTGTAGATGAAGTGAACCGAGATGAGTTTCTTTATATTGTACCGGACTTTCGGCTGAATAAAATTTGGGAACAGTTGCGTGTGTTGTCTGCGAAACAGAAGGACAAAGTAGAGTTTCTGTGTAATGAGTGTTGTTGGTTTAGCTGCAAGGACAGGAAGCGGTGCTATGAAGCTGTTAGCCGGAGAAATCTTGGAGAAAATGATTGCGGATACCGCTGTGCTGCCCCTGATGCAGGGGAAGGTTACCGGTTTTCAAAAGCAATGGAAAATCCCGGGTTTATCAGTGTGAATGATATTCAAAACAGTTACTTACCGATGGGATTTTCTAATTTTAAGATTGAAGGCCGTGGTCTGGGAAGTGCGTTGCTTCTGGAATTTTTGCTCTATTATATGACAAAGCCAGAATATCAGCTACATGTCAGAGAAAAAATCTATCTGGATAATATGCTGGATTTGTTTTAAGTATTATTTACACAGGCCTAGTACGGACTTTTTTTAGGATAGAAGAAAAGCATTTATATTAAATTTACAGAGAGATGGAGAAAATCAAATGGATATTTCACAGTTTTCTAAATGCTATGCAGTGCGGCGTATGAAGGAGGCAGATATTGCGGATATCTTCACACTGTGCTGCAAAAATCATTTGTTTTATCAGTACTGTCCGCCGTTTGTTACGGAAGAAAGTATTGCGGATGACATGAAAGCGCTTCCTCCGAACAAGGAGCTGGCTGATAAGTATTATCTGGGGTACTATGATGCAGAAAAATTGATTGCTGTAATGGATTTGATTAGGGCATATCCGAATGAAAACACGGCTTTTATAGGTTTCTTTATGACAGATGTATCTGTTCAGAATACCGGAATCGGAAGCGCAATTATTGATGAATTATGTTCTTATTTAACGGAAATCGGGTTTGAGCGTGTTCGGCTTGGCTGGGTGAAAGGCAATCCACAGTCAAAGCATTTCTGGCACAAGAATGGATTTACCGAAACAGGGATTACATATGATACAGATCACTATACTGTGGTGGTGGCAGAGCGGGAATTATGATTTGAATTTTTCGGGAGGTAATGCAGTATGAATCAAACGGACTGTTTAACAAATTATTATGAAGGATATGATGAGGAAGGCCGTCTCGTATCAAAGCATGGAATGGTAGAGTATATCACGACGATGAAATATATTGAGAAATATCTTGAACCGGGGATGCGTATCATGGAGATTGGGGCAGCAACCGGGCGTTATAGTCATGCTTTGGCGCAAAAAGGTTATCAGGTGGATGCGGTCGAATTAGTAGAACATAATATTGAGATTTTTAAGAAGATCAGAAAAGAATAAAGGAGAAACCTAAATGGAAATTGAAAGAATAAATGAATATCAGGATGAGTGTTTTCCTCAAGCAGTCAAAGAGGAAGAAAAGAAAGTCCGCAGGGTGGATGATAAATTATTTCTGATACCGTATTATCCGAACGAGGAGACGGCGCTTGCGTGGTATCAGGATCTGGAACTTTGCAGACAGGTAGATAATATTGATCATGTGTATTCGCTTGAACGGTTAAGAGCGATGTACAATTATCTGGATACACACGGAGACTGTTATTACATTCAGTATGAGGGGATTCTTGTGGGGGATGTGACACTTCAGGAGAATGCCGAACTGTCGATTGTTGTCTGTAAGGAATATCAGAACAGACATATCGGTCGCAAGTGTATCGAAAATATGGTCGATCTGGCGAAGGAAAAGGGAATAGATAAAGTAAAAGCAAATATTTATTCATTCAATACGCAAAGTCAGAGGATGTTCCAGGCACTTGGATTTCAGAAGACGGGTGAAGAAACGTATGAACGAATCATAGGGAAGAGCGATTGCAAATAGATTTATGTGGAATAAGAGAAGAATATTAGTACCAGCATACGAGCTGTCCGTGCATGATGACATCAGGTCAAAGTGTACGGCAGTTAGTATGCTGGTATTTTTCAGATGTGTTCAGTTCTTATGTGTGATTTCCGGACGTTTACGAAACCGCCTTATGCTGTTTCGCGTGCAGTTCCTGGCGGAATGCCTCAACGGTACGCCGTCCTTCCTCGGTCACAGGTTTGATCCATTTTCCGGTTCGTGTGTACCACAGTTCAAAAATGAGCCGGATGATCTCATCTGTGTAAACGAAAGAGAAGACTGCGAGGAATGGGAGGTGCAATACCATTCCGGCGATCCATGTTGCTGGAACACTGATAAGGAAAAGACAGCTGATTTCAAGTACTGTACCAAAGACAGACTCTCCTCCGGCGCGGAAGCAGGAATTCATAATGTAATTACATGTCCGGATTGTTCCGGCGGCAAGGTAGATTAAGAGCATATATTTTCCGTAGAACATAGCTTCTGCGCCAAGTCCGAACAGTCCGAGCAGAGGTTTGTTTAAGAGAAGGCATGTCAGTACAATGATAAAAGTAATTGCCGGGCAAAGGATAGAGAACCCTTTGACATACTGGTAGCCTTTCATATGATGTCCGGAGCCGACTTCTTTGCCGACGACAACGGTACTTGCATCGGCAAGTCCGCCAAAGAAAGCAAAGACGAATCCTTCCAGAACACGGAATGCAGCCATTGCGGCAATGGCAGAGGAAGATTGATGTCCAATTACAATGTTGATCAACATCTGACCGATTCCGTAAAAGAGCTCATTTAAAATAATTGGAAAACATTTTTTCAGGTACATTCCGGCAAATCCGTCTTTCCAATGGAACATTTGTGACAGTTTCAGCTGAATCGTGCTGCGGTCTTTCAAAAGAAAAACAAGCAGAATGATAAGATTGACCATGCCGGAAACAAGTGTTCCAACAGCAGCTCCGGCCGGTCCCATTTTCGGCATCCCAAAGCGTCCATAGATTAAGATAAAGTTCAGCACAAAGTTGACAACCAGAGCAACCGCTGAGCTGACTAAAGGTATTTTTACACGTTCTGTAGAGCGCATGAGAAAGCTGACGAGTACCGCAAGTACCTGAAGCGGATAAGCAAATCCAACAATTCTGATATAAGGTACAGCCAGTTTTATAATGTCTGTCTTATCAGTATAGATTCCGAGAAGGAAATTTGGATAGGTAATTGCGACGCAGCCAAACAGAAGTGATACTGCGAGCATATACAATAAAGACATGCCGAACGTCCGATTAATTCCCTCTTCATTTTGAGCACCCCAGTATTGGGAGAAGAATAGAAGCGCACCTCCCGCAAAACCAAAGTAGCAGGAGAAGAATAGAGAAGAAATCTGGGAACAGATTCCGACAGCGGCGACAGCGAGTTCACCCTGACTTCCAATCATAATTGTGTCTACCATGCTAGCAGTTGTTGAAAGGAAATTCTGAAAAGCAATTGGGAGTGCAATTGCGACAACAAGCCGGATAAACACTTTCCAGTCAATCTGATGCTTAACTGTTATCATAACAAACCTCCTGTGATAAAATGATTCTGAAAAACAGGATCTTTAGAGACTGCTGTGTAAGCACTCAAAGGTCCTGTTTCTGTGATGATTTCTATACTAACATTTCCCGAAAAGGAAATCAAGAGGTGCGAAAATAAAAGGCTGATTCCGGCAAAAAATAAAAAAATCGACAAAAATTTATACAGAAAATTCATGATTTTTAGAAAAATTTCGGCAAAATGAGCGATAACACTACAAGAAACTTGTAGAAAAACAAATCTTTTCAAGAAGAATGTCGAAATTATAAGACGACTTTTCCTTGCGAACAAAAAATCAGACAGCTATAATAACAGAGCACGGTGCTTGAAAAGGAAAAGGAGGTACAGAAAATGGGGCAGTTAAATGTAGCTGTTGCGGATGATAATGAAAGAATATTAGAACTTTTAGGGGAAATTGTCAGCAGCGATAAGGAGTTAAAGCTCGTCGGAAAAGCAAATAATGGGGAGGATATGCTGCAGATTATTAAACAAAATGAGCCGGATGTTGTTCTGCTTGATCTAATTATGCCGAAAGTTGATGGATTAAGTGTGATGGATCTTGTCAATGCAGATAAAACAATGAAAAAAAGGCCGGAATTTATTATTGTAACAGCAGTAGGGCAGGAGCGCATTACGGAAGATGCATTTCAGCGGGGAGCAAGCTACTATATTATGAAACCATTTAATAATGAGATGCTGTTAAATCGGATTAAGAGTGTACGTGTTAGCCCAAAACGGGAAGGAAGTTCAAAATCAGCTGTGGAATGTGCAGGAAAAGAGCAGGAAAATCTGGAAAGTCATGTAACAAATATGATTCATGAAATTGGAATTCCGGCACATATTAAAGGATATCATTACTTGAGAGATGCAATTATGATGGCGGTGGAAGATATGGATGTATTAAGTGCGATTACAAAAATTCTATACCCGACAGTTGCAAAAAAACATCAGACAACATCGAGCAGAGTTGAACGTGCAATCCGACATGCAATAGAAGTAGCTTGGAGCAGAGGAAAATTAGATACATTGGATGAATTATTTGGATACACTGTCAGCAATGGAAAAGGAAAGCCGACGAATTCTGAATTTATTGCATTGATAGCAGATACAATTCAATTGGAATATAAGCACAGATAGAAACGGAAATAGAATTGAGAGAATAAGAAAAAGCTAAGATAAATCTTTTCATTGGCAATAAAATACGATATAATAAAAATATCGTAGGAATGATGGAGGAATGCATATGAAAAAGATATTATTTGTAGCTTCAGAGTGTGTACCATTTATTAAGACCGGAGGACTTGCGGATGTTGTAGGTTCTTTGCCGAAATGCTTTGATAAAGAGAAGTATGACGTGCGTGTCATGCTGCCGAAATATATGTGTATAAAAGAAGAATGGAAATCAAAACTGGAATATGTTACACATTTTTATATGGATTTTAACTGGGAGAACCGTTATGTAGGTATCTTAACGATGCAGTATGAAGGGGTTACCTATTATTTTATTGATAATGAATTTTATTTTTCAGGCTTTAAGCCGTATGGTGATATTAGGTTTGATGTCGAAAAATTTGCTTATTTTTCCAAAGCGGTATTGAGTGCATTGCCGGTAATTGATTTTAGACCGGATATTATTCACTGTCATGACTGGCAGACTGGTCTAGTACCAGTGTATTTGGATAATTTCCGTTATAGCGCAGAATACTACCGGGGAATTAAAACAATTATTACGATACACAATCTGAAATTCCAAGGAACGTGGGACACAAAGACAATTCAAAATATTACAGGACTTCCGGCATATTATTTTGTACCGGATAAACTGGAAGCTTACAAAGATGCCAATTACTTAAAGGGTGGTATTGTTTATGCAGACCGGGTAACTACCGTGAGTCATTCTTATGCAGAAGAGATTAAGGTGCCATTTTATGGAGAACGTCTTGATGGATTAATGAATGCGAGATCTAATTGTCTTTCTGGAATTGTGAACGGAATTGACTAT
Organism: Lachnospiraceae bacterium; assembly: GCA_018365895.1. The sequence continues at coordinate 9,955 of JAGZJD010000042.1, read as the reverse complement.
GATTTATATAATCCAGAGACGGATGAATTGATTGAAGCGCATTATTCGGCAGAGAATTTCCGTAAAGAGAAAGTAAAGAATAAAACAGCGCTTCAGAAGGAACTTGGATTGACGGAAGATCCGAAAGTGATGATGATCGGAATCGTTTCTCGTCTGACAGATCAGAAAGGATTTGATTTGATTCAGCGGGTTATGGATGAAATTTGTCAGGATAGTATCCAGATTGTTATACTTGGAACCGGAGAAGAACAGTATGAAAATATGTTCCGACATTTTGCATGGAAATATAATGGCAAGGTTTCAGCTAATATTTTTTACTCGGAACAATTGTCGCATAAGATTTATGCGGCATGCGATGCATTTTTGATGCCGTCGTTGTTTGAACCATGTGGATTAAGCCAACTAATGAGTCTGCGCTATGGAACACTTCCGATTGTTCGGGAGACAGGCGGACTTAGAGATACTGTAGAACCATACAATGAGTATGAAAAAACGGGAACAGGATTTAGTTTCAGCAATTATAATGCACATGAGATGATGGCGACAGTACGTTATGCGGAACAGATTTATTATGATAAAAAACGTGACTGGAATAAACTTGTAGAACGTGCGATGAAAAAAGATTTCTCTTGGAAGAATTCAGCAAGACAGTACGAGGAACTTTACGAGTCAATGTAGTACGTTTTATGATACAGAGAAAGAGACAACAGCAGGGAGGACCTGCTGTTGTTGTATTACTTTGATATTTGATGTGAGAAGGATATCCAGAAAGGATGTTTTTGATTTCACAAAGCAGAAGATAAAAGCGTTTTGAAACGTGTCTAATTTATAGGGAGAAGAGACAGCATATGAAAATCAGCGAGAAATTAAAAGACGGAAAAACACATATTTCAATCGAGGTATTTCCTCCGAAAACAGATGCGAAATATCCAACTGTAATCCAGGCGGTAGATGAGATGGCAAGATTGAATCCATCTTACATGAGCGTGACGTATGGAGCGGGCGGAGGAACAAGTGAGAATACGGTTCGCATTGCATCACATATTAAACATGATCTTGGAATGGAGAGTTTGGCTCATTTGACGTGTGTATCATCAACGAAAGCGATGGTAAAAAAAGTTATTGGAGAACTAAAAGATGCAGGAATTGAAAATGTGCTTGCGTTAAGAGGAGATATTCCGGAGAATTCTTCGGTAGGGATTGCAAGAGATTATCGCTATGCAAGTGAACTGATCAGAGAGATTCGGGAGTCAGGCGACTTTTGTATCGGTGCGGCCTGTTATCCGGAAGGGCATGTCGAAAGTCAGGATCGCAGAGATGATATACGAAGATTGAAAGAAAAGGTAGAATGTGGAGTGGATTTTCTTACAACACAGATGTTTTTTGATAATTCGCTGTATTATAGTTTTCTCTATCGCATTCGCGAACAGGGAATTACCATTCCTGTTATTCCGGGAATTATGCCGGTAACAAATGCGGCACAGATGGAGCGGATATGCAAAATGTCCGGCAGCTTCCTTCCGGAGCGGTTTTTGTCTATGCTGGATCGCTTTGGAAGTCATCCAGCAGCGATGAAGCAGGCGGGGATTGCCTATGCAACAGAGCAGATTGTTAGTCTGATCGCAAATGGAATACAGAATATTCATATTTATTCTATGAATAAGCCAGAAGTAGCAGAAGCAATCATGAACAATCTTTCGGAGATGATTGAGCATGAGTAGCAGAAGAAGTGTGTATCAGGAAGCGATTCGTTATCTTGGTTATGGGAATACAAAACCGGATGAAGAAACCATTTATCTGATTCATGAATGTCTCAAAGAGCTTCAAACCATTGCGGAAAGGAAACGAGCAGTTTTTCATTTTTTTTCGGTACTCGTTCAACAGCAGGAGATACGACTTGGTGAGATGAGAATTATCAGCAGGGATTTGGCTGTGAATTTAAAGGATTGTAGAGAAGCAGCTGTTTTTGCAGCTACGCTAGGAGCAGAGGTGGATCGCAGGATTCGCAGATATGAGTGTACAAATATGGCCAGAGCAGTTGTTATGCAGGCTTGTGCGGCAGCGGTTCTGGAGGAGTATTGTGATCAGATACAGGAAGAGATTGAGGAAAAGGCAGGAGGAAGGTATTTAAGACCAAGGTTCAGTCCGGGATATGGAGATTTTAGTATTTTATTTCAGAAAAATCTATTAGAAGTTTTGGATGCTCCAAAGAGGATTGGACTTACGATGACAGAAGCTTCTATGCTAACACCAATAAAATCGGTAACAGCTGTCATAGGAATTACAGATATTTGTACAAGCGCATTAGAAAGAGGATGCAGTATTTGTGGAAAACAAGACTGTAGCTACCGCATAGATGACAGAAGATAAGGAGAAAAGACATGCTGAAAGACAGAATAGGAAAAGAGCTGCTTTTTTTTGATGGCGGAATGGGAACACTTCTTCAGGAAAAAGGACTAAAGCCGGGAGAACTTCCGGAATTATGGAATATTGAACAGTCGGAAGTGATTTACAACATTCACAGAGATTATCTGGAAGCCGGAAGTGATCTTATTCTTGCAAATACGTTTGGTGCGAATCGATGTAAATTTTACAGTCAAAGCGTTTCTTTAGAAGAAGTGATTCAAACAGCTTTGGCAAATGCAAGACGGGCAGTCAGGCAAGTTGGCGGAAAGAAACGATATATAGGAATGGATCTGGGACCGACAGGAAGGCTGTTAAAACCGCTTGGAGATCTGGAATTTGAAGAAGCTTGCCAGGTATTTGGTGAGGCGGCCGAAATCGGTGAGAAAGCCGGAGCAGATTTTATTCATATAGAGACTATGAGTGATACGTATGAAGTAAAAGCAGCAGTATTGGGTGCAAAAGAGCATACGAAGCTTCCGGTTTTTGTGACAGTTGTATTTGATGAAAGAGGGAAAATGCTGACTGGAGGAACAGTGGAAGCAGTTACAGCTCTTCTGGAAGGACTTCGTGTAGATGCAATTGGAATGAACTGTGGGCTTGGACCGGAACAGATGATTGGATTAGTAAAAGAATTCAGGAAATATTGTTCTCTTCCATTAATTGTTAAGCCAAATGCAGGACTTCCGAAACAAAAAAATGGACAGGTTTATTACGATGTGGAACCAGATATTTTTGCGGAGCGAATGGAAGAAATCATAGATCTTGGAGCTTCGGCTGTTGGCGGATGCTGCGGAACAACGCCGGAACATATTCGAAGGATGATTACATTGTGTGAAAAAAAGACAGTCCTTCTTCCGGAAGAAAAGACAACTACTGTCGTGTCATCTTACAGTCAGGCGGTAGCGTTTTCAGATGTGCCGTTAATTATTGGTGAGCGTATTAATCCGACAGGAAAGAAACGTTTGAAAGAGGCACTGAGATCTCATGATCTTGAATATATTTTGAGGGAAGGGATTGTTCAAGAGGAAAAGGGAGCACATATTCTGGACGTGAATACAGGGCTTCCGGATATTAATGAAAAAGAAGTAATGACAGAAGTCATCACGGAATTACAATCCGTAACAAGTGTTCCGCTCCAGATTGATACTGTAGATATTCCGACCATGGAAAGGGCAATGCGGTTTTATAATGGTAAGCCGATGATTAATTCTGTAAATGGGAAAAAAGAATCAATGGATGCGGTTTTTCCATTGATACAGAAATATGGCGGCGTTGTTGTAGCATTAACATTAGATGAAAATGGAATTCCGGATACAGCAGAAGGAAGAGCAGATATTGCTGGGAAAATTATCTGTGAAGCTGGAAAGTACGGGATTTTGCCGAAAGATATTGTAGTAGATGTACTCGCTATGACCGTTAGTTCAGATCCAAAGAGTGCAAAAACAACGCTAAAGGCACTCAGACTTGTGCGTGAACGTTTTGGTGTAAGAACTATTCTTGGTGTATCTAATATTTCATTTGGATTGCCAAATCGTCCGCAACTTAATGCGGTATTTTATACAATGGCGCTGCAGCAGGGATTAAGTGCCGGAATTATCAATCCTTCTTCTGCAGCTATGATGCAGTCATATGATTCCTATCGGGCGCTGATGAACCAGGATGAAAATTTTGAAACTTATATTTGTCGGTATGGACAGCAGGATTCAGATATGATTCAACAGCACTCAGCAGGAAATATGTCTATGAATTTAAAAAATGCAATCGAAAAAGGATTGAAACAAGAAGCTGCTCTGGCAACAAAAGCATTGCTTTCCAGGGGAGAAGATGCGCTTTCTGTGATTCATACTTATTTAATTCCTGCGTTGGACGAAGTTGGAAAAGGGTTTGAATCTGGAACTATTTTTCTGCCGCAGCTATTAATGAGTGCAGAAACAGCAAAGATATCATTTGAAATTTTAAAAGAGACAATGCAAAATAACGGCTTTTCACAAGAGGAGAGAGAGAAGATTATTCTTGCGACAGTAAAAGGAGATATTCATGATATAGGGAAAAATATTGTGAAAGTGCTGTTGGAGAATTATGGTTTTGATGTGCTGGATCTTGGAAAAGATGTTTCGCCGGAGCGGATTGTGGAAACAGCGATGAAAGAAGATATCCGTCTTGTGGGACTTAGCGCGCTTATGACAACGACCGTTTCCAGTATGGAAGAGACAATACGGCTTCTACGTAAAAATAAACCGGATTGTCGGGTTATGGTAGGAGGAGCAGTGCTGAATCAAGAGTATGCAGATATGATTGGAGCAGATTTTTATGGAAAAGATGCAATGCAGTCAGTCTATTATGCAAAGGAAGTTTTTCAAAAATAATTGTTTTGTATTTTTTGAAGTACTTTCAGTTTTTTAGTTGCTCCAAGAAGAGAATTCGTGTATGATGATTGTAGAAAAAATAACAATCTTAGATTCGGTAATAACAACCGATGCTGTGAGTGATGAGGAGGACAATTCATGAGAGGATTAGATACACCGGTACGCGAAATGCGCCGGAAGGTTTTTGAAGAAATTGCGCGTGTGGCTTACCATTCAACACCGGAGAGACTAAACGCAGATATCGAAGCTATCCCATACCGTCTGGTAAATGAAGATACGGAAAATTACAGAGAGAGAGTCTATCGAATCCGTTCCATGGTAAGTGAGCAGGTGCGTCTGGCAATGGGGATGTCTCTGCGCCCGGAAGATAAGCCGGTTCATCTCACAGCAGGGATTGAGGAGAGTAATATTTCAGACAAATACTATGAACCGCCGTTGATGCAGGTGATTCCTTCTGCCTGTTCTGCCTGTGAAGAGAATAAATATGAAGTAAGTAATCAGTGTAAAGGCTGCTTTGCCCATCCTTGCAAAGAAGTTTGCCCGAAAGGAGCAATTTCGATGGTCAATGGAAAGTCCTACATCGACCAGTCAAAATGTATTAAATGTGGAAAATGTAAGGCGCACTGTCCGTATGATGCTATCGCAAAGAAAGAGCGTCCATGTCAAAGAGCGTGCGGAGTGAATGCAATTAGTTCAGATGTGTTTGGACGTGCCCATATTGATACAGATAAATGTGTTTCCTGTGGGATGTGTATGGTAAGTTGTCCGTTTGGAGCAATTTCTGATAAATCTCAGATTTTTCAGTTGATTCGTTGTCTGAAAGAGGGTGGTGAAGTTGTTGCGGAAATTGCGCCGGCATTTGTTGGACAGTTTGGACCGTATATTAATCCGAGAAATATTAAAGCAGCATTACAGGAGCTGGGATTTTCTCAGGTGTATGAAGTAGCTTTAGGAGCAGACATTGGTGCGATTTCAGAAGCGCATCACTATGTAAATGAAGTTGTAACAGGAAATCTTCCGTTTCTTTTGACATCTTGCTGTCCATCGTGGTCAATGTTGACAAAGAAATATTTTCCGGATCTTGTGGACAGGGTATCTCAGGAGCTGACGCCGATGGTAGCTACGGCGCGAACGATTAAGCAGGAGCATCCAAATGCAAAAGTTGTATTTATTGGCCCGTGTGCGGCAAAAAAATTAGAAGCAATGCGAACTACTGTCCGGAGTGATGTAGATTTTGTCATTACATTTGAAGAGCTGCAGGCAATGTTTGATGCGAAAGATATTGACCTCTCACAGTTTGAAGCAGAATCTTCTTTCCATGACGCTACAGGAGCTGGGCGCGGATATGCAGCAGCAGGAGGTGTTGCGGCTGCAATCGAAAAATGTATTAATGAATACTATCCGGACGTAGAAGTGCATATTGAACATGCAGAAGGACTTGCAGAGTGCAAAAAAGTACTTGCTCTTGCAAAAGCAGGTAAAATGAATGGCTGTTTGATTGAAGGAATGGCTTGTCCGGGAGGCTGCATTGGCGGCGCCGGAACCAATATTGAAATTCCAAAGGCGAAAAAAGCATTGAAAGATTTTGTTTCGAGATCTTCTAAACAGCTTCCTGCAAAAGAACTGGAAGAAATTGAACTAAAATAATTGTAAACAAATAGAAACACATCCGAGCCGGATCTTAAAAGGAAGTTTAGCTGCGGATGTGTTTTTTACTTATCCAGAAGATCATCTATTAAATTCAGAATATGTTCCTGCTGTTTTCCGGTCAAACCGGTAAATTTGTCGGCAAGTTCTTTTGAAAGGAAAGGATTTTCTACTGTTTCATCAAAAAAATCCTTTGGATGAACATTTAGAAAATCACAGATATAGAAAAAAGAAGTCATAGAAGGAAGTGCTTTCTGATTCTCTATTTTATTAATGTAACTTTCGCTTTGACCAAGTGAAAGGCTCATATCCCGGGCAGAGATGCCTTGTTCTATTCTTAGCTGTGACAACCTTTTGTAAAATAGGGCTAAATGATCCATTTGAATGCTCCTTTCAAATTTATTTAGAAAAATATTCCATATTTTTTTTGTTTCATTAGAATTATAATCCTTGAAAAGAAGAAAATAGAGAATTTTATACTTGAAATTTATAAAAATAGAGAATTTTATTATCTACTGGCGAAAATAAGAGGTTATAGAAATCTTATATGATTGGAAGAATGTAAAAAAATAAATAAATTAAAAAAAGAGTTGATTTTTTGAAAAAAATGTGTTAAATTGATTATAGCTTAAATATGGATCGGTTGAAAGATATGGAAGAGACTATATATTAGCGCCGAAGGTGAAAAAACTCTCAGGCAAAAGGACCATATCCGGACGATACTCTGGAAAGGCAGCAGAAGCAGATTGGCAGCTGTTTCGGCTGAACCGAAGAGGGGAAATCTTTCAGGTAAAAGGACAGAGCACAACGATTGAGGCGACAAGAGCCGATATGTCTGTGTGCTATTTTTTTTATTTCCAATTATGTTGTGTTACAACACCCCTCCTTTGAGAATGCACACAGACGCACAATCGGTATAAGAATCGTTGAAGCTGACAGGAAGAATCTTTCCTGTCTTTTTTTTCTGCGTTGACAAATGGAAAGCGCATCTTTATAATTTATACATAGTGTGAGCTAACATCTAAAGAGTAAATAGAGCAATTAGGAGGAAAACCATGAAAAACTATGGCGTAAATGAATTGAGAAAAATGTTTCTTGAATTTTTTGAGAGCAAGGAACATCTTGCATTAAAAAGTTTTTCACTGGTGCCGCATAATGATAAAAGTCTTCTTTTGATTAATTCAGGTATGGCACCAATGAAACCGTATTTTACAGGACAGGAAATTCCGCCGAAGAGACGTGTGACAACATGTCAGAAGTGTATTCGTACGGGCGATATTGAAAATGTAGGAAAGACAGCTCGTCACGGTACATTCTTTGAGATGCTTGGAAACTTTTCTTTTGGTGATTATTTTAAAAAAGAAGCGATTCGTTGGTCATGGGAGTTTTTGACAGAAGTAGTAGGACTAGATCCGAACCGTCTGTATCCGTCTATCTATGAGAATGACGAGGAAGCTTTCCATATCTGGCATGATGAGATGGGAATTCCGGAAGAACGGATTTTTCGTTTTGGGAAAGAAGACAATTTCTGGGAACATGGTTCCGGTCCATGTGGTCCGTGTTCAGAAATCTATTATGACCGTGGTGAGAAATATGGCTGTGGGAGTCCGAATTGTACAGTAGGATGCGAATGTGACCGTTATATGGAAATTTGGAATAATGTTTTCACACAGTTTGAGAGCGATGGAAAAGGAAATTATAGTGAACTGGAACAGAAAAACATTGATACAGGAATGGGATTAGAACGTCTTGCCTCAATTGTTCAGGATGTAGATTCCATTTTTGATGTAGATACATTAAAGGCATTGAGAGATCATATCTGTCGTCTTGCAGAGAAAGAATATGGACAGAATGATCAGTATGATGTTTCTATTCGTGTAGTAACAGATCACATACGTTCCGTTACTTTTATGATTTCTGATGGAATTATGCCTTCTAATGAAGGAAGAGGCTATGTGCTCCGCCGTCTTTTGAGACGTGCATGCCGCCATGGAAGATTACTTGGAATTGAAGGACAGTTTCTTCCGGAGCTGGCAGAAACTGTGATTGCTGGATCTAAAGACGGATATCCGGAATTAGAAGAAAAGCGCGAGTTTATTTTAAATGTAATTGCAAAAGAAGAAGAACAGTTTAATAAGACAATTGACCAGGGACTTGGAATTCTGCAGGAAATTGAGAAGGAGATGCAGGAAAAGGGTGCAAAGGAACTGTCCGGAGATGATGCATTTAAACTTTATGATACATATGGATTTCCACTTGATCTGACAAAAGAGATTATGGAAGAAAAAGGATATACAGTTGACGAAGAAGGATTCCAAAAATGTATGCAGGTTCAGCGTGAAACAGCTCGTGCAGCCAGAGGTGTAACAAACTACATGGGTGCAGATGCGACTGTATATGAACAGATCGACCCAAGTATTACATCCACATTTGTGGGATATGACCAATTTGCATATGAATCTAAAATTACAGTTATGACAACAGATACAGAAGTTACAGATGCTCTTTCTGACGGTGAACATGGAACTATTTTTGTGGAAGAGACACCGTTTTATGCTACAAGTGGTGGTCAGGAAGCGGACACAGGTGTGATCACATGTGCAGATGGTGAATTTGTTGTAGAAGATACAAAGAAATTGCTTGGCGGTAAGATCGGACATATCGGATATATGAAGAGTGGTATGATGAAGACTGGCGATCAGGTAACGCTTACGATCGATACAGAGAAAAGAGGACTGTCAGCAAGAAACCACAGTGCAACACATTTACTGCAGAAAGCGTTGCGTACAGTACTTGGAACACATGTAGAGCAGGCAGGATCTTTGAATAATGATCATAGACTGCGTTTTGACTTTACACATTTTTCTGCGATGACAAAAGAAGAGCTGGAAAGAACGGAAGCAATTGTGAATGAAGCAATTGCTGCTGCGTATCCGGTAGAATGTGTGAACATGCCTATCGAGGAAGCGAGAAAGACAGGGGCTCAGGCGTTGTTTGGCGAGAAATATGGAGATGTGGTCCGCGTAGTCAGCATGGGAGATTTTTCGAGAGAGTTTTGTGGTGGAACACATGTAAAAAATACAAATGAGATTGGCGCATTTAAGATTCTTTCTGAGACAGGAGTAGCAGCGGGTGTCCGCAGAATAGAGGCTTTGACAAGCAAAGGACTTCTGACATATTATGCGGATTTGGAAGAGAAGATGCATGAAGCTGCGAAACTTCTGAAAGCATCTCCGGAGACATTGGGAGAAAAGATTTCACATCTGCAGGCAGAAAATAAGGAATTGAGAAGTGAAGTAGAGAGCCTAAAGAGTAAGTTAGCAAAAGATGCAATGGGCGATGTTATGAATCAGGTAAAAGAAGTTTCAGGAATGAAACTACTTGCCGTGAAAGTAGAAGGCGTTGACATGAATGGACTTCGTGATCTTGGCGATCAGTTGAAAGAAAAATTAGGTGAAGGCGTTGTTGTGATTGCATCAGATGCGGGCGAAAAAGTAAATCTGATGGTAACTGCTACAGAAGCTGCGGTAAAAGCA
>JAGZJD010000166.1 GCA_018365895.1 Lachnospiraceae bacterium | reverse complement strand
GCCCTTATAATTCAGGTGGCTCTATCATTCGGAATGGATGGCTCTCTGTAACGGATTGAGTGGCTCTGAAGCCACGGAATACTCATTTATTTCATTGTTGTATTTATAGATTGCACATAATTTATCTTGAAGGTTATTCAAAAAAACACACACCTCTATAGTAGGAAAAAATTCTTTAATAGTTCTTTCAATCTCTTCGATTTCGATTCTATAGCCATGTCTTTTTATTTGTGTATCCATCCTACCTGCAAAATAAAAATTACCGCTAGAGCTTCGATACGCTAGATCCCCAGTTTTGTATATTCTACACTGTTGTTCTTCATCATAAATGAAATGCTTTTTTGTCTCATCTAGATTATTAATATATCCCCGTCCTACACATAGTCCGCTTATCCACAATTCGCCTATCTTATTATCTGTATTAATGTTCTCGCCTAATGGACCATGAATCGATAAGTATGCATTTTTAATGGGTTTTCCAATAGGAATACGAGTATCTAATTCAATATTCTCACAAAAAAAATGTGTTACGTCATCCGACGCTTCTGTAGGACCATAAGCATTCACTATTGGACAAGATTTCATTATTGACAACCAATTTTGTACAATATCGCAGGATAAAGATTCTCCAGTCGATATCAAATACTTAAGTGGCAATGAATTAATGTCATTCCTTTTTAGGTAATCAATTAATAACAATATATACGTTGGCACTAATTCAATTATTGAGATATTATGAGCTATAATAGTATTAACTAGTTTTTTTACATTCATTACTGTTGAATTATTAATGACCTCAATAGTACCTCCGGCACATAATGTAGAAAAAACTTGCCATATGGAAATATCGAAGCTTATTGATGCAGAGTACGCTACTACGCTATCTCTATTTATATTCAGCAGCCTTATTTTTTCAGATACATGATTATTCATACCTAGGTGCTCAATCATAACGCCTTTAGGTTCACCGGTTGAGCCAGAAGTAAAAATCACATATGCCAAATCGTTTCCGTCTGTATGAACATAAGATCGCTTGGTTATATTTTTACCAAAACAGTCATCAATATTAATAAATGGTATTTCAAAATCTTCATTAATACTATTGTCACATATAGCAAATTTCGGCTGCGCGGTATGAATTATTTTCTTTATCCTTTCATCCGGGGTTTTTTTATCTATTGGTAAAAAAGCTGCACCAGATGCGATTATAGCCAACATCGAAATAATCGTCTCAAATGAACGATCCATATAAAGAATAATTACATCTCCCTTTTTAATGTTCATATCATAGAGAATATAGTTTTGTAATTGAGCTACACGAATCAACAAATCTCTATAGCTTATACTTTTTTCTCTATAACGTACTGCTATATGACTATCATCGTTAGAATATTTTTCAATCGTCTCGATAATGCTTTTAATCATTTATACTACAATCATTCCTTTCAAAAATCATTTTGTCATTCATAATACAATTCATTATTTATTTTCTTTATTCCCAATTTTGATGGAGCAACTATATCATCTATATTTCTACATGAAAACAATCTTTCGAAAATATCCTTTTGCGAAAATTGATTACTTTCAAATGCATTATCCCCAAATGAAATGAGTGTATCAGAATTATCATAATTAATTAATTCAAGTATTTTATCTTCATAACCATCATTGTATATCGCTTTTAAAAAAGACATGGTAAAAAAAACTTGCTCGCCAAAATTAAATCTATTTGTAAAATTAGCAAATTCTTTTACAGACAATCTTGATTGATTTTGCAAGTAAAATTCTCGTATATCACATAACTTAATAATATTCAAATCTTTGAATAGTTCTATATCGACAATGTGTTTTGCTTCATCAAAAAAATGGGTACACAAATACAAAAAATAATATATATTATCAACCTTCTTATTATTTATATAGCTGTCTATAATAAGATTAATCGGTTCTGGATTCAGATTATCGTCTAATGAATGTCTAAAATCCAACTTGTAAATCGGGAATAAATCGATTCCACTAATACGAACATATGGACAGACATTACTCATATACATCCTCCATTTTAACTTCTCTTCCCGAGAAATCGGATCAATACAATGTCGAGAATTACTATAATGTCCCATAACATATCCCAAGTGAGTTAATGCCGAATCCAATTTCTTTATATCAGATTTCTTTACTAAAAAATCCATATCACCAGAATACCTTAATCCATAATCATGATATACGTTCTCTAGTAGATAAATACCTTTAACCGGTATACATATAATGTCGCTAGCTATCAAAGAATCTTGAATTACTTGCATCTCTTTTTGATTCATCTCATTACGTTTTTTTGTAGAGATATAGCAATAATTTAACATATCATCTAGATACTTTGGTATGAATGAATGTGGCTCAATTCTTTTTATATTTTTCCAACATAGTATTGCCGTTTTGTGATACAAAGCATATTTAAAAAATTGAAACCAATTGATTCGATTATTTGTCAAAATATCTTTGATATCATTCTCCTCATTTTGATTGAATGTTATTCGAGATAATCTAATAAGTAACTAAAACTTCCCACACCAATACGGTGTGTTGAACCTTGAAAATTCAATATTTACTAAAACTTCCCACACCAATACGGTGTGTTGAACCTTGAAAATTCAATATTTCAGCCAATAAAAAAGGCATAAACCTGTCCCGTTTGGTATAATGGAATTGACGAAAAACCATCTATACAAAGGAGATTTATGCCATGTCCAGTATACCACAAAACTATTGCGATGAGAACGAGTTAATTGATTGTGTTCAGAGATTTTTTTCCCGGCATCATGTCGGCAAGCTTCTCGCCAAATGCAATGGAATGAAAGAAAAAGGTGTTTCACCTGTTTCTCTGCTCCGCTACAAGCTCAGCAACATTTTTGTCGGAAGAAGCATGTATATGCAGCAACGAACTGGCTCTTTTAAGGAAGATTTTTCAAAGAACACTTTTTATCGGTTCCTAAATTCGGCAAAAACAAACTGGCTCCGTTTTACTTCTCTTCTGGCTGCTGATATCGTCAATAATGATCTCAAAGATCTAACGGACGATAGCAGGAAAAATGTGTTCATTGTTGATGACAGCCTTTTTAGTCGAACCAGCTGCAAGAAAACAGAACTGGGATCAAAAGTATTCGACCACACCGATATGCATTTCAAAAAAGGGTTTCGGATGCTTACATTAAGCTGGAGTGACGGAAACACACTGGTCCCGGTAAACAGCTGTCTGTTAGCATCTGCAAAAGAAGCAAATATTATCGGTCCGGTAAAGAACTTTGATAACAGAACCATTGCAGGAAAAAGGCGCAAGCTTGCCCAGACAAAAGCACCTGAAGCAATGATGGCCTTGTTGGATACTGCTCTCAGTGCAGGACTAAAGGCTGATTATGTCCTTTTTGATTCCTGGTTTTCCAACCCGGCACAGATCACAGCCATCCATTCAAAGGGGATGGATGTGATTGCTATGATCAAGAAAAGCAGCCGCATCAAGTATTCATACTGTGGTGAACAGCTGAATATCAAAGAGATCTATTCCAGGAACAAAAAACGCCGTGGCAGATCAAAGTATCTGCTTTCTGTTGACGTCATGGTAGGAAAAGAGAATCCTATTCCGGCGAAAATCGTTTGCGTAAGGAATAAAGCAAATCGCAAGGACTGGCTTGCTTTTATCTGTACAGATACGGCCCTTTCCGAAGAAGAGATTATCCGTGTTTATGGAAAGCGCTGGCAGATTGAGGTTTTCTTCAAGACCTGCAAATCTATGCTGAATCTGATTGGAGAATGCCGCAGCTTATCCTATGATGCACTGACAGCTCATGTAGCTATCGTGTTTACCAGATACATGTTACTCGCAATGGAACAGCGCCAAAATGAAGATCAGAGGACGCTTGGCGAATTGTTCTTTTTCCTAGTTGATGAAATGGCGGACATTACTTTCCATAGATCACTTGGCATCCTAATGGATGCCTTGATGGCAAGCCTTCAGGAAATCTTAAAACTCAGCGATGAGCAATTGACAGCTTTTACTGCTGATTTTGAAGCAAGACTGCCGAAATATCTGCGTAACGCACTCCATCCTGAGGCTATAGGGGCATAAATCACTATTTTGTCAGCTGAAATATTGAATTTTCAAGGAGCGAAGCCCATTACAGGTATGGGAAGTCTTAGT
>JAGZJD010000165.1 GCA_018365895.1 Lachnospiraceae bacterium | reverse complement strand
TATGCAAACTTTGGGGAGTTTTAATGGCTGATGCTAAAACTTATGCAGCAATCGGGGGACTTTCTGCGATAGTAGGAGGTGGAGCCGCCGCATTAGGAGCATTAAGCAATGCCTATTGTTATATAGGTGTTACAGAGCAGCATTTGAATTTTGTTGTTGTTGACCCTGTAAATGTTCGTAATATTAAAAACAGAATTTCTATTCCAATGGAATGTATCACAAAAGCAGAAGTGAAGGGTGGATTTTTGCCGGGAAGAAAAGTTGTAATGGTATATTTTGGGAAAGACAAATTAAAAATTTCCCTTATGAACAATACAATGGGTTCTGATATTCAAGGACAAAAAGAGAATGTAGAGAAATTTTGTCAGATGGTTCAAAAGGCTTGTGAAAACTAAAAATCAGCCTTTGTTCATAAAGAAGGTGATTCAGGATGCGTGATAAATTAAAAAAGGAAGAATTTTTCAGAAACTCACTGCTTTTTACAGATGAGTGTATCAGTGAGTTTGAGAAAATACTTCCGGAAATTATGAGGTAAGGATATATTGAATTAGTCAGAATATTATCCCTTTGATCTTGTACATTGATTTATATTTGAAATTCGTCATTGAATAACAGGAATTGGTTGTGCCGGGAGGATAGAATGCTGAAATTATGTCATAAAAACGATGATAAAAGAACAGATGAATATTATTTTGATTTACAACCTCAGAAAGTATATAGAATCTGTCTTTCAACATATTATGCAAAGCAAAATACGAGAGGTATTCCACTACTTTTAATCTCAGGGGGGATATTAGCAACACTTTTAGAGCAGGTATCGCAACGTGTATTATTACCTAAAAGTGCCGGGATTTTGCTGTTGTTACTGGTAATTGGAATATTGGTTCTGATTGATAAAAAAGTGAAAAAATCATTTATAGAAAAGTATCAATACATAGAGGAACATACAATCGCAATCTCTATGGAAAAAGCGGAGGTATTAAAACTATATACTCTGGGAAAATGGAACAGAAGAGTATTAGGCTTTCTTGTCCTTATAGGCCTGTTCATTTTTCTTATGGGGATGTTTCTTACCATACAGACTGCTCATCTTACGGGGGTATTTCTGGCTTTATTAGGCGGCATAATTAGTGTTGTCTTTTTTCATTACGGAGAATTTGTGGAAGTGGCAAAAGTAAAAAAATATTTACGGACAAGTGATGTTTGAAATGGGTTTTCAGGTAGAGAGGGAGATATTATTTTTGGAACGAAACAGATATATTCAGATATGCAGAGAAAATGAATATGCCATTTTATATTATGACAATAAAGAAGAGAAAATAATACGGTATAAAACAGGAAAAAAATTTTCATTTTCCTTAAAATATCAAGTATGTATTTTGGTGACGCTGTATTTGGGATATTTATTAAATGCTAAAGTTTATACGGTATTGGCTCAAAATAGTTGCTTGAAACATTTTATCGTTTTTTTGTGCCTTGGTATCGGTTACATTGGTTTATTATTTTTTGAAAATGATATAGCAAAAAAGATAAAAAATGAGGGAGTAGAAGTGCCGTATATCCTATCTGATGAATTGCTGCAGAAAGGACAAAAGGACTTAAAAACGCAAAAAATGATTATGTATCTATGGACCTTGATTTCTATGGTAATATTGTTAGTCTTTTACCTGACGAATTTTGCTATGGTTTTGATACTGTTTTTAGTCAGTATGATTGCTTTATCCGCTATGGCTGCGGCAACAAGACCTGTTTTACGGGCAAAATTATATCAAGGATGAGAAAGCAGAAAAGGATAAATTAAAGTCGATCTTTATTAAAAAATATATGAATCCGAAGTGATTTTCAGTAGTTGATTTGGTGGATGCTTTTGCATAGGAGGGGAATAAGATGGGAATTTTGGACAGATTGAAAAGAGGAAAATGGACATCAAAGGAAGAATACAGTGGAATTGTAAATAATGCAAAGAAAAACAGTATGACAGCAGTTGAGTATGCAAAAAGCTTTCAAAAGGAATTTAATTACTCTGAGATGAGTATAAGTGATCTGGAAGAAATTCTGGATTATTATTCAAATGATCTATTAGAAAGCAGACCGACAGAAAATCAAGTGTGGAGTATGTCCCTTATTTTTGGCTCTTATCTGGGGGAAGTGATGTTAAAAAACGGTCTTTCTGAAAGAGGGTATCGTTGGGGAATGCAGAATACAGGAGACATTCCCTTGTTAATGGCTGGAGATGAAAAATATATTACTCCTGTTGATAAGGTTTACAAGAGACTGGTAAATGGGACAGAAAATAATGTGGTTTCGTTTTATCAGATGATTATGGAAGAAGGATAATTGCTGTGAAGACAAATTTCAACAAAAATATACTGATTTGCGTCAACGGTTTTTTCTTCATGTGCATATTATGTGGTTTTGTCGTGTGGGCATCCTATAGGGAAAGACACTTTTCCCAGAAGGGATGGAGGAACTGTGATCCAGCGAAAAGATATCTTTATATGGAAGAAGATATTTTATAAATATTACAAATGGAATGATAGAGAAAATGGATATCGTAAAGTAATAATCTCTCGGAATCCTGAGTGATTATTATCGGCAACAGCCGAAATGCGTACTTTGAAAAGTAAATATGATTCGGAACAGAAAAAAGAACATGGAAA
>JAGZJD010000164.1 GCA_018365895.1 Lachnospiraceae bacterium | reverse complement strand
CATTTTTAATCTGTTTTACTCCAAAGTAAATGGTGCCTGTGTGACAGGGAAATTAGGATTATAGAATGGATCCCCTTTTTCCAATATCTCCGGCCATTTCTTTTGGAATTTTTTCACTTCATTTTCAAACCGTGCCAGCTTTTCAGGTGTATCTTCATATCCTCTTGACTTCGATTCGTAATGATACCATTCTGCAAACGCATTATAGACGATCAGCTTATCCAACGAGCGGAGCTGAAGGCAATAATCCACATCATTACATGCAACTACAAACTGTTCATCAAAGCCGCCTACTTGTAAGAACAACTCTTTTTTGGTCAACATACATGCCGCTGTCACAGCACTGTAATTACAATTGATCATCGCTCTTACCATGTAGCCATAGTCATCCCTGCCAATTCCTGTATTGACATGACCTGCATATCCTCCAAAACCTACAACAACACCTGCATGTTGCACCGTATCATCTTCATATAAAAGTTTAGCACCAACAGCTCCCACTTCTTCTCTCATACAACATCCCAGCATTTCCTCTAATGCATGCTCTGAAATCATTTCCGTATCATTGTTTAAAAACAACAAATATTCACCGTTTGTATACTTCACCCCGAAGTTATTGATTGCAGAATAATTGAAGCTGCCTTCCCATGTAACTACTTTTACATTTTCAAATTCTTCCTGAATCTTTTCGTAATAAGAAAAAGTTTCTTTCTCTGTACTATTATTTTCTACCACAATCATCTCAAAATTTCGATAACTGCTCTTCTCCTGAATAGATCGAATACAGACATCAAGATCCTTAGTGTGATCTTTGTTTGGAATCACAATAGAAATCAGTGGGTTTCCTGGTGTCTCATATTTCACATGATACATTCCCCACAGCCCTTGGTGCTCTACACTTGCCGCAATATTCATCCGCTTTAAGTGAGCCTCGATTGCGCGTTTTCCTGCATCATATGCATACATTTTACTTGCCGGATCACCTGCTACTGAATTTTGATGAATTCTCCAATGGTAAAGAATCATAGGAATATGTTTGATTTTTTCTGAATTTTCAATACATCTAAACATCAGATCATAATCCTGCGATCCATCATATTCTGACCGGAATCCCTCGATTTTGTTCATGATGGAATGCTTTACTACAAAAAAGTGTGTGATATAGTTGTGGGACCGGAAAAGATCCATGCTGAAATCCGGTTTAAAATTCGGATCATTGTGTTCTCTCCCATCTCCACTGATCTTATCCTCATCAGTATACAAAATATCATAATCATCTTCCTGCAGGGCATTGACAATCTCATATAATGCATTTTCTGCCAAAATGTCATCATGATCAAACAATCCAATATAATCTCCCGTTGCCAATTCTAATGCAGCATTTGTATTATCTGCAATTCCGAGATTCTTCTCTAATAAACGATACTTAATTCTTGAATCCTTCTTTGTATAGTCCTCCAGAATTGCTTCTACAACCGGATCCCCTTCACTGCCATCTGCAATGCAAAGTTCCCAGTTTCCATAAGTCTGATTCACAACAGAATCAATCATCTCTCTTAAAAACACTTCCGGTGTCCGGTAAGTCGGTACAATAATGCTGATTTTAGGCTGTTTATCAAAAACAGTTTTTCTCTGCTGATCCAATTCTTCTCTAGATGGCAGATTTTCTGTAAACCACTCCGCGTACGACTTTTCTGTTCGGTTGACTCCCTGTATGATATAAGCTTTTAATCCTCTGACACCATTGACACGAATATATTTGACCACTTTCTTTACGGTTCTTGGATTTGTTTTTTTAATTCCCTGTTTAATAAAACCAACTGTTGATTTGATTCTCTGCTTTTTTAACAGTTTCTGCGGTTCTAAATAGACATTAATTGCATTTATTCCATCTGACAAACGCAACTTGTATCTTTTTTCTCTCTCATATGGAAATTCTAAATGAAATCCACATCTACAATTTTCCTTGGAAACAAATCCTGCTTCTATCAAATCAGTACGATTTAAGACCTGAAGTACTACTTTCTTTTCAGTCTCAGTATTATCAAACACCTGAATTTTCATTTTTCCTGTTTTTGCATTGGAAAATGCCCATCCAGATACCACAATTTTTTCACGATCAATGTAATATTGCTCTACATTGTGTGAAATCGTGCTACGATCAATAATCTCTTCTATTTCCTTCTTGTCAAGCTTTTTGATAAGTTTTTTTTCTTTCCCAGACTGGAGATAAAATCGAAAATCTTCGATGTCCTTTTGAGGATCCACATAAACTTTTATATGAAATCCACACATCTTATCTACTTTCATCTTTTTAAACTTTTCTGCCACATCCGGACGCTTGATTTTCTTTAATCTGTTTGGAACTACCTTCCCATTGATCTCAGTAATTATTTCTAATGGCTGTCCATTTTTTTAAAATGCCCATCCATTAATCCTTATATAAGCTTCTTCAGGTTTTATCCGGTATTTTATTACGTCAATACAACTTTTATACTGCATGCTTCCTCCAATCTGCCTTCTATTTCAAAAATCTGTACAACAACTTCACGAAGCCAACGACATAGAGTTGTAATCCGATCAGAACAATAAAATCTTCCCAATTAAATTCTTTTGCCTGCACTTTCATTACAAGTGCCTGATCCTGTTCCTTTCCACTTA
>JAGZJD010000041.1 GCA_018365895.1 Lachnospiraceae bacterium | reverse complement strand
TTGAAAATTCATTCCTGCAATCTGCACGCCCCACTTTGCGGGAAATTCGCCCCAAAATCAGTCAGCGTAGCCCGCTACGCCTCCTGATTTCGGAACAAATTTCCACAAACTGTGACGCACATCTTACAGAAAGCAATTTTCAAACATGCTCAAGTGCATATTATATTTCTTACATTTCATTTGTGTTTGAAATTTGTTTTAGAAATATTAATTGCACAATAAAAACCTTTGCCCTGCAGAGAAGGTAAAAAATAAGAAGTTAAAAATAAGGTCCAGACATTCCTTGGAGTATTTGGACCTCATATGCTTTATTTCACTTTAAAATAGATCTGATATGGTTCGTTACCAATCTCATTCAGCTTTTTGAAACTAATACCCGGATCCTGATTTTCTGTCCGGTAAAAGGTACGGAACTCTCCCCACTGCCGTTCGGTATCAGCAGAAAGCTCATCTTCCGGTTTCTCCGTCTCCAACTTTAAGATACGTTCTTTCTCTGTAATACCTGCCAGTACATCGGCTCCATACCGATAGGCTCCCATGGACGCATCATCCGGCAGAGGGATAAATTTTAATCCGATCGGAAGCAGTACGGTCACTTTGTCATCGTTCCTCCAAACCCTGTTTATCGCGACAAATTTCGCGGTATTATTGGTCTTTACATACAGATCATCGTTTATGTAAACCATTGCGTCTTCCCTGATCCAGTCTGGTATGCGAAGCATCAAATGAAATGGGGTGTCTTCCTGTGTATGTATTGTAAAAACATATTTTCTGAAATCAGGTTTATTCGCATAAGCACTGACTGTTTCATTTATGGTCTGTTTGGCATTGTTTTCCGAACAGGTCATCAGACTTCCGTTCATATAATCCTGATTCTGTGTAAGGCAAATCTTCCGGCCCTGCATTTCAAAAGACACTTGCGAATCGGCATACATAGTCACATACAAGTGATCATCTTCCTGATAATACAAACGATGGTTCCATGCAGCATTCGCCTGTACCATAGTTCCATGACAACAGAAGAAACTGTCTCTTTCTCCGGCCCATTCCTTCCTGCTTGCAGCTTTCATCGGCAAAAAATAAGTTAACAGACCGCCTTCCGGGCAATACGTTTGAGCCATAATACCATTCTGAACATTGTATTCAATGTAATGCATATAGGCAGGATCCTTCGTCTGCCGAAACAAAAATTCTGCCAAACGTATCATGTTATAAACGGTACAATGTTCCTGATTTTTATCACCAAGTCTTGCTTTCAGTTTTTTCATAGGTGTCCAGATTTCTCCCTGCGTCTGGCCACCTGTAGCAAAACATCCCCTGTCTGTAACCGCACACTTCCAATATTGTTCAACAATATGCAGCCATTTTTCTTCTCCTGTGACATCATACGCTTTGGCACAGCCAAGGACTTCCGGAATCGTAGTATTGGCATGCATATTTGTCAATACATCTTTTCCCTCCAATAGTGGTTCAAACAATCTGCTCCTATTATACCGCTGCATCAGAATCTTATATTTTTCCTGACCCGTAATTTCATATAAGTCTGCCCAAACCTCAAGCATACCGCCGGTTTCCATATCCAGAATATCGTCAAACTCTTCCCTGGTATATCTGCCGCTCCATCGATAAAACCAATCCGCCAGTTTATCTGCTATGGAAAGCGCCTTTGGCTGTTCCATCATTCGATATACATCGATCAGCCCCATAAAAAGCTTATGAATATTGTATTGCGGCGCCCAGATGTTCCTTCCCTTTCCTATCCAGTACAAATATTTTTCCGGAATCGGGCATACCCATTCTCCGCCGTTATCTTTTTGGCAAAGCTCCAGTTCTTTCAGAATGACTTCTGTTTTTGCTTTTAACTCTACATCTTCCGTTTCCTGATAATGCAGCGCCGCTGCCGACAACCAATGTCCCAGGAAATGTCCTCTTAGCTGGCAGCTGAGATCTTCCCAGCCTCCAAAGGCTTCTGCATCAGGTCCTCTCCCGGAATATCTGCCTGCCTCATGTAAATAGCTGCGTAATAAATAAGGAGTCTCAAGCTTCATCAAATAACGTTTGTTTGCTTCTTCACGACGGAGAAACTCACCCTCTGTCAGTATTACTTTTTTCCCTGCGATTTCTTTCATTACACACCTCCCGTTTACGTAACCACGACACATCCAGCGCGTCTCATCTGTTTCAGGGCTTACCGCACGACGACACACGTCTCTACCTGTGCAAACGCTTCTGACAGATCCAATTCTTCCGTCACATCCAGCATCGGCGCTCCGTCGATATCAAAATGCACTCTGCGGATGCCGCTGCTTCTTACTCCTTCCACTCCCGGGCGTGCATGATAGGTATTCCAAACGGTGCCATCCTCGTCGGTCACATAAGCATTATGTCCGGTACCATACTCGCTTTCTACACTTCTTGCAGTCAGGATCGGATAATTTCCCTGCTTCCAGTTTTCAGGCTGTAACAAATCCTTTCCTTTTTCGATACTTAATAATCCTACTACATAAGAAGTATCGATTGCCGCTCCTGAGAAGGTCACATACAGTTTATTCTCCCGCGGAAGCGCAAAAGGTCCTTCCACTACAAAGGTATGATTGTTGGACCATCCGTAATCCGGCTTCAATAACACCACCGGGTCTGTCAATAATTTCCAGGGTTCCTGTGGATTCAGCTTTGCAATATAGAGCCACGCCCCTAAATCTTTCGGCAGAAATTGTCTCTGGGACCAGATTACATAATAATCTCCTTCCCATTCAAAACAAGTCATATCCAACGTAATTTCTTTACCCGCTTCACAAAGATCACTGCCGTCCGGACATACGACTCTCTTCGGCTCAGACCAATCTTCCTTACAGGAAGGATTTCCGCCTTCACGCAATTCCATTACATGGCTTTCTTCTTTGAAAAATTCATCCGGAGTAGCTGCATGGAAAATATAAAGCTTACCATTTATCTCATGAAACTCCGGTGCCCAGAGCAGATTTCCAACATGAGGGTAAGTCGTGGAATCCAAAATCAGTTTTTCTTCTGCATTTACCAGCTCCGGAATCGTATCCGCTTCTCTGATATAAAGCGTATGATTATCGTCCGCATCATTCGTTGCAATAAAATAATATTTATTCTTCCACTTCGCCACACAAGGATCGGCACGATAAAACGCAATCGGAAATTCAAAATGTTCCTGATGCACGTTTCCCTTTATCTTATACGTTCCCGGCACTGCAAAATCCACGGTACTCAAGTCCCAATCCACTCTTTTCGCTACCTTTGTACCATCTGTATAGAAAGCCATGGCCCGATATTTTTCCAGTTCTTCTGCACTGGATGCCTCTACCTGCTCAGGGAACTCCATACCACAGTTTACCGGCGTCAGAAGTTTTTTACGCAGTCTGTCCGCCACGCTTTCTGAAATCTCAAGGACATTCTGCGGAACAACCCCTTGAATTTCCAATTTTTCTGCTGCAGGTACTTTCATACGGTCTGCATTGCCTTCTCTTTTCTTTTCTTCCGCTTCTTCTTTCGACAGAAATCCTACTTCTGTATAATCCAAAAAGTCTTTTGTGGTAAAATAAAGAAACTTTCCTGCGCTTTCCGTATCCTCTTCTCCATCGGCGCCGATTCTTTCGGCTACTACTCCAAAACCTCCATCTTTCAATTCCAGGATCACAGGATTTTTCAAACTCCATGGTGTCAAAGAACCATCTTCATTCTCGGTTGCCTTCACAAACAGTACACCGGAATTGTGATTCAGCGCCTGGTAATTTTCACCGTCCTCACTGATCGCCAGGTGCATACTGTATGCCAGTCTCGGATCATAAATTACACTGTCGACAGGTAAACGAGTGTAACTTAGTAAATACGCCATAACTTTCCCTCTCCTTACAATTAATCCCTATTTATTTTTCAAACTGCCAGGATAACACCTCATATTCCTCTCCATAGAAAATCATATACACATCATGTACACCTGTAATACCGGTATTCAAATTTGTCTCAAATTCTGCATAATTTGTACCGGTATTGGCATCGATGGTCAGATAGCCCAGTATATCTCCATTTAATCCATCTGCACGAAGCTGTATCACTCCAACTTCTCCACTTGCATTCTTAATCTCTGCGATCCATTTGGAAGGTGCTCCTTCCCCGAAATCCACACCCTGTACCTTAACAAAAGAACCTGTTTGGATTTTTCCGAGCGCCGTGGTTCCCGAACCATAGAAATCAGTAACTGCATCTCCTGCTACTGTACTCATACCGCTCATCACTGCCACTTCCGTTGCACTATGACGCTGATAGGCATCCACATAAGATAACTGTTCTCTGCCCTGAAGGGTCTGATCTATCAGACCAATACTGCCATCCTTCTGCATGGTAAAAGAATCAATATGAGTACAGCGATACCCCTTTTCAATCCCCATATTTCCTTCCAATACTCTGGTGTGATAGGTAATATACCAATGATCCTTAAAAGAAAACACACAATGATGATTGTTTCCGCCTAATCCGAAATATTTCCCCGGATTCTCTAAAATGGTTTCTTTTATGGTGAACGGTCCCAATGGACTTTCGCTTTCCATGCACACAATTTCTCCGCTTTCGAACCCGTATTGATCTGTTCCCGCCTGATCCACATCCCAGTTGGAGCAATAGGTGTAATAATACTTATTATTGTATTTATGTATACCGGAATCCTCAAATACATAAGGCGCATCTATGATTACCGGCTCACCTGCAATGCTGATCATATCTTCTCCCAGTTCCACCACTCTGGCTGTCCCAGGATTGGCAGCCTGCCCCTCAGGAACACCTCCGCCAAAATAAAGATATGCTCTTCCGTCATCATCCACCAGAACTGCAGGATCAAAAATCCATATGACATCTGCACAATTCGGTGTATGATTGTTGATCAACGCTTCTCCTAACGGATCCTCAAAGGGTCCTGTCGGACTATCCGAAGTCAATACGCCAATCCCTCCGCCGGAATTTGCAAAATACAGGAAAAATTTTACTTCTCCATCGATTTCTTTCCATGCCGCTGCCGGAGCCCAAGAATTAGCTGCCCATTTAGCAGCTCCTTTGGAACCCGCTGCATATACTGTACCATGATCTTCAAAGTTCACCATATCCGTTGTTGAAACTACGCTGATGGTATTGATCTTTCCATAAGTATTCTCCGTTACACTTCCATCTGCATCATATTCAAAAGTATCTCCGGTCATATAGAAATAAACCCGATCCTTATAAACCATAGCGTATGGATCTGCACCAAATCTCTGAGTCATGATCGGATTGGTATTGCTCAATGATTTGTACGGCGTAATCGCCTCAATTTCATCAAACAAAGCTTCATATTCTGCTGCTTTGCTCTCTTCCATTACTTTACGGTCCGATGAATCCTCGGCAACATTTCCGCAGGCACATAAAGACCATGCACAGATCATACAACTCGCAATCCCTTTTAACGCATTGCTGGTCCTTTTTTTTCGCATATCTGCTCCTTCCTGACAGTAATTAAATGAAACGATAGAATTTGCAAAATCAAAGTTATCGCTTAAATCATACCAGATTTTGCTCTGTCCAATTCTATCTGTTTTTCTAAATCTTCTTTTCTCATGTATTTCCGGAAAATCAGTTCTAAAATTTTGTTATCCACCCACATGTAAAAGGCTGGCACAAAAATTGCAGCCGGCGGAACCAGAAGAAACAGCGCTGCCGCTGCCACAAAAATCACGAGAAGCAATAATGACCATGATTTATTCATGACCATAACCGCTATACTGTTTTTTATGATCACTTTCGTAGTATTTTCGAAACGCGCCAGATACGGAAACACGTAGATTCCCCATATCGTTATTAAGGCAATCACGATCATGATCATCAGCAGCAAAAACAATGCGTGATCCATGGTTTCCAATGACGTATACAAAATATAACAATCCATTCCGGTCACAAGATACAGGCCCAAAATAATAAGCCAAATGATGATAGCAGATTTAAAGTTTGATTTAAAGGCGCTGAAAAACTCTTTCCAGGCATATCCCCTTCTCTGCCGAACTGCCTTGTGATATGCATAGTAAAACGCAGCGGACGATGCTCCAACTGTAACGATCGGGAGACAGCATGCAATCCAAAGAATACCTAAAAGGATTGCATCGCTGGCCTTTGACATTGCAGTCATGAATTTATTATCCCAATTAAAAAAATCACTCACAATTGTTTCTCCTTTTTAAAAAACAGATCACCAAAAAGAAAAATATCCCGGATGTCTGTTACGATATAAGACTCAGAGTACATCGACCACAAAATAACTGCCACATTCACTTGCCTTCTCTTCCCTCATAAGAAAGGCTCTTAAACATGGCATATCCATCTGCCTCTTCTCCTTCAGCCACTGCATAGATACCTGCTGTACATCCTACAAACCCGCCTGCTACTTCTGTTGATAATGCGCGAATATCCACATCTTCTGCCAGAATAATCTCCCTCTTACTGTCTTTCATTCCCACAGTCGCTTTCAACTCATCTATGGCAATAGAAAGCACCACTTCTTTGTCTTCCACAACCGCGGAGCCAACACATTGATCCATTCCTTTTTCGCACAGAATTACGTCCGCTTTGCTGTCACCTACTTCAACGCGTAACTGATATTCATCACTCTGTACGACTGCAATCCCGGCTCTTCTTGCCGAAGTAAGACCATCTGTTTTCAAGCATGCTTCTACTTTACACCTGTGATGTTGCTGTCTGATGGCAATGTAAGACGGGCTCGCTTTCTCTTTCAGTGTAACAGGACTGAAATGCAGATTCAGACCTTTTTCTGTTAATTGATACATATTTTCTTCCGGATTTCTAAGGAACAAAAATTCATCTCCAAGAACTTTCATATTGGTAAAATCATATTCCCTGCTGCTTCCCGGTACACAGGTCTTAGCACCTGTTCTGTATGTGTAGGAATTTACATCCGTTTCCGGTCTCCACTCCGGCAGTTCGATCTCTACGGTATCTGTCAACATTCCTGCACCTGGATTTACAACGGGCCAGTCATTCTCCCAAACCACTTTCGCAAGGAATGTTTCCCGTCCCATCGTGGTATACCCTTCCTTGGGTCTTACTGCCAGCATAGTCATATACCACTCACCTGCAGGTGTTTCAATCAGATCTGCATGTCCTACATATTTAACAGGATAGTCACGCCCAAGATGTCTATGTGTCAAAATAGGATTGCAGAAATTATTTTCATAAGGTCCCCAGATATTTTTGCTTCTGCAAACCGTTACCGCATGATCAGGTCCTGTACCGCCTTCTGCGTGCATGATATAGTAATACTCGCCTTTTTTATACAGATGAGGACCTTCCGGCCATACGATATTTTTCATGGCGCCATTCCACACATTTTTGTGTTCACCCACCAGTTTCATGGTTTTTACATCAAGTTCCTGGATCCATATATACCAGTCACCATCATATTTACAGCCTTCCGGATTGGGATGAGTACCAATATAATAACATTTTCCATCCTCATCAAAGAACAGACTTGGATCGATGCCGTCTGCTCCCTCAATATAATATGGCTCAGACCATGGTCCTTCCGGATTTGATGCTGTTACGATATAATTGCCGCCATAAGACACATTCGTACAGATTACATAAAAAACGCCTTCATGATACCGGATCGTGGGCGCAAACAATCCTGCGGAGTGCCCTGCCTCTTTCAAAGGCAATTGAGATTTTCTGTCCATCACATTGCCAATCTGTTCCCAATGTACAAGGTCTTTGCTGTGCATGAGAGAAAGCCCGGGAAAATAAGCAAACGTTGAATTGATCAAATAATAATCTTCTCCCACTGCACAAATGGAAGGATCCGGATAAAATCCTGGCATAATAGGGTTTTTTGCAATTACTGTCATGAAAATTTCTCCTTAACTTCAAGAAAAGGGGCGCCCAGAAACACCCCCTTTCAATTTATTTATTTGCTTCTTCCAGATAAGACGCCCAGGTATTTCTGATTGCCTCAGCCGCCTGTGCCGGAGTATTATCTTTGCTGATACCCCAGAGTAAATCTGCACCAAGATCCAGATTCGGGATCATATTATTGTAGGTGACTCTTCCGTTTTCCATCAATCTTGTGATCGTCAAGTCAACAGACTCTGTATCTCTGAAAGAATCATAATATCCTGACAACGCATCGTTATAATCTTCATATCCAGGAACCGGATCTGTATAAAGATCATAAGCAAATGCAATCTTCCATGCTTTCTCGGCATCATAGCAAGCCGGGATTACATACAGGTTGTCGCTGCGGATGTTGGTATAGTCATCTGCTGCAGGTCCTTTCGGGAAGCACACAAAACCGAAATCGTCTTCCATGTTCGCCCAGTCACCGCTTGCCTGATAAGCTTCACCGGCGATAAAGGCGCCTTTGCCATTCTGGAATGCTTCTACCCAGTAATCCCATTCGCTTCCCTCAGGCTGCGGATAGTCATAGGTGTCCAGCATTCTAAGAGCCCAGTTTAATGCATCTAGCGTCTCATTGGATTCCAGATCATTGTAATATTTTCCATTTTCATCCATAGCGATGTAATCGCCATAATTGGATGCAACAGCTTCATTATAGAAGGTGGAACGAAAATTAACCATTGCATAACGGTCAATCACACCATCGTTATCGGTATCCGCCTGAACCTGTGAACAGAGTTCTTCGAATTTATCCCAGGTCCATTCTCCATTTTCCTGTAATTCGTAGATGGAATCTGCTGTAATTCCGGCTTCCTCCAATAATCTCTTATTAAAGTATATGCCGCCTTTCGGTTCTGGAGCAATACCTCTCATACCATAAATCGCATCACCCTTAGACATCACTTCATGAACACCGTTTGCCTGCCATTTCTCTTCAGAGAAATCCAGACAGTCCAGCGTAGACAAGTCATACATTAAACCGCTGTTCAGTGCAGCTACTAATTCGCTGCCCGGGCGAAGCGCAAATACATAATATTCATCTCCACCGCTGGTCGCATAATTTAAGAAATCTTCAGGAGTTGAACCCCAGTCGGAAATAGCCATTTCTTTGATCGTAAAGTTATACGTTTCCTGAATCCAGTCGCGATATTCTTGACGTGCCTCTTCATAAGCGTTGTTCGGTTCTTCTTCTTCGCTTGGAGTCCACCAGTCACGGATGACAACTTCAATTCCTCCCAAATCAATAGGATTTCCTTCATCATCAGTAATGACCGTATACTTTTCAGAATCATCTGACTCTTCCGAAGATGTACTGCTCTGAGGAGCATCATCGGTGTTCTCTCCGCAGGCAACCATAGATACTGACATTGCAGTTACAAGCGATGCTGCGATTAATTTCTTTACAAATCTGCTTTTCATTTTTTTCCTCCTTTTTTCTTTATATGATTCCTTTTTCATTCACCTGCACTTTCTGGGACAGCAAGTTCCTTTCAGGAATAATATACAAAATAGTTCTTTGCGTTTTACATCTTAATACCCGAAGTGCTTAAGCTTTCCACAAAACCTTTCTGTGCAAAGAGATATAAAATCAGCAACGGTACAATTACCATCAAAGTACCTGTAGATGTAATACAGTTTGTATATCCGATAGATGCTCCTGCCGGATTTCCCAAGGTATTTACAATATAAAAATCCAGCCGGTCCGCGATCATCGCTAACTGCGTTGAAAGAAGTTTTATATTGCCCAGGAACATCTTGGAATAAAATTTATCTGTCCACTGCCATACGAACGCAAACAGGAAACAGGATGTTAAAATCGGTTTGGCATCCGGAAGCATAATTCTTACGAATGTCTTCAAGGTGCCGCATCCGTCCACGTATGCCGCCTCTTCCAATTCCTTAGGAATATTGCGGAAGTACTGGCGAATCATAAATATGTACAACCCGTTTTTCAATCCCATACACCCTGCACTCATCAGATAATATGGCAACACCGAATCTCTCAAATTCAAACTCGATCCTGTCACGGCCTCTATAATTCCAAACAGATCAAAATATCTGAAATGCAGATATAAGGATGTTGAAATAGTCTGAGGCGGTACGACAATGACCAGCATAACACATAAGAACCAGAACTTCTTCAGCGGAAAATCAAATCTGGCAAAACCATAACCTACCAGTGTACATACTGCGATCTGCAGAACAGCTATTGTCAGCGAGACCACAATCGTGTTTATGATCGAAGTCCCATAGGACATAAACTGTGCAGCCAGTTCATAATTTGCTTTCGTAAAATGTTCCGGTATCGCAATGATCATAGGATTATACAAATCTTCCTCTGCCATAAAACTGATAGAAATTTTATTCAGTATAGGCTGTAAGATCATAAAACACATACCGAATAACAAAGCTGCTCTTGCAATTTTATAGACAATATTTCGCACAGTCTTTTTTAATAAATACCCCTGAGATCTTCGATTTCTTTCCCAGAAACCTATTGTTTGATATGCTGTTTTTGTCTTCTTACTCATAGTAGTAAACCCCCTTTGAGATAATGAGTGAGCTTATGCCTATGATGACCATAACGATCAGGAAATACACCCACGCCAGGGCCGATGAATATCCATAGTTGATCTGAACGATCATTTCATCACTTATCTTTTCCATTACCGCATTATCTGACCTCATACAGAAATCTATGATGGTATAAATCCAATTTACCAAAAACAGAGAACTGATCATTGGGAACGTGATCTTCCACAGACTTTCCCATTTCGTACATCCTTCAATTGCAGCCGCTTCATACATACTTTCTGAAATTGTCTGCAATCCTGACAGGAAAATAATAATCTGAATACCCGAAGCAATAGCTACATCATAGATACCATCCACAATATCGAAGACAACCTCAAAGATTTTGGAACCCATACCGGAAGTCATCAGTATATCCTGAATGGCTACCGTAATACTGTTGCTGGAGCCATTTTCCTGGATCATATCCTGCACACTGGACAATAATGCATTATTGGATTCCACCCCGAGTATAACGCCGGAAGAAAGGATCACAGGCAGGAAGAAGATTGCTCTTACAAAAGCACGTCCCTTGAATTTCTCATTTAAGATCATTGCCACAAAGAAACTAAATACCATAACAGCCAGTGCATTGATACACATGCTTCCAATTTCTTCTACCAGCATCTGATTAAATTCCGGATCCACAGTAAACGCTCTGATATAATTTGATAATCCTGCAAAAATATTTTTAAAACCACCCGAATCTACTTCCACATTACAAAAGCTCATGTAAAGCGACTGAAAAAAAGGCTTTACCATAAACATTGAAAATCCCAGAATAAACGGCATGATAAACAAGTATCCGGATATTGCCTTACGCCTTTGAAGACCCCTCAATTTCTTCTGTTTCTTCATAGTCAAATCCTTTCTAATCTTCCAATAAATCTTGTTTCGGTTTATCGAACCACAACATAATCTCTTGCAGGAACCACAGTTCCATCGTCTGCCTGCAGCTCATCATAACTGTAATTTACATAAACCTTCGTGCCGTCCTCGTAAATCGTACAAGTCAGTTCACTCGTTACATACTCATGTCCCACCATCTTCTGGTTAAATGTGTGACCCAATTCCTCATTGTATCGAGTATATATCTCCAGCATTTCATCATGCCATGCGGAATAATCTGCACCAAAATACTCTGTATATAGCGTATTCTGTAACTCAAATGCTGATTCTTTCATAAAAGTAAAAGCTAAACCGGCTCCATACTCCGCAGAATTCAAAAGCTCGTTCTGTGTATTCTGTGTCAAATTGAGCGCTTCTCCGGTATAATTGACATAGCCATGAATTGCCAGCTGATAAAATGGAATTTTCTTATCAATGATCGAATATTCGGTACCTTCCAGATCCATATTTGTGACCATATCCGCATAAGCAACTGCATAATCATTGCCCATATTGATCATTATATCCGTTCCATTATCATCAAGGCTCTTCAGCTTTTCTGCCTGCTCTTCCATTGCCATCTGTCTGCTGGTAGGATCTTTCTGGTAAAAATCAGAGGATAATTCATAGCCTATATCACTAAAAGAAACACCTGCGTGATAACCATTTGCGGCATCTGCCAGATTATCCATCATTTCATATACCAGATCAGCCTTTAACAGATAGAACGGATCTCTGTCTTCTTCTGCCTTTTCGTAAGTGACTGTGTCATACACATTCAATTTCGCGCTCTCTTTGCTTACAAATTTCGCTGCATCTGTATAAACAAAGAATCCATCCGTGATACCACTGTCCATCGCATAATTTGTAATGCCATTGAGATAAACGGCAATGCCCTTTTCTTCTGCTGAATCGATCATGTTCTGCAAATCCTTTTTGCTTCCCAGATCAGAGATCAGATTCACCGAATCCAGCATTTTCTGCTGTACTCCGCCATTCATCCAGCCGGACAGCTTCACAGACATATTACTTAAACCTTCCCCATAAAGTTCTTCCACCATCTCCTGGGCTTCTTTGTATGTGGTCAGTTCCAACGGACTGGACACCGGAACACCAAATACCTGTTTGACTTTATCTACCGCTCCGATAATTTCTAAAGCTACCGGAGTTTCTGTATCGTCATTCACCGTAAGGTAATCGCCATACTTATCTTCCAGATAACTGCGATAGTCCTCCGCCATATCTACATAGTCCCCGGAATCAATAAAGCTGTATCTCTGTACGATTCCTTCCCCCTCGGCAGTTCCATCTTCGTATACGAACATGGACTGCGTACTTCTGTCTGAAACATCGTACTGTTCCCTGTGCAATACAGAATATACTGCATTCACATAATTGTAACTGTGGCTTCTTCCACTGATATCCGCCTGAATGGATGCATACGGCACCCCAGCTTCAAGCATACAGATAAAAGAGGAATCATTTTTCGACTCGCCAAAAACATTGAAATAGGTTCGCGTATCATGAACAACGGCGTCTCTGTCCTGTCCCATATCCCAGCCATATACATTTGAATAATAACTGTTTTGGCTGGTCTTACCGTTATTAAATTCGATCAGTGCGCCACCGCCTTCGGGCACAAATAAGAAACCTTCATCTGTTGTTCCGGACGCTCCAAAATAAGGAAGCACGCTCAAATAATAGATGGGATAATCCTCTTTATATTCCAGATCGTCAAATGGGACCTCCACGATCAGATCATCTCCGTCCAAACGGTAAATCACACTTACATTAAATACCGATTTTTCTGAGACTTTTTCCTGCTTGTCTTTTTCCTTGTCTTCCACATACTCTTCATAGGTATACCCAGCTTCTTCAAAATACTGCTGCAGTTTTGTTTGAATACTGGCTTTTACATTATCACGCAGGACATAGATCACCGTAGTCTCCATCGATGGATAACGTGCTGTCAATTCATCTTTTGCAGCCTTATCACTCTTGCTAAGATCGTTGATGTCCAATTTCTTATAATATTCGCCAATCATAAGGCTTTCTCTCTGCCCCATTTTGCTCAAATATTCTTCCATACGATCCTCTTCCATAACAAGAGGAACCACATATTCCTGTTCCAGATCACCGATAGAATAATTCACCTTGATATAGCCATCGCCGGTTTCAATCTCATAAATACCTTTTGCAATACTGTATTCATAGTTATCAAGAAGGGCATCTACACCATTCTGAGTGCTATAAGTTAAAAGCACTGTGGACTGCAGTTTATTTTTTTCAATCTCAAGGGCCGCACTGTCTTCTGCAGCTCCCTCCGGATTGGAAGTCCATGTTTCTCCGGTCTCTTTCATCGTAACAGAAAACTGAGTAGTAAGAGAATTCATGGAAAACAGCAATTTATCATTTTCCAGAGTAATCTCCGTTTCCTCCCCTTCATATCCGTTTACTCTGACAACCTCTTCCGGTTCTGCTTCTCCCTGCGAAAAACTGATGACCAAAACACCTATCAGGATAATAGCAAGGATAATGAACGGAACGATCAGACTCTTTAACTGCCTGAAAAGCGCAGCCTGAAATTCTGCCTTTCTAACTGATTTTTCTTTCTTCATGTCTCTTCTTCCTCCAACCTGCTACATTCTGAATAGAATCTCACGTATCAAAGATATGAAATATGACACGCCCTGGCTAATCATACTGAAAAAAATCAACAGAATAAAAACCATTACAAGCATTGCAAAGATGGTTGCTATGGTAAAAAGCACTGTTTTACTCACCGAATATTCATGGATCTGCATCATGGCTGATATAATCAGCAAAGCTGCCCATACAATTGATAATCCGCTCAGTACCGTGTAGAACGCACCTTCATCCACAGTTACCATATTGCTTAAAATAATCAGTGGAAATTGAATGAGCGGATATGGCGTTAATGCATAACAAGTTGCCATATATATCTGATTCAGACGTCCCTTACCATTAAACAACGTTGTCAATGCCCAGTTTCCCACACACCAGAGAGCAAGAGGAAAAACGATACTCGCTATATGGATCAGCAGATTTTCCTCCGGCCAATATACCTGATTAAACAGGAAACTTGTATACTGCAACTTAAATAGATTAGCAAGCAATGTTAAAAGCAATATGGTATTTGCCGCTGCTATGGATCCTCTCTTTTCATGAGTCAAATCCCAAAATCCATCCAACGGATGTGTAATGCAATATAGGGCAAACTTCAATGTTTCCAAATAATGTTCATACGTTTCCTTTTTTTTCAGTGAAGCTAACATGCCTGCCTCCGTTCTGTTTTTCATATCCTATTGCTTATAATCTCTAAAGATATCTGCCTGATCAATTTCATGCTTGATCGCTTTTATTTTACCCACCAATAACGGGATACAAAGCACTGCGAATACTATGATAAAAATAACACCGATATGCTCTTCTACCCATTCCTTACGATACTGCTTAAATGCCTTTGAATAGTTTTCATCGTCCCATTTCAGTCTGAAATAATCCAATGCTTCTTCATATTCTTCCTGGCGAAGCAGAGAACGTCCGATACCGATGTATGCACGATCATAGTTACCATTCAACTCCAGAACTTTCTGCCAGCTGTCACCGGACTCAGCATACTCACCTGCCTGAAACTGATCGATCGCCTGATAAATATACTTACCAAATTCCGTAGGTGTAAATATCGCCAGACTGTTGTCCTGTTGATCCAAGACCAGTAAATCATATCCCATATGATCAATGGCGCTTGGAAGTTTGAAATACCCGTCCATATTACCGTTTCCGCCGAACGCAAACAACATACGCCCCTGATCGTCATAAGCAAATAAACGGCCTCTTACTTTATCTAATCCCACATATACATCATTATCAAACGCTGTGATATCTGTGATCAAAGAAGGACCGGAATATCCGCCGCCATCCCCCCAATAGATATCACCAATAATATGCCATTCACCATTTCGGATCAGAATATCGCTTCCCATCATATTCAGGCGGCGAATTGGATCTGCAGTCCCATCCTCCAATGTTGACTTTGTAACATGAGTCGTACATGCATAAATAAATCCTTCATAATCCATATAAATGTTGTCGTATTCGGTTGGTACAAAAGATTCCATCTGTTCTCTCTGTGCCTGTGTAGCAAAGCGCTTCCAGATGTAATCCGTCCAATCATAGGTGACTTCCGTAGCTCCTATAAAACCGGAAAATTCCCCGTCTGCTTCGAATTTGATCAAGCCCTTATTCACATTGGTTGCCACACAATATACACGGCCCGCAGTATCGATCGCAAGCTTGTAAGGCAGGAAACTTAAATCCTGGTCAAAAGTAGCATCCACAGGCTTTGTAAATTCCATGACGTAATTCAGATCCATATCCAGCTTCAATATCCGGCTATTATTCGTGTCAGCAATAAATATGTAACCATCATCTGTAACCGCCACATCCTGCGGAGAGGAAAAGGTTTCCGGTCCCTCACCGCCCTTAAAGCTGTCAATCACACGAATCAATTCCAGAGTCTGGGAGCCGGTTCTTTGAATTTCCAGAATTCTGTTATTACCGGTATCGCAGATATAAATCATATCTTCATACACAAACAAACCGGATGGGGTTTTCAATCCTGTCTCCAGACCAAAATCTACGGCTGAATATACACCAGACACTTCATATGCATCCGGAGAATACTGTATATCTCCCCAGTAATCATAGTTGTACGTATAACCCTCATCTGCATAAACTGCCATAGCGGAGCTTAGTGCTATCATCATACCGATCAGCAGTGCGCTAAGTCTTTTCATTGTTTTTTTCATAACATGCACCAACCTCCTTAATCTTTCAAACCGGAGCTTGCCATTGTCTCCAGGATCTGACTTTCTGACAATATGAAAATAAGGATCGGTACTGCCATAACTACTACCGTAACTGCCGCTGCCTGACCGGTTCTTGCAATACCACCGCTCTGAATCTGCTGCAAAGCATAGACCAGGGTTTTTTTCTCCTCGGAATAAATGAAAGTCGCCGCCTGATTATTCCAAAGTCCCTGTACAGAGAAAATAATCATTGTCAGCCACGCCGGTTTTACATTCGGCATTACGATACTGATAAATACCTTCCACTCATTTGCACCATCAATCTTGGCCGCCTCGATCAGAGACATTGGTAATCCTTCCATAAACTGTTTCATAAGAAACAATCCCATGGGAGACGCAAACGCCGGAATAATAATTGCCCAGTATGTATCAATCCATCCCAATTCGTTGATGATCAAATAGTTGGGAATTGCCGTTATATAACCACTGAACATCAACGCGACTGTAACGAGTTTGAAAAAGGTCTTTCCCCCGGGAAAGTCATACTTCGCCAACACGAAGGCAGCCATGGATGCCAGGATCAGGTGTCCCGCTGTACCTACAACCGTAATAAATACCGTATTGAACACATATCTGGGAAATGTAACCCAACTCTTTCCCATGGTTACAAATAAATCTGAAAAGTTATCCAGTGTAGGATTCTGAGCAAAAACCTTTGGCGGAAACATAAACAACTCATCCAGCGGCTTCAATGCATTGTTAATAGCAAACACTAATGGAAATACCATCATTAATGCTACCAGTATCAAAAAGAAGTAGATGATAAAATCTCCAATCCTGGAACGATTCGGCTGTCTTCTTTTTAATTTTACTAAATTCTTTTTTGTCACATTTGCTTCTTTTTTCTGTTTCTTCATATCAGGTTCCCACTCTTCTTAACATGCTTTGAATTGCCTTATTACACAAAATCATAATCAAAAACAACAAAGTTGCAATTGCAGATGCATAACCCATTTCAAATCGGGAATAGCCGTAGTCAAACAAATGGGTGACAACTGTTCGCGCTGCATAATCTGTACTCGGATAGCCGCAAAGCGCCATGGTTACATCGCAAACACCAAAGGACTGAGTAATGGACATTACCGCGCCAAATAACAACATCGGTTTCATATTCGGCAGTGTGATGTACCATAATTCCTGCCAACGATTTCGAATACCGTCCACATAACCTGCTTCATACTGAGCACGGTCAACCCCCTGCAGACCTGCTACAAAGGAAAGGAAGCCGGTACCCAAACTCATCCATAAAATAACCAGCATACAAATCGGAAGCATGTAATCCGGATCCGTCAGCCAGAGGATCGGCGAATTAATAATACCCATATTCATCAAAGCTGCATTTACATATCCGTATGCGTCGCCTCTGAAGAAGATAGAAAAAATAACGTACGCGTTGCCCGCAATGGAAGGAGCATAGAACACAACAACAGCAATCGTTCGAACCCATCGTGGCAATTCGTTGATCAGCCATGCAAACAGGAAAGAGGCGATATAGCCCAACGGTCCTGTGATAACAGCAATGACAAACGTATTTTTTACACCGATCAGAAATACATCATCCTGTAAAATTAAGTTGATATAATTCTGTAGCCCGACAAACTTGGGAGATTCCAGAATGTTGTAATAAGTAAAACTGTAAAAAATAGAGGTTATAACCGGCAATATGTAAAACAAGGCAAATATTATTGCATACGGCGCCAGAAACGCATAACACATTTTACTCATTTTGGCCTTTTTTATCGCAACCTTCATATTATGCCTGCGCAACATGAAATATCTGCGGATATATTCTTTCATTTCTTACTTACCTCCTATTCCAACGGCAGACCAAACTCTGAACGTTTCTTGGCAATTTCTTCATTAATGGTAATGGTATAATCAATAATTGTCTCTCTCGGATCTTCCTGGTTATTAATAACCTTTCGAACCGCATTTGTTATATGCCGTCCCGTATAGTATCCGCCAGGGATTTCACGAATTCCTACCGTTTGACGCCACTGCTCTGTTAATACTTCAATATCATCTGCAGTCCATGCCAGCTGGCTGAACGCATTTATATTTGCGGTTGCATATCTTGCAGAAGATCCGAGCAACGCTTCAATTTCACGGCCAAAACGTACCTGCGTGTCCGAACTTGCCCACCATTTCATGAATTCCCACGCTCTCTGTTTTGTATCCTCATCATCAGAAGCAATCATCATTGTCCCACTGCCGGTAATAAAGTCGGAACGATCGATGTAAGTATTACCATTTTCATCTGTTTTTTCAGTACCAGGAATTAATGTAAAGTCCCATAAGCCTTTAATCTCCGGCGCAGATACCATCAAGGTATTGTACGTCGAATAGCTCGCAATACCGATAGGCATTTCACCAGAACGGAACCGGCTGACAAAATCAAAATAGGTAGGAATTCCATAATCCGTAAAGAATCTGGTATATACATCAAACGCTTCAACACCCGCTTCATCGTTGATCTCAGCTTTGGTTCCTGCTTCGTTGTACAAATCTCCGCCGTACTGGTATAGCAAACTGAAATATAAGGACAGGTCTGCTGCGTTGGATGCAATCGTTGTGCTGGCGCTTGCGCTGCCGCTGCTGCCTGCCGCCGATGGAATGCCGATGGACATATTGTTGCCCTGAATGGTAGGAAG
Organism: Lachnospiraceae bacterium; assembly: GCA_018365895.1. Next base: position 2,396 of record JAGZJD010000041.1, on the reverse strand, counting down.
CATTTCAATCAAATCCTGCCAGGTCTGGGGAACTTCCAGTTCCAATTGTTCCAAAACATCGGTTCTATAGAACATCACATTAAATGTCTGCGTTTCAGGAATCGCATAAATTGCACCGTCGAGGCAATACTGTTGATATGAACTTTCTGTATAGCTACTCAAAACCTCTTGATAATCTTCAAACTGAGTAAGATCTTCAGCTGCTCCACGAAGCGCATAGTTCACAGGCTGGTCAGCTCCGACGGAAAGAACCACATCCGGTCCTCTTCCTGCCATAACTGCACTCAGCAAAGCATTAGCCGCTACAACTTCCACATTGACCTTAATTCCCGTATCAGGAGTAAAGGTATCGTCCACCATGGATTTCAAAATAGTGCCCTGGTCACGACCGCTCAGGATCCAAACCGTAACTACTTCTTCATCATTCTCCTCATAGACATCACCAACCGCATCATAGTCAACGTAGAAAGTTGCCGCAAATGCTTTGATCTCATGCCACATTTTAGAGAAGAAGTTCGCTTCGTCTTTTTCCGGTTCTGTATCTGTGCTGGTAATTACCAGATAATCGATATCCAGTTTCGTTTCACCCATATTCAGAACCGCAGTACCGAGAGAAGTAATATTATCTTTAAATGTTGTAAACTCTTCCGTAATCTTGTTCGGCTTTTCTACAAATCGCTCCAGCTGCTGCGCAAGAGTCTGCGCCGTCGCAATCTTATCGGCTTTTTGTCCCGTATAAGCAACCATTTCATCTACAATCTTGTAGAGGCGTTTGGATTCCAGATCCATAGCTTCCATCACTTCCGGATATACCTGATCAATATTGTAATCGCGGTATTGATCCGGCGTTGCTCCGGTATATACCAAAAGTTTCCTGTAAATCTGATTCAGACGATAAATAGAATCTTCCAGTTCTTCCAGCAGAATACCGGAACCGCCCAATGTAGCTTCCAGACGAATGGTATGTGTTCCTTCTGTAAGATAAATTTTATACGGATTTCCATCTGCATCTGCGAGAGTCAGATTGTTCCAGTCATTCTCATATTCGAAGGAAATCTCTTCCATTTCTTCAAATGGGATTTCTCCATCGATATATACCGTTCTGGAAGATACACTGCCGCGGGCATAATTCTGTCTTCCCTTAACAGTAATATTGTAATAACCGTCCTCCGGAACCGAAAACTCCCATTCGATCCACTGGCCTGCACTGCACCATGTTTCTCCGCCTACATAATTCAGAATTGTATTCGTCACACTGTATGGCTGAGTGTTCGGCGCCGATTTGTCATATTTCGCATACAGAGATGATTCTGATCGTATCGTCGAATCCTCTCCCTGTACCACCTGCACATAATTAATATTGGTTTCTGAATTTCCTTCCCCCGGACAGTTTGCCAGATATTCTTCGTATGTAACGGAATCATCGATTGCAGCCAGTGTGAGTTTTTTCAAAACCATGGGTTCGTTTACACCTTCCATGGTGATCGTATTCTCTCCGGCTTCAAAATAAAACTGATAAGGATTTATGATATATCCCATATCATCTTTGCAGAAAGTGCTCTGCCATTTGTAAACTTCCACCTGCGAAGGACGAATTTCATTTCCCTGATTGTCTACCTTAGGTTCTGAGGCGTCTGTCCAGGTTCTTGTAAAAATAATGTTTCCCGCATCATCAAACGGAAGTTCTCCATTGATGTATACAGAACGTTCGATCGCAACCCCTCGGGACTCTACTGTTATATACTCCAGATAAAGGTTGTAGAAACCTGCCTCAGGAACATTTACCTTCCAGGTAACCGTGGATTCCGTATCTGTATAAAGAGCTTTCTCTTCCCCCTCATAATTTTCATATACTTCTACGCCTTCCCCTTCCATGTAAGCAAACAGATCCACTTCTATATCTTCGGCAGGACATGCTGCATCTTCATGGGCATTCAAATACTTTGTATATGTACCTTCTCTGACGGCGCCTTCTACATCAGCGCTCAAGTCGACCCCTTCATATTTCTGTTGAAAATTTTCCACCGGTCTCAAGTTCAATAATACACAAATAACAAGTACTATCAGGACACCGATTATAATAATTGCTTTTTTTACAGACCCCTTCATAAATGCCTCCATGACTTCTACCAAAATAATAGTAATAATATATTTGTCTCTTGTATTTGTATTTTACTATGATTTTTAACATATTGCTTCTTAGTTTTTGCTATTCGTTCTTCATCCTTTGCTCACTTTTTGTTCAAATTTGCTTTTTATCTATTTATTATTGCCTTATTTGCGTCAAAATGTTACACTTATCTTATAAAATCATTGTGTATTTCATTTCTTTTTTGTGCTTTATTTATAATATTCACCAAATTAGGCGAGCGCCAAAAACACAAAATTTGATTATT
>JAGZJD010000163.1 GCA_018365895.1 Lachnospiraceae bacterium | reverse complement strand
TACAATATTTCCTTACGGATATATTATAATCACATAAACAGAAAATAACAAGTTGAACTTTATATGGAGGTTATGGATTATGAAAATTGCAGTTGTTTGCGCTAATGGCAAAGAAGGAAAATTGATTGTTAAAGAAGCTATAGAAAGAGGGTTAGATGTGACCGCTGTTGTTCGTGGGGAAAACCATTCAGATGCAGAAAAAGTCATTCATAAAGATTTGTTTGATTTGACTGTTTCTGATTTGGAAAACTTTGATGTTGTGATTGACGCTTATGGAACATGGACACCAGAAACACTTCCAAAGCACAGTACGTCTTTAAAGCACCTATGTGACATTGTAAGTGGAAAGGAAACAAGACTTTTAATTGTTGGAGGTGCAGGAAGTCTTTATGTTAATTCAGAGCATACTGCACAGGTTATGGACGGAGCTGGTTTCCCAGATATGTTTAAGCCACTGGCTAAAAATATGAGTAAGGCATTAGGAGAACTTCGTAACAGAAACGATGTGAAGTGGACATACATCAGTCCAGCTGGAGATTTCCAAGCAGACGGAGAGCGAACAGGTAAATATATTTTAGGTGGAGAGGAATTGACTCTTAATGATAAGGGAGAAAGCATTATCAGCTATGCAGATTATGCAATCGCTATGGTAGATGAAGCTGTAAATGGAGATCATGTACAGCAGAGAATTTCAGTTGTAAGAGAATAAATAAAGTTAAGCCCTCTGTTACTATACAGGGGGCTTTTGGGGAGGAAAAATGAATTAAGAAAAATAATATATAAGGGAAAAGGTGAATTTTTTGATTTGAGCAGTTATCCAGTTTATAGGGAAAAATTCAGTTTTGGGAATAGTTCCATAGTTGAAAGTGGATTTTATATTACCAGTGATTGTATCAAGTGTGGGATTTGTTTTTCATACTGCCCATAAAACTATATCATTGAGACTACCAGTTCTGTTGAGATACAGCAGGAACATTGTTTACACTGTGGAAGGTGTAAAGAGATTTGTCCCAACAATGCCATAGAAAGGAGATAATATGACACAAAAGCAAAGGTTGGAGTGTTTGATACATTTATTATTAAACGAAAATCCAGAATATAGAAATTTGATTATTCCTGAGCAGGAATATGAAAAGAAAAAATTACTACGTTCTCTTATGAATATACGAATGCCAGAGCCAATCTCAAAAGAGTTTTTAGACGTACAGGATATATATTTACAAGAAGAATTACGTAATCAAAAAGTTGTTTCAATTGCAGACTTAATTCCTGTAAAAAAAGGAATATACTTATGGAAAGGCGATATTACAAAACTTAAAGTAGATGCTATCGTAAATGCTGGAAACAGTGCATTATTAGGCTGCTTTATTCCATGTCATGGGTGTATAGACAATGCAATACATTCATCAGCAGGAATACAGCTCCGATTAGAATGTCAGCGTATCATGGCACAGCAGGGAAGGCCAGAGCCAACAGGAAAAGCAAAAATCACAAAAGGATATAATCTACCTGCAAAGTATATCCTGCATACAGTTGGTCCAATTGTTCAGAACAGTCTGACAAGAGAAAACCGTCATATGTTAGCGTCCTGTTATGGTTCCTGCTTAGAGCTGGCTGAACAGTATCATTTGAAATCTATTGCTTTTTGCTGTATTTCAACAGGAGAGTTTCACTTTCCTAACGAAATTGCAGGTCAAATAGCAATAGATACTGTGACCAGTTACTTGAATACAACTCATTCAGAAATGGAGGTGGTATTTAATGTTTTTCAAGACAACGACCTTGAAATATACCAACGATTATTGGGAACAGATCAGAAAACTAAAAAATGAAATTATTCATGCAGACGCAGTTTTGATGGGAGCAGGAGCAGGTTTATCAACTTCAGCGGGGCTGGAATACAGTGGTAAAAGATTTTATGATAATTTTTCTGATTATGAGGGAAAATATGGATTGCAGGATATGTATTCTGCTGGATTTTATCCTTATGACACATTAGAAGAATATTGGGCTTATTGGAGCAGACATGTTTATCTGAACCGCTACCAGTTTGAAGTTGGAAAGCCATATTTAGACTTGCTGAAACTGGTACAGGACAAAGATTATTTTGTCATAACTACCAATGTAGACCATTGCTTTCTGAAAGCAGGATTTGATAAACATAAATTGTTTTATACACAAGGCGATTATGGATTGTGGCAATGTTCAAAGCCATGCTGCAGTGAAACCTATAATAATGAAGTAGAAATTTTAAAAATGGTTAAACAACAGAAAAACATGAAAATCCCTACTTTTTTAATTCCCTATTGTCCGCATTGTGGATCTCCTATGACAATGAATTTACGGATTGATGATACATTTGTAGAAGATAAGGGCTGGCATACAGCTTCTTCCAGATATGCTGATTTTATAAACAGACATAAAAATAAGCACATTCTATATCTGGAATTAGGGGTGGGATACAATACACCAGTTATTATTAAATATCCTTTCTGGAAAATGACTTTTCAAAATAGAAAAGCTGTATATGCCTGTATTAATTATCAAGAAAATTACTGTCCTCCAGAAATAAAAAAACAGACACTTTGTATTCAAGAAGATATCGGAAAAGTAATTATGGATTTATTATCTGAAGAAAACTGTATATAAAAAATATAAGTGGTAGTTACATTAAGTAACTATTACTTATATTTTTTGCTTTAGTTAAAATTTTTATTGTATTAATGCTTATTTATTAGTAGTAAATAAGTGGTAG
>JAGZJD010000162.1 GCA_018365895.1 Lachnospiraceae bacterium | reverse complement strand
CATGACTCTGCCACAACAAGTACAACAAAAGTGGTAATGGGGCATCGTTCTTCCATCAAATCGATCTCCTCCATTTGGAGTAGATATCTTTATAGCATCACCGATTTCTGCCAACAAATTTAGATTACGGTATACTGTTCCAAGGCTAATGTTTGGAAATTCTTGTTTTACATTCAAATAGACAGTATCTGCTGTTGGATGTTCCGTTGTGCTATTCAAATATTCTTTGATGGACTCTCGCTGGCGGCTATATTTTAAAGTTGCCAATGGGAATCCTCCTTTCGAATAATAATAGTAATAGTTATCGTAATTATAATATAAAAAAAATAAGAATTTGTCAATAATAAAATGAAGTTTTAAAAGCAAAGTTTAGAAAAGTTCACAATAAAAACATAACATACGTGGTTGACAGCAACATTTTACATTGATATAATACAGATGTAACATATTTAACAAATTTGTAATATTTTAAAATTGTTGTAGGAGGATGATTATGTATTCAAAATTCCTGAAAAAAGGAATCACTTTAGGAGTATTAACAAGTGCAGTTTTAATACCGAATGATAACGTTCTTGCTGCTGAAGCAAAAAACGCAGAGAGAACAATTACTATAAATAAAGGATATTTAGCAAGTGCTACGGCCGACATTGAGCGATATGTGGAGACAGAGTTGAAAAATGTGTATGCGGATATGGCATTTACACAGGTAGAAGAGGGAAGTTACTTATTTATAAGAAGAGAGCCGTCTCAGGATAGCGAGTGGATTGGAAAGCTTTATGAAGAGGGAGCTGCAAAAGTCATTGGACCGGTAGGAGAATGGACACAGATTGAATCTGGCACTGTAACAGGCTATGTGAAAACAGAATATATTTTGACCGGAGAGTTGGCAGAGGAAAAAGCAAAAGCAATTGTAGCAGAGAAGAAACCAGAAGTAGATGTAGAAGCATTGGACGAAGTGACAGCAGAAGACCTCGCGGCAGAGTGTTTTTCTTATGCAGAGTCGAAAGAAGAGGAAGCGGTAAGACTTGCAGAGGAAGCGGCAAAAGCTGCGGAAGAAAAGGCAAAGGAAACGGAGGCTGCTGCAACTACTGCGGTGGATTCAGGGAATGGGCAGGCTGTTGTGGATTATGCAATGCAGTTTGTGGGTAATCCATATGTATGGGGCGGTACGAGCCTGACAAACGGTGCAGATTGCTCTGGATTTGTCCAAGCTGTGTACGCTAATTTTGGAGTTGTCATGCCACGTACATCAAGTGCTATGAGAAGCGCAGGAACAGAAGTAAGTTATAGTGAAGCCGTTCCGGGAGATGTAGTCTGCTATGATGGGCATGTAGGAATTTATGTAGGAAATGGTCAGATTGTAAATGCGATTGATGAGGCACATGGGATTGGAGTATCGTCAGCAACATATGCGAATATTATTACTGTCAGAAGACTTTTGTAATAGTTCAGAAATTATAGTAAAAACCTCAAGAATTGTCTTGAGGTTTTTGGAATCATAAGAATGTAGAAAATAATGGCATATGCAAAATGCACAAAAATGTCGAAATATGAAAAAAAGAGAAAAAAAATAGAAACAGACTTATCAACACAAAAAATCGAAAAAAACACAATAAATAGTAGTTTTCCTCAAAGTTATCCACATTATCCACACTAAAGAGCGTGGAAAGTGTGGATTATTATTGTGAAAAAAAGAACAGGCGTTTTGTAGAGAAATAATAAAAACATAATTTTGTCGAAAAAACAGAGTAAAAATATTGACTTTTGAGTAATCTCAATTTGTGTATAATTGTATATACAATTAAGAAATTTTTATAATGTTTAAGAGATTGCTAATTTGTAAAAATGGTATTATAATAGGTACAATAAAATTTATAGAAGGAGGAAACTAAAATGGCTGGACAAGTTTCAAAAGAAATGACAATTGGTGAAATTCTTGCAATTAATCCTATGGTGGCACCGATTTTAATGGAAATTGGTATGCACTGTTTAGGATGTCCATCTGCACAGGGAGAAACTCTGGAAGAAGCAGCAATGGTGCATGGTATTGATGTGGAATTATTAGTTGAAAAGATTAATGCAGCACTTAATGCATAAAAGTAAAAATAGGGGAAGAGAGTAATTGAGAACTCTCTTCCCCTTTCTGTGTGAATTTAAATGATTGCCAATTGTTGAATTGCATCGTTAGATATAAATACTTCACAATGTTCTTCTAGATACGCAAGTGTAGCTCCAGAAGCTCGTTCCAGAGAGCCATATTCGGATAGCATATTACATATCTTATTGTATTCAGCAGTTGTGTGTTCGGACTGTGTAAGTACTAGAATGAACGTATTGGTTGAAGTATCTTTGTATAATGTGTTGGAACCAAAGTACATTGTTTGGAGTAAGTGGGATGCGTGTATCACACTATCCATACTCAAGAATGAAAAAAGGCGAATTGCCGGAACTTTTGTTTCTTTTTTTTCTTCGGCTATCTGAGCAGGAGGTTCAGCCACTGCTTCTTTCACTTTGTTTATCAAATCTAAAATATCTTCTGCACCTTCTAATTTATCTAAGACATTTCGTTTTCTGCTATCCAAATCAGTAGGAGAAGGAGCAAATTTTGAAAATCTTGTATCAAGTTCTTCGGGATCTTCTACCTTTGTGATAATGAGTACAATAGAATCAGAAGAGGTAGGAATTGCCTCTATCATCAAAGGGATATCTTCTGCTTCGAAACCAAATTCAGCAGCAGCCTGTTGCATCATATCGTGGAAAAGTGATTTTGCCTTT
>JAGZJD010000040.1 GCA_018365895.1 Lachnospiraceae bacterium | reverse complement strand
AAACAGATACATTCCGCAGTCTTCGCATGCCTGCTTCAATTCTTCCAGCTCTTTTTTTGTATACAATGTTCCGTATTCTGTCGGATGCGAAATATACACAAGTTTCGGCTGTGTTATATGCTCAAAAGACTCATCGCTCCAATGAGCTTTATGAACACGGCGCACATCCGCTCCGCTGATTTTTCCATCTTTTCCCGGAACCGTCATAACTTTGTGACCGCAAGCTTCAATTGATCCTGTTTCATGCACATTAATATGACCAGATTCTACACAAAGTGCCGCCTGATGTGTTCTTAAAATGGCATCGATCACTGTTAAATTTGCCTGAGTTCCTCCTACCAAAAAATGTACCTCTGCATCAGAAGCTTCACAAACTCTGCGGATTTCTTCGCGGGCTTTCTCGCAATAGTGATCTTCGCTGTACCCCGGAAGCTGCTCCATGTTTGTCTCCATTAACTTTTCTAAAATTCGCGGATGGGCTCCTTCATTATAATCACAGTTAAATAAAATCATTTGTATCTTCCTTTCTCTTCGTCTGACTGTTTTCTCGTTCGAAGTCTTGTTCTCTAATGTTTATTATATACTATAGTTCTGTTGCTCCACAAGGTTTTTAAATAATAATGCAAACAAGTCCACCGTTACTGTCATTCACAATTTTCTGCATCGTATCTTGAAGTTTTATTTGACTTTCTTCATTAATCATAGCAATTTTATTCCTCATTCCATCCTGCACAAGCTCTTCCACGGATTTTCCAAAAATATTTGTTTTCCAGATCCCTTCTTCTGTTTCTGCTTCTTTTTTTATAAAATTGATTAAATCCTGTGCCTGCTGTTCATTTCCGACAATCGGTGCAATCTCACTGTCAATATTTGCACGAATCATATGAATCGACGGTGCATGTGCATGGATCTTAACTCCATATTTATTTCCCTGACGGATGAGTACAGGCGTTTCCAGGGTAATTTCTTCTTTCTGAGGACTGACAACCCCATACCCTTTCATCTGTACTGCATCCATTGCTTCTTTTACCGACTCATATTCAGTTCGAAGCATCGCCAAATGTTTCATTGTATGAATCAATTCATACTCTCCTGTAATTTCTGCCCCGGTCAGATCACTTAACATTTCATAGTAATAATTTGAGGCAATCTGAATGCGAATCTTTACACATCCTGTATCCATTTCAATCTCATCAATCTTCATTTCTTCGATATAATCGCTTTCCGGTTTTTGCACGCCCTTTGCTGCATCTTTAATTTCACTTAAATTTTCCATTATTACTTTTACATGATCAAGAAGATCCTTTCGTATCTTATGATCTGCCGGAAGCATTTCCACCCATTTGGGTACAAAAAACTGCAGTTCTGATACCGGAAATTCATAAAGAACAGACTGCATAATCTTATGTATGTCTTCTTCTCGAAGCTGCTCACAATTGACCGGCATCGCTGTTACCTGATATTGCTGTTCCAACTCTTCCACAACTGCTTTTGCTTCCGCTCCATAAGGTTTCTTCGTATTCACAAGTACTATAAACGGTTTCCCTATCTCCTGCAGTTCCCGGATTGTCTTTCCTTCTGCCTCCCGGTAGTTTTCTCTCGGAATTTCTCCAATAGAACCGTCTGTTGTTATTACGATCCCAATCGTAGAATGCTCGTGAATTACCTTTTTTGTGCCAATTCCTGCCGCTTTTGTGAAAGGAATCTCTGTATCAAACCACGGGGTTTTTACCATGCGCTCCGCATCATTTTCTACATATCCTGCTGCACCTTCCACCATATAACCAACACAGTCAATCAATCGAATTTTTACTGCAATATCATCATCCAGGCAGATGATAGCTGCTTCTTTCGGAACAAATTTCGGTTCTGTCGTCATAATCGTCTTCCCTGATGCAGACTGCGGAAGCTCATCCCGCGTCCTTGCGCGGCTATGTTCGTCTGTCATATTGGGTAAAACTAACAAATCCATAAAGCGTTTAATAAATGTGGATTTTCCTGTTCTTACCGGACCTACCACTCCAATATAAATTTCTCCGTTTGTCCGGGCTTCCATATCCTTATATAAATGAAATGTATTCACTTTTTGTTACCCCCTTGTTTTTCTGATACATTTATATGAACAAACATCCAGAATATACCTCTCTGCCTATAATTTCATAAGATTCTTGTGTAAAAAAAGAAGCCCGAAGTATTTATTACTACTTCAGACTTCTCTTATTCCTTTTAAGAAAATATATTCCCGACTATTCCCACAGCATACTTCTGTGTTCAGAGGTTCCTTCTCTCATCATCAGTTCATTTACTGCTTCTTTTGCTGGTTTTCCGTCAAATAATACTGCATTGACTTCTGCGACGATCGGCATAGAAATGTCATATTTCTTAGCAAGTTTCAATCCTGCTTTTGCAGAATATACTCCTTCTACTACCATCTGCACTTCATCCATTGCTTCCTGCATTGTCTTTCCCTGACCGATCAAGATTCCCGCTCTTCTGTTACGGCTGTGCATACTTGCACATGTCACGATCAAATCTCCCATTCCTGTCAGGCCTGCGAAAGTTTCCATCTTACCTCCCATTTTTACACCGAGTCTTGTCATCTCCGCAATTCCTCTTGTAATCAGCGCTGCCTTTGTATTGTCCCCATATCCGAGTCCGTCTGCAATTCCCGCTGCCAGAGCGATTACATTTTTCAGAGAACCTCCAAGCTCAATTCCCATAATGTCAGGACTTGTATAAACACGGAAAACCTGATTCATAAAAATGTTCTGAAGGTATTCTGCTGTTTCTTTTTTCTTAGCTCCCACAACAACTGTTGTTGGTATTCCACGCCCAACTTCTTCTGCATGACTTGGTCCGGACAGTACAGCTACCTCTGCTTCCGGAAGTTCCTCCTCAATCTGCTCAGAAAGCGTCATCAGCGTCGTTTCTTCGATTCCCTTCGCCACGTTGACAATGAGCTGACCTTTCGTTAAGTAAGGTTTCATACTTCTTGCTGTACTTCTTGTAAATGGAGACGGAACCGCAAGGACAAGGACATCTTTCTCTGCCATTGCTTCTTCCAGATCATTGGTAAATTTCATATCATCCGGAAGCTTCACTCCCGGAAGTTTACTGACATGCTCTCTCTTTTCCTGCAGCATCTCTACCTCTTCCCGAATGATAGACCATACTGTAATCTCATGTCCATTTCCGTGAAGCAGAACGGATAACGCAATCCCCCAGCTTCCTGCTCCTAAAATACCTATTTTCGCCATTTTAGAACCTCCTTTTTTATTACCGTTTTATTTCTTCGCACCAATTTTGTTTTCTGTTCCATTTTTCAGACGTACAATATTAGCGCGATGTTTATAAAATGCTGATATAGCAAGTAAAACCGCAATTCCATACAATTCATAAAGATACGGCTGTTCCATATGAAAATGTCCTGTCTGTCCATAGAGAACAACTTCTGCAATAAATACTAATACAACAACAAGAGATCCCACTGATACATATTTCGTCACAGCCACCACAGAGGCAAAAATAGCAAATGCAATTACCGCCATCCAGATATTTGTAGCAAAGATCAGTCCTCCTGTTGCCGCAATTCCTTTACCGCCCTTGAACTTGAGATAAAACGGGTAATTATGCCCAAGAACAGCGCCAGCTCCCGCATACATTTTAAGAAGCGGCATCATATCACTTTTCGTATTGCGAAACAAAAAGTAAACAATGACAGCTGCTGCCACACACTTCAATGCATCTCCGAGAAATACGATCAGACCGGCTTTTTTCCCAAGCGTACGCAATGTATTCGTAGCTCCTGAGTTGCCGCTTCCATGTTCCCTGATATCTATATGATGAAGCTTTCCATAAAAATACCCGGTCTCAAAGAGTCCGCACACATATCCGATCAGAAGACAGATCAAACGTTCCATGTTCTACCGCTCCTTTTCTTTGCGTTCCCGAATAAAGAATCTTAATGATGTTCCCTTAAATCCAAATGCTTCCCGAATTTTATTTTCCAGATAACGAGTATAAGAAAAATGCATCAGCTCTTTATCATTCACAAAAATAACAAATGTCGGCGGTTTTACGGCAACCTGCGTAATATAGTAAAGTTTCAGACGTTTTCCCTTGTCTGACGGCGGCTGCTGCATCGCAACGGCTTCCATCATAATTTCGTTGAGCACGCCTGTCGCAATCCGAAGTGTCTGATTCTCAATGACCATATCAATCATATCGTACAGCTTCGGCAGTCTCTGACCTGTCTGTGCGGATACATACATAATTTCCGCATATGGCATAAAGGACAGTACCCTGCGAACTTCTTTCTCATATTCATTCATTGTCTTATCATTTTTTTCAATGGCATCCCATTTGTTTACTACGATAATAACGCCTTTTCCTCTCTCATGTGCAATTCCGGCAATCTTTGCATCCTGCTCTGTGACACCTTCCACAGCATCAATCACAACAAGAACTACATCTGCCCGCTCCACGGCTGTAACTGTACGGATAATACTGTAACGTTCCAGTTCTTCTTTGATCTTGTTCTTTTTCCGAAGTCCTGCTGTATCAATAAACACATATTCTCTTCCATGATATTTGATTTCTGTATCAATCGCATCCCGAGTCGTTCCGGCAATATTGGACACAATGACACGGTTTTCTCCTACAAGTTTATTAATAATAGAGGATTTCCCTACATTCGGCTTTCCTACGATTGCAATCCGCGGTCGTTCATCTTCCTCTTCTTCCTGCTCATTTGCCGGGAAGAATTTCACTACCTCATCAAGCAGATCTCCAATTCCCAACATAGATGCTGCTGAGACCGGATGCGGATCTCCAATACCAAGATTATAAAATTCATACACATCCATCATATATTTCTGGAAACTATCCACTTTATTGACTGCCAGAATCACCGGTTTTTTAGAGCGGCGCAGCATATCTGCAACTTTCGAGTCAGAATCTACCAATCCCTGTTTCACATCTACTAAAAACAAAATGACATCTGCTGTATCAATTGCAATCTGTGCCTGCTCTCTCATCTGGGACAAAATAATATCACTGCTGTCCGGCTCAATTCCGCCTGTATCAATCAATGTAAACTCCTTATCAAGCCATGACGCATCTGCATAAATCCGGTCACGCGTCACTCCCGGAGTATCTTTTACGATAGAAATTTTTTCGCCTGCCAGAGCGTTGAATAATGTGGATTTCCCTACATTCGGACGCCCTACAATGGCTACCACTGGCTTACTCATATTTTTCACCTCTTGTTAATCTACTTTCTATTACTGCTATTTTAAACTCTGCTTCTAATCCAAAATTGCATTCAGCAAATCTGCACCGCTTGATTTTACAATATCTATCTCAACTTGTAAAGCATCTTTCAAATCTGTGACTGTCATATCATCAAGAAATACTTCTTCTCCGCTTCTAAGCATATTACAAGGGAGTAAAAGCTTGTCTCCGAGTTTCTGACCAGTAAGCTGTGCTTTTAAATCCTGTCCCGTGATCAAACCGGACACGGTAATCTTCTCGCCGAAGAAATCATTGCGGATACAATAAAGATGTATCGCTGTCTTTGGAAACTTCTCCTGTATCTGTTCTGCAAATTCTTTCAGATATGGATAGGCAAGTTTTCCTGTTGCGAGTGACACTTCCCGTTCTCTTTCGTCTCCTTTTCTCTCTCCCAGTGCTTCTGCAAATTCATTCTTCAATAACCTAATCATACCAACTCCATTTTCCAACTGAAGATAGCCATCATACCGTTCTTCCTCCGGAACTTCCTGCTCCGCGAGAATATACCATTCATCTCCTGCATGAATAAAGTGGATTCCGTGTTCTTCATACAGCTTCTTCTGCCATCTGTGGATCGTATCAAGCACCTGAACCGCGTCTTCTTTTGTAAAGGACTCAAGAGGCTCCAGACCTTCCCGATACTTTGTAAGCCCTACCGGAACAACAGAAACGCTCTGAAGCAGAGGCGCATATGCCGACATTTCACGGATACTTCTCTCAAGTTCCTCGCCGTCATTAAAACCTTTGCACAGCACAATCTGACCGTTCATCTGAATCCCGCCCTCATACAGCCTTTGAAGCTTTTTAAGCGCATCTCCAGCAAATCGATTATGAAGCATTCTGCAACGCAGCTCCGGGTTCATTGTATGAATCGAAATATTAATCGGCTCCAGATGATAAGCAATAATCCTCTCAATATCATGATCACTCATATTGGTCAATGTAATATAATTTCCCTGCAGGAAAGACAAACGTGAGTCATCATCTTTGAAATAAAGTGTATCTCGCATTCCCTTCGGCATCTGATCAATAAAACAAAAAATGCATTTATTTCTGCACGACTTGTATTCGTCCATCAGCCCCTGGTCGAATTCCAATCCTAAATCCTCATCAAAATCTTTCTCGATCTCAAGCTCCCATTCTTCTCCATCTGATTTTCTGATTAAAAGAACAAGTTCTTCATCATTTGTATAATACTGGTAGTCAAATACATCTTCAATCTCAGCACCATTGATACTAAGAAGCACGTCCCCCGGCTCAATCCCAAGCTCCCATCCAATGCTTCCATTCTCAACACTGCTTACGGTATGTGTATGTTTCATCTACATTACTCCTTCATAAAAAATAAGCGGCAGATATGTCTGCCAGTTTGCATACTGGTTTTATTATAGCATAGGTCCTTCACAATTTCCAATTTTTCTGACTGATTCCCGATTGATTCTTGAAGCACACGAAAAAAAATGATATAACATTGGTAGAGAATAAAAAGAATACGGGATTTCCCTATAAAAACCAAAACAAAAGATTGGAGACCGACATGGCAAGAACAAATTTATTACAGCAGGCAATACCATATGCCCCATTAAAAATCGCAGCGCTGGAAAGTTGCAGAGATCTTGGTCAAAAAGTGAATGACTATATCGTGCAGTTCCGCCACGAAGAATCGCAGGAATCTCCTCAGTCCGCTGCCTTTGCAAATTACCGACTTGATAACTATCTTCTCGATACTGCATGTCCGAGATTTGGTTCCGGAGAAGCAAAAGGTGTGATCAAAGAATCCATTCGCGGAAAAGATCTCTATGTTATGGTGGACGTATGCAACTACAGTCTTACTTATTCCTTAAACGGACTTCCGAATCATATGTCTCCGGACGATCACTATCAGGATCTGAAGCGAATCATTTCTGCCGCAACCGGCAAAGCACGGCGTATTAACGTCATTATGCCATTTCTCTACGAGAGCCGTCAGCACAAACGTACTAAGAGAGAATCTCTCGACTGTGCATCTGCATTAGAAGAACTGGTAGACATGGATGTATCTAACATCGTAACATTCGATGCCCATGATCCGCGTGTACAAAATGCAATCCCGTTAAAAGGATTCGACAGCTTTAACCCGCCATATCAGTTTATGAAAGCGCTTTTCCGTTCTGTTCCGGATCTGAAAGTCGACAAGGATCATCTAATGATCATCAGCCCGGATGAAGGAGCGATGCACCGCGCAGTTTATTTCTCAAACGTACTGAAAGTAGACATGGGTATGTTCTACAAACGTCGTGATTATACGACAGTCATCGGCGGGAAAAATCCTATCGTTGCCCACGAATTTCTTGGCGATGATGTTGCCGGCAAAGACGTAATCATCCTTGACGATATGATTGCTTCCGGAGAAAGTATGTTGGATGTCGCAAAACAGTTGAAAGACCGCCATGCAAAACGTGTTTTTGTCTGCACTACTTTTGGATTATTTACAGAAGGCTTTAAGAAATTCGATGAATACTATGAAAAAGGATATATCGACCGTCTGATTACAACAAATCTGACCTATCTGCCAAAAGAGGCACTGGAAAAACCATATTTTACTGTTGCTGACATGAGCAAGTTTCTCGCATTAATCATCGATTCCATGAATCATGACATGCCGATCAGCGCTGTTTTAAATCCGACAGACCGAATTCATGCCCTACTCAAAAAATATCATCAGGAATAATTTTATAACGAAATACTGCGCGAATCTTTCTCAGACCCGCGCAGTATTTTTTCTTACGGTTTACATCTTTTACAAGGTTCATACCCTTCCCCGATCAATTCTATTTTACTTTTAGTCACTTCCTGCCGATTCTCCTTCTGTATCTCAGAAACACTTGTACAATCTAACTTATGGATTTTCTTTGTATTTGTATTCAAAATATATGTCATTTCTCCAGTTTCTAAATCTGCCGATTCATTTGCTGTTCCAGTCATTTTTCGGCTGTCACCCGTTGCATAATCAATTTCGATCCCCGGCTGCACATTATACACATATACATTAAAAGAAATGCTTTCGCCCTGATCTTCCACAGACTCTCCCTCCATCTGTACACCGGAAGCCACAAGATTATCACCTTTATAAATCGGTGTAACGCGATATCTCACATGATGATCTGTTTCTTTAATATAGTCTGCCACCATATTTTCAAACGGAAGCATTCCTTCGACATTCATATAGCGTGTCCCGGTAATCAGATTTTTCTCATTGGCATTTTCCGCTGTCAGCTGATAGCCAATCAAGTGACATCGGTTATACAAATATCCTCCGTCTACATTCTCGTACTTTTTATTTACCCAGCCGCTTGGCTTTACTTCCGAAATACTTTCCCGCTTCTCCGTAGGCATAAGCTCCTGCCCAATCGTTGCCTCTGCAATCTGCGCCCTTCCTTGTTCATCTAACTGACTGTATCTTTCTACAGCTTCCTCTGTTAACTCGTTTTCTGTAAATTCCGGTTCATTGTTATTGATAGGAACATAAGGTTCTCCGGAATATTCCGGAATTTCTTCGATTGAAATTTCTTCTGTCGAGGTCTCTTCCTGAAATCTATCTGTACTATACGTTGCCTCGCTTGCACAGGCTGTGAAGCATCCAAGCCCCAGTACGCACATCCATATAGCGATTCTTTGTTTCCATACTACTAACTTCATCTATCTTACCTCTCTTTTGTCCTTTTATCATAAATTTCTTTTCGAATATGCTCATGGGAAGTTCCCACAAATTCTTCCACAACGGCCAGCTGCCACCGCTGCAGGTCCAGTGGAAAAAACTGATCTGCCGGATAACTCCGATTCCAATGATATAAAATCAGTGTTTCTACATGTTTCTCACAAAATATCTCTGATAACTGCTCCGGCCACGTTTCCACAAAACAGTATTCTCTTTCCCCGGCTCTGTTAAAAAAATCTTCCGCAACCCCTAGAGATACGTCTGTTTCTTTCAAAAGCTGTTCTGATTCCGGCGCGATCCACAGTCTTGCATCTCCACACATATTTACGATATTCTCTATTACTGCCCGATCCCGGCTCTGTCTGCGCCGATGGAACATCATTCCCATTTTGTCATCTACACATGCGATTAGTTTCACGATAGACACCCCTTTTTCCCTAAATGATATTACAAAAAAGGTATCACAATCTCATCCTTTCTGATGACACTTGCGATACCCTCTCATCAAAGCTGCCTAGGGGACTTGAACCCCCGACCTCCGCCTTACCAAGGCGACGCTCTACCGACTGAGCCAAGGCAGCCTATCCTCTGCAACGGTTATACTATAGCGGACTTTTTCGTCTTTGTCAATAGAAAAGGGGGATTTCTCTGACAGAAATCCCCTGTATTTTCTTCTTCCTGATTTTGTTTTACAGAATATCGATATACTCTCCATTCAACGCTTTATTCATACTTCTGACTGCACAGAATTTTCCGCACATGGAACAACTGTCTTCCTGTTCCGGAGCTCTGTCATCCCGAATTTTTCTGGCAGTATCCGGATCAATCGAGCATTCCCATTGTTTTTCCCAATCAAATGTTCTTCTGGCATCTGCCATCTCATCATCAAGATCCCGCGCATGAGGAATTTTCTTTGCAATATCCGCTGCATGAGCTGCTATCCGGGAAGCAATGATTCCCTGTTTCACATCTTCCAGATTCGGAAGCGCCAGATGTTCTGCCGGAGTAACATAACACAAAAAGGCTGCTCCGGATGCTGCAGCAATTGCCCCTCCAATGGCAGATGTAATATGGTCATACCCTGGTGCAATGTCTGTTACGATTGGTCCTAACACATAAAATGGCGCCCCCATACAGATTGTCTGCTGAAGTTTCATATTCGCTGCAATCTGATCCATCGGCATATGTCCTGGTCCTTCTACCATTACCTGTACATCTTTTTCCCACGCCCGTTTTGTCAGTTCTCCTAAACGTACAAGTTCTTCAATCTGACAAACATCGCTTCCATCCGCAAGGCATCCTGGACGGCACGCATCTCCAAGTGAAATCGTCACATCATATTCCCGGCAAATTTCAAGAATTTCATCAAAGTATTCATAAAATGGATTCTCTTCTCCTGTCATACTCATCCAGGCAAATACAAGAGAACCTCCTCTGGAAACAATATTCATTTTCCGTTTATGTGTCTTAATCTGCTCAATCGTCTTACGGGTAATCCCACAATGTAATGTCACAAAATCCACACCATCTTCCGCGTGCAGACGAATCACATCGATAAAATCTTTCGCAGTCAATGTAGCAAGATCCCTCTGATAATGGATTACACTGTCATAAACAGGAACTGTTCCAATCATAGCCGGACATTCCTGTGTTAGTTTTTGTCGAAATGGCTGTGTATTTCCATGGGAAGACAAATCCATAATTGCTTCTGCTCCCATATGAACTGCAGCCATTACTTTTTGCATTTCTACATCATAATCTTTACAATCTCTGGAAACCCCAAGATTAACATTGATTTTTGTGCGCAGCATTGAACCGACTCCATTCGGATCAATGCATTTATGCTTCTTATTTGCACAGATCGCCACCTGGCCTTTTGCTACAAGTGCTCTGATCTCTTCTTCTGTACGATACTCTTTTTCTGCAACTATTTTCATTTCCGGTGTAATAATTCCCTGCTTCGCTGCATCCATCTGTGTTGTATAAGTTCTCATCTGTTTCCTCCTGTTATATGCTATGCTTCTTCACTAAAATATCCATTCAAATCAAAATTATGTTTCATTGGCCCGGAACCTTTTCCAAGATCCAGCATTGCCTCAAGCGCTCCGGAAATATATTCTTTCGCCCGTTTTACAGACAATTCCAGAGAAAATCCTTTCGCCAGATTTGAGGCAATTGCAGAAGACAGCGTACATCCCGTCCCGTGTGTATTAGAATTTGAAATCCTTCTTCCTTCAAACCACTGACAAACTCCATTAGCACATAAAAGATCATTCGCATCATTTACACTGTGGCCTCCCTTCAGAAGCACTGCACAGCCATAAGTATTTCCAATCTTTTTTGCTGCTGCTTCCATATCACTCCGCTTGGAAATCGTCATTCCTGCCAAAATCTCTGCTTCCGGAATGTTTGGTGTCACAAGTTCCGCCAATGGTAAAAGTTCCTTCGTCAGAACCTCCACCGCATCCGTTTTCATAAGTTTTGAACCACTTGTAGCAACCATGACCGGATCAACCACAATATGTCTCGCCTTATAAAATCTCAACCTCTCTGCAATGACTTGAATAAGTTCTGCGCTGGAAAGCATTCCTATCTTAACCGCATCCGGATAAATGTCCTCAAAAACCGCATCTATCTGCTCTTTCAAAAATTCCGGAGATACTTCCTGAATCCCTCTCACACCAGTTGTATTCTGCGCTGTCAGTGCCGTAATTGCGCACATCCCATAAATGCCATTCATTGTCATTGTTTTCATATCTGCCTGGATTCCCGCGCCTCCACTGGAATCACTTCCGGCTATTGATAATGCTGTTTTCATAAGCCCACCTCAATTTTCTCACGGAGTATTTTTGCCGCTTGAGCCGGATCATCTGCCTTCATAATCGCCGATACGACACAGATTCCGGCAATCGGAATGCCCTTTAACACATCCAGATTATCCGCATTTAATCCGCCGATCGCATTCACCGGAATTGGAACTGCTTTACAAATATCTGCAAGCATCTTTGTTGACGTTAATATTGTCTTTACCTTTGTCGTTGTCGGATAAATTGCTCCAACTCCGAGATAATCTGCCCCCTCTTTCCATGCCTCCACTGCCTGTTCCACTGTTTTTGCCGTAGCACCAATGATCTTATCTTCTCCTAAGATACTTCTTGCAATAGAAACCGGCATATCACTCTGTCCAAGATGAACTCCATCTGCTTCAACTGCCAGTGCCACATCCAATCGATCATCAATGATAAGCGGAATATGATATTTTTTTGTTAATTTCTGCACTTTTTTTGCAAGTGCAATGTACTCTCTTGTTGTTTTTTCTTTTTCGCGAAGCTGAAGGAACGTCGCACCTCCCTTCAAGGCTTCTTCCACTCTATAAAGAAATTCTTCTTCACAAAATCCTGTACTGTCTGTGATAAAATAAAGTTTCAAATCAAAATTTTTCAATCGTTCTCACCTCCACCTTTGCTCTGGAAAGAATCGTTTCTTCACTCCATGTCGATAATTGATCCAGAAGATTTTTCAAAAAGCTTCCGGATCCCTGTTCTGTTTCGGATAATTCTCCACAAATTCCCATAACCATACAGGCATCTACTGCCGCTTCTGATGCATCTTCTGATGCAAGGCAGGCGGCACAAACTGCTCCGAGCATACATCCGGTTCCGGTAATATTAGCTAACTGGGGCGTTCCACAATTTACAATGTACAACTGCTTTCTGTCTGCAACAAGATCTTTCTCTCCACTTGCCAGGATTACCGCATGATATTTCTCAGACAACGCCAATGCACGTTCTGCCGTTCTATCGATGCAAAGCGCTTTATCCGCATCCACTCCTGAAGAATAGTACGCACTGTCGCAAAGTGCTGTTATTTCAGAATAATTTCCTTTGACTATCGTCACTGCTTTTTCTGCAAGCAGCTCCATCGCAAAAGTTCTTCTCAGCGCTGAGCATGCCACGCCAACCGCATCCAGAACAACCGGAATCTGATATTTTTTCGCCGTTTTCAGTGAACGTCTCATTGCCTCCATCCGAACATCAGAAATATTTCCAAGATTCAGAAGCAATGCTCCTGCCGTAGCTGTAATCTCTTCTACTTCCTCCGGATGTTCTGCCATCATTGG
This sequence comes from Lachnospiraceae bacterium, assembly GCA_018365895.1. The sequence continues at coordinate 9,171 of JAGZJD010000040.1, read as the reverse complement.
TCTTGCTCCCATCGCCAACACTGCATTTGCACACTGTGTCATTGAAATTGGATTTGTAATACAGTGGATCAACGCCTGTTTTCTTCTAATCATTTGTCGCAGATCTTTCATAATTTACTGATGCTCCTTCCCCTTTTTTACTGCAAAATACACCACTGCTGCCACAGCGCAGGCGCCAAGTGAAGCATAAGCTAAAAAGGACCATACGAAAGCCTCCAGGTGGAAAATATCTGCAGCAATTTTTATCACAACAAAGAAAATTGCTCCGAACGCAGCAATCATCACTGAGTTTGAAAAGACACCGCTCTTATCGCCATAACATTTCGCATCAAGCATTGCCTGGATTCTCGTAAGCATACCATTATCCGCCAACTTTCTAAGAAATACATAAGCAATGCTGCCTCCAATCAAAGTACCACAAATAAATGAAGGCACATAGAACATCCAGCTCAGTCCTTCTTTGCCCCATAAAAAGGTCATAACCGGGTAAGATACAATAGCTCCGATAATCCCTGTCCCAATGACTTCTCCAAGTACTGCAAATAAAATCTTTCCTTTCGAAATCCGATAGAAAACTCCGGATAAAAATGCTCCAAATACGGCTCCGGTTAATGCAAGCGGCGGAATTCCCATCAATGTCATACGCAAAATTCCGATAAGTGCTGCGCAGAGCAGTGAATACCATGGTCCAAGAAATACAGAGCAAACTATATTAATAAAATGCGCCATAGGACACATCCCTTCCACCCTCAAAATTGGTGATATGACAACTCCAAGAGCTACCAACATCGACAGTACAACCATTTTCAATAATCCTTTTGAACTTTTCATTTTTATTTCCTCTTTTCGTGTTTTGTACGAAGTCTTCACTACTTCGTTCGGTCGAGAATCTATTTTCTCCTCTCACCCCGAAACACGGGTTCCCATCGCAAAACTACAAGACACAAGGCGCTCCCCTTCTATCCGCCCGAAACGTTACGGGAAATTCTCCAGTCACTTCCTTTCCATTCACAGCAGATTGCGCATCGGCTTCATCCGCTGTATAACACAAAAAAACGAAAGCTACCTAATTCGATAACTTCCGTTTCATACATTACATTGCTCATTTTCTGCATCCCTACGTTGGCATTATCCAAATCAGGTTATCGGTCGAAGGTCATACCTTCCTCTCAGCCTGTCATACAAGCTCCCGTTCATTTTATTGTCTTTATCATTATAAACAAACCATTTTCAAATTGCAAGAAAATTTCAATCTAATATATCTTTCCGTAAATATTTCAAAAACGCAGCAGCCACACTGCCTATGTATATTATCATACCAATTGATAACTCTCTGCCCATGCCTTTAGTTCTTCTTCGCTTGCATCCGCAGAGAATCTCTTTCCTTCTTTTAATTCCGCTCCCGGACAGGAATCCTCCAGTTCTTTATTTGTGTTCCCCATACCACTGCTGCCTGAAGTTGCCAACGGAATAATTGTCTTTCCTTTCAGATCATATTGCTCCAAAAACGTGTTCATAATGGTCGGGGCAACATACCACCAAATAGGAAAAGCTATGAAAATAACCGAATACTGATCGATTTTATTCACCTTATTTGCAACTGCAGGCCGGAATGACTTATCATTCATTTCCACACTGCTGCGGCTATTTTTATCTCTCCAGTCTAAATCGGCATCCGTGTATGGAATTTCCGGCTGAATCTCATGTAAATCCGCTCCGATAGACACTGCAAGCCGCTTCGCCAGTTTTGCTGTTGCACCACTGGCACTGAAATACGCTACTAATACCTTACTCATAATCAATCCCTTTCCTTTCCAAAAAATCATATTTTATCTCTGTGCTTTAACATAGAATAGCATAAATCTGCGGCAAATGCACTCTCTACTTTTTCTTAACCGGAAGCCAGATTTCACAATAATAGTTTTCGTCCTGCGCTCCCTTCGAATATTTCGATGGATCATCATAATATTCTACACAATACCCTGCAGCAAATTCATATTCTCTAAGCGCTGGGAGCCATTCTGTAAAAATCTTTGTGTTCACATCCTGCAATGCATACGGCAAAGCACCTTTGCAAGGGAATACCGCCCATGTAAACTCCGGAATCGTCTTCACTGTAAAGCCTTCCGGAACCTCCTTGACCGGATTATATGGATCTGCAATGAGATACTCAAAAGTATCATGCCCCATATTCAGGTCAATGTTGATTCCATATACCCCCATAACCGTTTTTCCTTTTCCCGCCTGATAATGTTCCTGCCAGAACTGCGGTACTACATCCTTTGCATCTTCATAAGAAAATTCTCTTGCATTTGCAATTACGGTAAAAGCTTCTTTTTTTACAATTCTGTAATCCATGATATATCCTCCTTCTAATGACAGTTTTACCTTCAGCGGTGCAAAAGATTTCAGCATGACCTGTCCTTTTCTGGCTGCTGTCGGCGTCACACCATGAAACCTTGTAAACGCTCGTGTAAAACTATCCGGAGAATCATATCCATATTTCATTGCAATATCTATAATCTTCTCTTTACCCGTAGCCAGATCATTTCCAGCTAGTGCAAGTCTGCGGTTCCTGATATATTCCATAAGCGTAAATCCGCAAAGCATCGCAAATCCTTTCTGAAAATAAAAAGAAGAAATATTGATATTTTCTGAAATTCTGTCTGCGGTCAACTCCTCTGTGATATGTTCCTCTATATACTGAATTGCTTTACTTATTGCATCCACCCAATCCATGCTTATTTCACCACTTTCGCTTCGCTGTTTCTATATCCTATCAGCTCGGAGAATCATTTTCCCGACTATTCTTGCCTAAATTTGTTCTTCAAGATTCCATGCGAATTGCCATCTCCCATTCTTCTCTCAATTGTCGGATGGACTGTTGCCTTCCATTTCTGTCAGCACTTACAGCTTTTGCTGCAACCTCAAAAAGTTTGTCGCTGAGCTGCCTGCCACCTGTCCCGATTACGGTTATACTCGCCGAAGAGAGCAAAGGCTGTTGCACCCACCGCATAAACATTCGTGATTTCATCTATAACTGCGCCAACTTCATATTCTTCGGGCGACTGAAAAAGTGAACTGCCCCACATTCGTCCCATACAATCACCAGTAGACCACTTGAATACCATAGCAAATCCACCGCCAATATCTTTGACTTCAACCAATTCAATCAAGTTCTCATGCTGTAGTTCACTATATACAGGCAAAGTTGCTTTCAGTCTTGCAATAGCATCTGCGGGATTACCGTTATACCGCTCGGTAGGAGCACCTGCAAATTTGATAAAATAACGCTGGCCGTCCTTTTCTGTTCCGAAGCAGATATTTCCGGAATCCTGATCATCATAAACCTTGAACACCGTGCCATACCCTATCAGAAAATTATCTCAAATCAATTCGATATATACATTTTTCCATTTCACCATCTTCAAGCCGCATATCATTAATATGTATTTAAATTATGTCCAACCCTCAAATCACAAACTCCCATCTCTCGCCCCTGCTTATCACAAATAGCAAAATGATATGTAGGAAGCCACTCTTTCTCAACATTACCATCTACTGTTTTTTGCAAACACAATTGGATTTCATCATTTACTAAAAAGCTCGTGTCCAAAAACATCGTTTACCTCCAAAATTAGATTTGTCTTAGTTCCTCTCTGCAAGTTCTGTAACTTCAAGACGGAATGCCACTCTGTTTTTTCGACGGGTAATAAGTCCTCGACATTTGAGAGAGAAATCAGTTTCTTTTCAAATCATATTCTAAATACCGATCCTTTTCGGTATCAACAAAACTTTCTATTATCCATTTTGCATCCAAACATCCCATGTTGAAATAAAAAGATATTGTATCGGAAGATGGAATTGCTGAAATAAATATTTTATTCGCTCCCATATTTTCAGCAGATAGAGACATTTGTTTGAATAATTTTCTCCCAACACCTTTTCGTTTCCACTCATCATCTACAAAAAGCATTGTTAAGTTTGCGTATTTTTCTGCTGTACCTTGCAAGATACCATCTATACAAGAAAAACCAACAATTTGATCATTGCAGAAAGCTCCAGCAGCAAAACCACCTCTATTCATTTGTTGACATAAATATTGGGATATCCATATCTTCTTCTCTTGACTCCACTCACGAATTTCGTAAGTTTTTATCAGTTCATAACGACCTTCGCTTTTTATCCATTTGTTAGATATTATCTGTTTATGTTGGAACTGTTCTAACATTTCAGGGTATATATCCGAAGGGGTTAGAAGTCTAATTCTTATATTATCAGTCATCTTTTATAATCTCCTATCAGATCTTGTTTCCCTCTTCTAACACTTCATTTTCTATTATTCCACCATTATTGATAATAGATTTAGCTAATCGGCTGCTGATTATTCAAAAGAGATTACCTGTTGCTCTGCATCTACATGCGCATTTACTCCAAACGGAATAATACATCTGGGAGTCGCATGTCCGATATTGATATTGTACAATATCGGAAGTTCCGGTTTGTTGATAACCTTTACCAGCAGGTCGCAGTACTCAGTGGAATAGGTTTCATCTATAGGTTTTCCGACCAATACTCCGGATATCACATCAAAAAGCCCATATTTCTCACATAAAGAAATACTGTCTTCATATTAAAAAATCTCTTTCTTCATCTGAGAACGCTTCCTTAAATAAATTATCGCTGATCAAACTCTTTTCGTATTGTATACCACTCTTTTGATTACCCTTATCATTTATTCCATTCTTAAAATTATATATGGACTTAAACGCATCCCTAATAGCTCCATCTATATCTTGATATGTTTTTGATTCACCGAATATTAATTGGTAATTCCCGTCTGGTAGTTTTAAAAAGTGTACTCCATCCGCACCATTTACATAATGGCTCGTAGAGGTTTTCAATTCCAATTTTGTAAGAATTTTGGGTGCTCCTAAGTGTGTTTCTAAAAAACAAAACAATAAAAGCTCTCCTAACTCACCATTATTTCTGGCGTATTCCACAAACTTTTCTCTTGCTTTCTTAGAAAGAGTTGCCGGTCTATTTTTATATCTTTCTTTTACTTGCCTTGATATGGAATAATCAATTACCGGGTCAAGGAGCATATCTATTAATTAATAAATCATAGTCAAACTCATTAGAATTAATTTTTAATACAAATAGATTTAGCTTATTTTTTTTGTATTTATCTAAGTCTTTCGACCATAATAAATCAAAAGATTCTAAAAAATCTGATTCTTTTAAACTTATTTCCACAATTTTCTCTCCTTTGCACCAAAAGTAATTCAACTATATTTTACCATATTACCTGCTATTTTACCATCTGCAAAAGAGCAAGAAAAAAAGCCGATCAGGAATCGCAACTCCCAATCGGCATCTTTTCTTACTCCTCTTCATTTTTACATTCAATCTCCGTTCCGTCCAGGAACACCACCAACAATGTCCTATCCTCAAAAACTTTGATGTGGTCCAGTGTTTTCAGCATGAAGTCCGTGTCCATCTCCGTCAAAGGCTCTGCCCCATCCGTATATTCTATGAACTTCTCTGCCCGATAACCTTCCAATAGGTTCTCGCTCTGCAGCTGTTCCGTCCACTGCTCCATGAAATCCTCTCGGTTCTCCACCAATGCATTCCAAGCCATCAGATATGCCTTTATCAGCGTTTCTTCCTCTACGTGGCGGTTGGCACATCCCATGACTCCTTTGATCTTGTAGCGTTCACTGCACTGCCATACCTTACGGTCAACGCCCGTGCTGCTCCGCCAGCCTTTCCGTACAAATACCTTATTGCAGTCTCCGCAAATTGTCTTGGATGCGAATGGATTGCTTTCCGGCCGGTGAGAATAGGAGTTTGTCCCATGCTCCTCCAGATACTTTTTCCTGCGTTTTATTTCAAGCTGTACACATTCCCAAATCCGCTTTGAAATGATGGCATCGTGGTCATCCTCCACATAAAACATCTGGATTTCCCCTTTGTTCTGCGTCCGCTTCTTGGTAAGGAAGTCCACCGTATAACTTTTCTGCAGCAATGCATCACCTTTGTATTTTTCATTCTCTAACATACTCATTAAGGTTGTCGCCTGCCATTTCGTACCGCCATCCCAGTTCCGAACTCCCTCTTTTTCAAAAATCCTCTTGATGTAATCCGTTGTTTTTCCATCCAAAAATTCCTGATACAACCGCACCACAATCGGCTCCTGGATTAAAGTTAATGCCACTCTGCGCCATATGATAGACGGGCTTTTGTGGTAATGGCTCGATGTATCTTAACTTTGGAGACAGTTCATCACAAAAACCTCTAAAATACCAATCTCTTAAAGAATCCGAAAAATTGTTTCTTTCAAAATAACCATAAATCCCCTTGTACTGAGATGTGTATAATCCAGTATGGAAGCAGACGCATTCGTTTTCCAAATGAATAATACTGTCTGCTTTTCTTGGATCACTTTCTGAATTAAAGTCAATAACCTGCTTGCGAAAAATTGTATGTATGTAACGTTCTAAAATGGGAGTGTCTGTATTCTTTGTTTCCCGGTTCGGCTTTCGGAACTTCCATGATTCCGGCAATGCCAACCTCTCCAATTCCGCTAAATGTCCATACCAATCCGGTACATATGCAAATTCAAATAAATCCGGTGCTATCATCTGTTTCCTCTTTTCCTGTGGTTTCTTGTACTCATATCTGTTTTCTGTCTTTGCTTCCATCTCTTTCATCATGAGCCTCCTTTTTGTTTTCTCTTGAAATATAAAATAGGTGTATCGCAATTCTATCGTTCTGTGAATTGCGATACACCTATCAATGCATTTTTATCCATGAGCAAATTTCAGTAACTTCAACAAACATCGTATTCTATGCTGTTTCCTTGCTTCCATGTGATTTCTCCTTTTTATGGTGTAGTTCGTTTCATCTTATACGTATAATCCAATTATCTTAGATGGTAATTGGATTTTTCCTTTCTCCAGATTAACTCTGGGTATTTAAATCCATCTCTGATATAGTTTGAAAAGGCACTGTGGATCTGTTTCTATGTTATTACAGCTTTGACTGTTCCGAGGTGTCTCAGACCACAGCTTTTCGTCTATTACTGGTAATTAGTTTGTTAACGCTTGACGTTTCTATTTACGTGTTTACACAGTCGAATTCTCTGTGGAAGACTTCAGTGCCTAAATACTAATTCAGGAGGTATATTTCTATGTCCATGTACTTTGTTGGAATTGATATTTCCAAGTACAAGCACGATTGCTGCATTATATCTGCAGCTGATCAAAAAGTAGTTTCAAAATTCACTTTTAAAAATGATAAAGCAGGTTTTGAAGAACTACTTACTGTTTTAAATTCTCTCTCCAATCCTGAGGATATAAAAATAGGGTTTGAATCAACAGCCCATTATGCCCTCAATCTTGAACTCTTCCTTGAAAATGCCCACCACAGCTTCATGGAAGTTAATCCAGTCCTTATCAAGGAATACAAAAAGTCTACGACCTTGAGGCGAACCAAAACCGACTCTGTTGACTGCGAATCAATAGCTCGGTGGTTAATGACTGTTGAGTACAAACCCCATTCAAAAGGATTTTACCACTCTTATTCTTTAAAGTCACTAACTCGTTTACGAAATCGATTAATTCGTCAACGTTCTTTTTATCTTGTAAAAATCACCAATGTCTTAGACCATACTTTCCCAGAATTTAAGCCATTTTTTAATGAAAGACTTTCCAAAACGGCTTTGTATCTGCTTGAAAACTATGGTTCTGCTGAGAAAATGGCACGCATGAATTCTGCTTCTTATGACAAGTTACGTTGCATTTCCAGAGGGAAGTTTTCTATTCAGCAGTTTCTCTGTTTAAAGGAACTTGCTGCCAATACAGTTGGTGTCAACAATTCTATCTTTGACATTGAATTGAACAGTTTATTAACCCTCTACAAATCGCTGGTCAAAGAAATCGATACTTTGGAATCTGAGATTCATAAATTTATTGAAGAAGTACATCCTCATTATCTGACCATTCCGGGAATCGGTCCAATTTCAGCCGCTGTTATTTATGCTGAATATGGTGATATTTCTAACTTTTCTAATCCCGGTCAGATGCTTGCATTTGCCGGAATTGAGCCTGGAGTAAATGATTCCGGAACGGAATCTCACGGAGGCAGAATGGTGAAACATGGTTCGTCACAGCTCCGATACGTACTTCTTAATGCTTGCCTTCCTCTAATCCGTTTTGATTTGACCTTTGCAACCTATTACGCAAAGAAACGTGCAGAAGGCAAAAAACATCGAGTAGCCGTTACACATGTAGCAAAGAAACTGATCAGAGTCATCTATGCATTGGAGAGGCAAGATATAGACTTTAACACTCAGAAACTTCGCTAATATCTACTCTGCATACATTTATCTGTCCCATCCGAAATGCGATGTATTCAGATGGTCTATTAAAGTTACCCTTTTTTACCATTTAATATTTTTATTAAAAAGGTCTTGACTATTTATAGTTTGTCACCTGTACTCTATTGTAATTCATAATATTTACCCTGTAGTGTAAACTAGCACTGAGGTGAATTGTAATGCATGACTATGTAAAAAATCTTGCGAAGGTAGTTCGGGCTGCCAGAGAAGAAGCCCATCTATGTCAAGCAGCATTAGCTGAACAAATAGGTTGTGATGAACGTACAATACTGAATATTGAAAACGACCGTGGGAATCCCAAGTTCGAAGTATTGTGCCAGATCATCGCTTATTTACACATTCCTGCAGACCGTATTTTCCACCCTGACACTGCTACGGACGGGTTGAAAAAACAAAAACTGTTATTGATGCTACAGGAATGTGATGAGCAAGAGGCAGCCGAGATTCTTCCAGCAATTGAATACCTCTTAACACTTATACATAAAAGAGGTAATTCAAACGAGTAAAGGAACCAGCCAATCCGTTGTGATTCTGGTTCTTTTCTTTTTGTTGCCTTCTACAAATCTTACTCTTGTAATATTTCAATTATTACACAAGTAAGATTTCGAGTCAATATGTTTTTTCTGAAATTGACAACCACATAAATAACGTCTATAATATATTTATTACATCCGTAAGATTTAAGGAGGGATTTGAAATGAGCGATTTACCACAGATTTCTGAAGCTGAATTTGAAGTTATGAAAATCGTATGGAAACATGCGCCGATCA
>JAGZJD010000039.1 GCA_018365895.1 Lachnospiraceae bacterium | reverse complement strand
AACCGGAGGAACAACAGAGGAGATGATGACACCATCCAGATCTTTTCCTTCTATTCCATATAATTCTAATACATTTTTAATACTGATTGCATATTCCAGAACTGTCTTTGTTGCATCTGTAGAGAGACGTTCCACAAATATAACGTCCTCCGCCGTCCGCAGACATCCAATTACAATATTTGTATTTCCTATATCAATTGCAAGTACCATCATTGCTTTTCATCCTTATCTTCTCACAAATTTTATATGCAGCAGTGTGCGGGTTACAAGTGTTACAACACAGACTGCCACAATTGCTTCCGGAATACCATTTACAAGAATTACCGACAAAATCACACCATATAATGATTTGACCGATACATTCTGCACCGCAGCATAGCTTTCTCCAAATAGTACATAAATTAAATTCATAACGAGCAGCGTGTTCGTAAGAGAACCTGTCAACCCCGCCATTCCAAGCGCAAGTGTTTGTTTCTTCGGATAATCTTTTCCAATCTTATCAAACAGACGATATACATAGTACGGCACAACACCTACCAGAATTCGCGGAACAAAGCAAATAATCAGGCTTCCAAATCCACCATGTATATCTCCCACACTATAAAACGGTGTGAACACAAATGATGTCACAGTCGGATTCATCGTTGCATTTACAAAGCTTGTCAGCCCGAAAACAAATCCAAGTACTGCCCCCTGCACCGGTCCAAAGAGAATCGAACCTATAATCACCGGAATGTGTATAATGGTCGCTCTTGTAAAACCGAGAGGAATAAAGCCAAGAAACGGGGTAAATGCCATAATAACAATTATCGCCGCAAACAAGGCAATCTGTACAATCGACATTGTCTTTGCTGAATTTCCTGCTCTTACTGTTTTTGTTTCACTCATATTTAATTTTCCTCCTTGTTATTATTCTCCTTTCCGGAGATACAATACGGTGACATTATAGCACACACATTTTTCAAAAACAACATTTCTCCCTTACTTCTCTTTGTTTTCTGCGTGCATTTTTTATGAGAATATGATAAAATGAGTCCAGAATTTTTGGAAAGGACTATCATTATGTTAAAGGGAAAAACTGTCATTCTCGGCGTTACCGGCGGCATCGCTGCCTATAAATCTGCTTCACTTGCCAGTATGCTTATCAAGCAGCACGCAGAAGTTCATGTAATCATGACGCAAAACGCTACAAACTTTATCAACCCGATCACATTTGAGACATTGACTGGACGCAAATGTCTAATCGATACCTTTGACCGGAATTTTGAATTTCAAGTAGAACATGTATCTCTTGCAAAGAAAGCTGATCTTGTAATAATCGCTCCGGCTACGGCCAATGTCATTGGAAAACTCTCTTTCGGAATTGCAGATGATATGCTGACGACAACCGTCCTTGCCTGTCAGTGTCCGAAACTGATTGCTCCGGCAATGAACACACGCATGTACGAGAATCCAATCGTGCAGGATAATCTAAAACGTCTACGCGGATACGGTATGGAGATTATTACTCCTGCTACCGGCTATCTTGCCTGCGGGGATACCGGAGCCGGAAAGATGCCGGAACCGGATACGCTGCTTCAATACATTTTACGGGAACTGGCTTTCCCAAAAGATATGGAAGGTCTTCACGTTCTTGTAACTGCCGGTCCAACAATCGAAGCCATTGATCCTGTACGTTTCGTTTCCAATCACTCTACTGGCAAGATGGGATATGCCATTGCAAGAAACTGCATGCTCCGCGGAGCTTCTGTTACATTAGTAAGCGGACGAACTTCGATTGAACCACCGCCTTTTGTAGATGTAGTACCGGTTCTTTCAGCCCGCGATATGTTCGAGGCCGTCACTTCCCGCAGCCAGGATCAGGATATTATCATCAAAGCTGCTGCTGTTGCAGATTACCGTCCAGCTCAGATTGCTGATGAAAAACTCAAAAAATCCGGTTCGGATATGATTCTTACATTCACACGAACTGATGATATTCTCGCTTTTCTTGGAAATCATAAACAAAACGGACAGTTCCTCTGTGGATTTGCAATGGAAACAGAGCATTTAATCGAACATGCCAAAGCAAAATTAGAGAAAAAAAATCTGGATATGATTGTCGCTAATAATTTAAAAGAAGCCGGCGCCGGATTTGGCACAGATACCAATATCATTACACTGATTACAAAAGATAAGACAAAAGAATTGCAGCTGCTCACAAAAGACGAGGCTGCGAAAGAATTGATCGACGAAATCCTTCGTCTAAGAACCTCAGATTGTTAATGAAACAAAAAGCTGTAGATATCAGAGAATCCTCTAAATATTCTACAGCTTTTCATCATTTTATTTTGCTATTGTGCGTTCTCCAAGAGTCACATCTACTGTGTTCTCTGTATACTCCCCTGTTGCACTCGGCACTCGCACTGTTACAGAAACTGTTTCACCTGCTTTATAGTACTGCAAACGCTCCTGAAGTGTTGCCATGCTGTCAATTGCCGTTCCATCGAATTCCACAATAATACTTCCTTTTGTCAAGCCTGCCTTCTCGGCCCCGCTTCCTTCAGCAACTTTAGAAATGTATACACCTTTTGGCATACTGTACATTGCAGCATTCTCTTCTGCCACGTCAAATCCTGTAATACCCAGCTGACCTTGCTCACCTTCATTGACTTTCGTCCGTGTTGTTCGATTCATAAGGTCTTCAATGATATCACTTACGTCCGAAACCGGAATCGCATATCCCATACCTTCTACAGCGCTGTCTGCAACTTTTGCAGTGTTAATTCCAATGACCTCACCATTCATATTCAAAAGAGCTCCACCGCTGTTACCTGGATTAATTGCTGCATTTGTCTGGATATATTTTACAGAATTTTCTTCTGCCTCTCCTTCTGCATTAGAAGAACTCAATGTACGGTCTTTGGCGCTGACAATACCATTTGTCACAGACTGTCCATAGCCAAGGGCATTTCCAATCGCAATGACAGGCTCTCCAACCTTCAATTCAGAAGAATCTCCAAGTGTTGCAACTGCAATCTGACTCATCGTATCCTCATCAATCTTATCAAGCGGAACTGCAACTACAGCCAGATCTTTGTCCGGATCTGTACCCTTGATCTGAGCCTCTACACTTGTATTATTGATAAACGTTACTGTCAATGTATCACTTCCGGAAACAACATGGTTATTACTTACAACAAGAAGTTCTGAATCATTCTTTCCGATAATAATTCCCGATCCGCTGCTCTGGCTCTCATATTCCTGCGTTCCCTGGAAAAAGCTCTGTACTTGCTGAACACTAATATTCGTGATGGAAACAACGGAAGGCATTGCATTTTCCACAATCTCAGAAATATCTGAAGTAACAGTACTTTTTGTCTGCGTCAGTTTTGTACTATTTACATTTGTACTGGAACTGGAGGTGTTCTTCGTTGTACTTGTTGTCCGTTCAGATTTGCCAAGCACTCTTTCCACCATATAGTTCGATGCCTGAAATGTAACAGATGCCACTAGTCCAAATACCATCCCGGCACAGACAACGGCAACTACCTTTCTGCCTTTTTTCTTCGGTCTTCTATTCTCTGGCTCCTGATTTGATTCTGTATAATTCTGATCCCCATCATTTGGAATCTGATAACTATATTCATTACTCATAATATAAATCTCCTTCCTGTTTTCTATGATTGTAGTTTACTGTCTAATTGTGAAAGAAATGTGTTCATTTCTTAAAAAAAAATTGAAAACAGGATGGAAATTTTCCACCCTGTTCAAATTAATCTAAATCTATGAAATTTAAAGAAAACTCTGCTGTGTCTTTTGCTCGCTTCTTACGATCATAATCATCTTCATAATCGTCGTAATCGTCATCATAATCGTCATAGGAATCATCATCATAAGAGTCATAATCATCATCATAGTCATCCTGATCCGGTAACTCATCATAAAACTCTTCGTCTAATTCATCCTCATAATCATTTTCCAACTCATCATAATCATAATTCTTTTTTTTCTTTTCTGGTGTCCGTTTTTGAGAGGATTTCACTGCCGTCTTTTCTTTCTTTGCTTTCTTAGCTGCAGTTTGTTCTGCCTTCAGCTTCTTTTCATATTCATCTCCAAAATCTTCATACCAATCATCCAATTCTTCGTTGCGATGTTTCAGTTTTACAGCAAGAACAATCAAAATAATTAACATGAGAATAAATATTGCCCACACACCGATCAAAAGCTTACTTAAATTTTCTTTTAATTTTGACTCAATTTTTCCCAAAAAACCTGTTGCTTTTTCTTCTGTATCTTTCGCTGCTGTTACCACATATCTCTGATATGTGGCTTCAGCCGCATCATACTGATAAAAATTTTTCTGTCCTGCACTATTTAATGCATATACGATATAAAACTCCTGTCTGGAAGCGTCCTGCCACGCCGGATAAATAACGCTATTCATTTCTACTTCTGTACTCTTATAATCACTTGGAAGTTCCATATCCGGTTTAAACTGCATTAAGAAGATATCATTTGTATCAGAAAGACGGATTTTCTCACATGCGGAAAACTCTCCCTTCTCTGCATCATAGAGAAACATATCACTTGTTCCGTCTGCACCTGTCAGATAAATCATATAAAGACCGCTTGTTTCCTGCTGCAGTACCTGACATTCCTGACCCTCATATGTCAATATAGTTCGCACGAAACCTTCCGGAATCAATACATCTGCAAAACTTCCATTGATATTATAATTAATTCCATTTACCGTTACCATCGGTCCCGTTCCAGTAGCAGCAGATGACTGCTGTACAGTCCCATCTCCCGGTTCAATCGTCACTGCCGAAGAACCAAGTGTAACATCCAATGTCTCATCATCATAAAGGTATGCTGTATATCCTGACACCTCAATATTAGTGGTTCCTTCTGACAGAGCCCGAAATTCCATCGTATAGTTCAATTCTGTAACTGAACCATCACCGGTTGTAGATAAGTTTACTGTACCGCTTCCACCACTGGCATTCTGCCCACTGACAAATTCTAACTTCGCCGGATCATATGTTACTGTAATATCACCGTCACCAATCGGAGAACCATAAGCATCCAATTTCGCTTTTACTGTTACCGTTTCTCCCACTTTCGTTGTAGGATCAGAGAACGTAAGCACACCACTTGCTGCATGTGCCACTATTGAAAAACATGGAAGGAGCAGGCAGAACGCCAACAACATTCCCAGCTTCTTTTGTATCTTATTCATCATAAACCTCCTGACTATTCCATCATTTCTCCCGAATCCCCACTGTTTCCAGATTCGTCACTTCCCGTACTATCACTATTATTTTCTAAATCTTCATAGCCATTATCACTATTACTGCTATCACTGTAATCTTCTGTATTAGTTTCTTCAGTATAAGATTCATCACTGTAATCTTCGTTCGAATAGGTATTATAATCTGTACTATTCTCTTCGCTACTGCTGTTACCATTTCCCTGTCCGCGGTACAGCATTTCCTGTCCTATCTGTACAACCGTAGAAGAAGGTGTGTATGGTGTTCCTGCACCATAAAGAAATTGATGAAGTCCTGTCACATCCGCCGGAAGATCATTCACCACTCCTACGCTTCCAATGCCAGAAAGTGTATTATAGAACTGATTATACGGAAATCCCTTGCTTTCTCCTAACTTATACTTAAACGCATCCTTAGCATAATCTAAAATTTCTCCAAGTGATAAGCTTGTGGAAATCTGCGGAAATACCTGGTCAATAATTTTGTTGATTGTAGAAAGACTTGCCGTCTGTGCTTTATCTGTAATTGCCTGAATCAGACGTCTCTGACGTTCTGTACGCTGCTGATCGCCTCCGATAATACGAATCCGGGCAAATGAAACTGCCTGCACTCCATTCAGCGTCTGCATTCCGCCATGTTCTAAAGGAATCCTCTCCTGCCCTACTACCTTTGATGTCTCCACCTGATAATTGTTCAGATGCGGAACTTCATCTTCTGTCACATCAAGCTCTACTCCGCCAAGTGCATCAATCACACTGACAAGCGCATTAAAATTTACCGATACATAATCTTCAATATTTAAGTCAAAATTCCGATTCAGCATTGAAATCGCTTCCTGCGGTCCCCCGAAAGCATACGCTGCATTGGCTTTATTATATGAACCATCTTCCATCTGTACAAGCGTATCTCGATAAACAGATGACATTGTTATCTCTTTCGTCTCCCGGTCAAGCACTGCGATAATCATTGTATCACTCAGCGTTCCTTTTTCAAGCTGTCCAGTACGGGAGTCCAATCCAAAAAGAGCAAATGTCACTACCCCCGTCTGGTGCTCTACCTCATCGGAAATACTAAGGCGCTTCGGATCTATCTTCTGATAGTCAATCTTTCCTAGTTTCTGTGCAACAATAACGATTCCACAGGTCATTAAGAGCAAAAAAGTTCCTCCAATAATTGCAGCCACTTTAGCTCCCATCGACCAGGAAGAAAAGCCTCTTTTCTGCTTTCTTCTTCCTCTTCTTCTCCTTCTTGTAGCCATAATCCTATCCTTTCTCGATATGTTTACAAATATTCAAATTCCCACTTATATTAGCGTATTTTGCCGGAAATTTCAATATTTATACAGAAATTCCCTACCATCTCTCCCACTTTCTACTCATTTTCCGGATAAATTCCGGATAATTCACTCACTTCATTGCTAATTGATTGCACAATCTCAGATGGCACATAGTTCTCTTCCGCAAAAAGAAATTGATGAAGCTGAGTCACATTATTCGCAATACCAACAGGAATTACATAGGATGCATTATCTCCTGCAATCCTATCCGTTCCTGCAATTTCAAAAGGAAAACCACGCATCTCGCCAATTTTGTAAGACAACGCATTCGCTGCAATACCAAGCAGCTGTTTCTGAGAAAAACTTGTTGAAATCTGCGGAAGAACTTTATCAAGCAATTTGTTTAATGTCAGAAGATTTGCCTTCTGAGCTTTCTCAACGATCTTTTGAAGAACAAGTCGCTGACGCTCTGCGCGCTTATAATCGCCTCCATCTGTATATCGGATTCTTGAATAGGAAACCGCCTGCACTCCATTCAGTTTCTGAAGTCCTGCCTCTTCAACTTCCTGCACCGACTGTCCCACGACTTCTGCCGTCTCCACCTGATAATTATTCATATGTACCCGTTCTTCTTCTGTCAGCTCAATTTCAATTCCGCCAAGAGCATCCACAATATCTACAAGAGAATTAAAATTAACGCTCACATAATTTTGAATATCCAGATCCAAATTTCGGTTCATCAATGCGATTGCCGCTTGCGGGCCGCCTCTTGCATACGCACTGTTGGCCTTTGCAAACTCACCGTCTTCTTGTTTTAAAAGCGTGTCTCGATAAATAGAAATAATTCTGACATCATCCGTCTCATTATTAATGCTTGCCACCATCATACAGTCACTTCGAACACCGCCATCAATCTCTCCATCTCTTGAATCCAGACCAAACAGCGCTATATTGGTATATGGACCTGTATCACGGTACACTTCCAGTTTCTCTTTATCTAGCTTTGTATAATCTATCTTGTCAAGCTTCATCACTCCATAGGCAACAACACAGAGAACTGCCAGAATTACAAGTTCAGATACAAGAAGTAGAATCCGTTTTCTCTTTCGTTTCCTGCGCAACTCCTCCTTCTGCCTACGAACCTCCTTTTTAGATGGACGTCGGCGTTCTCCGTAGTCCTCCTGCTCTCTTCTGGCCGCGCTACGCTCTTCATAGCTCCTACGGTCATCCGACCTTCTTCGCTCATTTCTTCTACGGATCTCTTCTCGTCTCCTGTGTTCTTCTGCGCTCATATGTTCTTCTGGCCTTCTTCGTTCCGGATTCTGTCTTCTTCCCTCCGGTCTGCTCTGGCTGTCATACTGTCGCCTGCTCTCTTGTCTTCTATATTCATCGCTGCGCCGCCTGTCATCCGGCCGACGCCTTCTGCCTCTCTCAGAATTTCGTCGATCTGTAATATTTATACTCCTTTATGTTTTCCTCTTTTCCTGCCGCAGATCTTCTCCCGTATCATCCGCGCCACAAAACAAGTTACAAATACGATCCGATTGCGAATCATCTTAAAAATTCCATAATGCTTCATATCGGATTGATTTTCTCCATGTCTTCGATACAGCAATAAAGGCTTCTCACAAAAACAAGACGCACCAAACAGCGCATCTCCCAGTACTCCGATCCACTGATCATGCATCTCAATACAGGACGGAATCGGAACAACGATTTCAAGAAGTTCCCGCCGAAATGCCATACAACATCCAATGTAGCTGTTTTTCACAATATTTTTGAAAACTCCTGCTCCCGCATTTCGAAAATCAAAAAAAGAATCCATTATAAATTCTTTAAAATTTTCTCCGGCAAATACATGGGCATCGTGTATCACTACCATACACTGCTTTTCTCGAAAACAATTCATAACTGTTTCCACCTTTGTATCTAGCCATATATCGTCCTGATCTGCCAGAAATATGTACTTTCCTCTCGTATGCAAAAGCGCATGTTCTACATTCTTCTTGACGCCTTTTCCCGGCCCCTGTATCAAACGTATTCTGGAATCTGTCTTCTGAAAAGAACGAATCAAATTAATTGTTCCGTCTTTTGATCCGTCATCCGAAATTACTACTTCATCTTCTTCGCCAAGCTGATTCAAAATCGAATCCAGCTGTGCTGCCAGATAACGTACTCCATTATAAGTCACAACAGCGACTGAAATGCGGATTTGATCTACCACAGCTTCCACCCCCATTTATGAAAATATTTCATCATCGAAATAATATGACAAAGTAAAAGCTTTCTATTTTTGTGCGATCCCTTCTCCCAGCGGTGAATTACGGTTGTGTCCGGACAATAAACAAGACGCTTTTCCTGCCTTACCCGCCGGCACAAATCCGCGTCTTCCATGTACATAAAATACCGCGGGTCAAATCCACCAAGCCTGCAAAACAACTCTGTGCGGATAAACAAAAAGCTTCCCTGCGCAAACGGCACTTCAAAAGCTTTTGTATAATCCATTTCCTGCATCGTATGGTATTGCTGCCTTTTTCTGAAACAGCCCGGCAAAAACATGCGGATTCCCATATCCGCTACTGTAAGTTCTCTTCGATATGCGTCCTGACGCATTCCTTGTTCATCTACCATTCTTGGCACAGCCATTCCAATCGTCTCATCCTTCATAAATTCAAGTAAAATTGAAAATGTATCCTCCTTCAAAATAATATCGGGATTCACAATTGCATGGAACTTTGACTCCAGATTTGGAAGCACATAATTATGTCCACCTCCAAATCCGAGGTTCTCCCCTGTTCGCATATAGATTACATCAGAGAATTCCCCGGCCAAATCTGCAAGTAAATTTGGCTGAATGCTGTTATCAATGATATAAATCTGTTTGGATATAGTCGCAGCGGTATGCTCCTCGATGGAACATACCGCATTTCTCACATCTATCTCGTTATGATAAGCTACAATTGCAATTGAAATATCTATCATGATGATCCTTTTCCTGTCAGCACTACAAGGACTGTACGGAACAAAATCCGCATATCCATTCCCAGCGACCAATTAGATATATACTGGGTATCCAGTGCCACAATCTTTTCAAAATCTTTAATATCGCTCCGTCCGCTGACCTGCCACATTCCAGTAAGTCCCGGTCTGATACCAAGCCTTGCTTTATGATGGAGCTCATATTGTTTAAATTCTTCCACGGTCGGCGGTCTTGTCCCAACAAGACTCATATCGCCTTTCAGCACATTCCAGAACTGCGGAAGTTCATCGATGGAATATTTACGCATAAATTTCCCGATACCAAAGATACGGGGATCATTCTCCATCTTGAACATGAGCCCTTTCATCTCATTTTGTGCCATAAGGTCTTTCTTCATTGCATCTGCCCCAACAACCATCGTACGGAATTTATAAAACTTGAACTGACGCCCATTCTTTCCGACACGTGTCTGTGAATAGAAGATTGGTCCCGGAGATTGAAGCTTAACAATCGGTGCAAAAATCAGAAAGGCAATTCCTGTAAACAAAAGTCCGACAAGACTTCCGACAATATCCATTGCCCGCTTTAAAAATAACTGCCTCGTAGTAGCAATCTTCATACTGGAAGTCAAAACCATGTATCTTCCATAATGCTCCACCATCTTATTTGGCATCAACTGTGATTCTCTCACAAGACTGAAATGAACTGTAAGTCCCAGTTCAATCAGCTCATTTGCCAAAGCCTCACTGCCTTCCCGTGTATCTCCATGAATAAAAATCTCATCTACCACATTGAGACGGACATATTCAAGAAAAGTATCTGCTGCCGCAACAACCGGTACTCCGTATACTTCCTCACCAGTCTTATCGACATCCAAAAGTACTACACCTGCTACTTCAAATTCTTTATATCGATTATCTCTAAAATCAGAAACACACTCCAGCGCATATCTCTCTTCTGTAATAATGATCATTTTAGAAAATTTCTTTCTATGAATCATATATTGTCTTACAATAATCTTCAAAATACATCTTCCAAAATATTCCACAAAGATAGATGCTGCCCAGAATACAAGAATAACCTGACGAGAATAAATTTCCGACTGCTTTGTTACCCACAGATAAACAGTGATTCCAAGAAAAATCGCTGTACAGTGCATAATAACCGCTTTTAACTCCTGAACTCGATTCCTGCGTAGAATCCCAGTATAAGCTTCTGTAAAAAATACAATTGAAAGATCCAGCAGCAGCAATACGAGCGCAAGCCTGTCGTAATAATCCTGAATCACAGGAAAGCGAAACATCTTATCCACACGAATCATATATGAAATATAAAATGTAATTTCCAGACAAAGCGCATCTAACAGTAAAAAATCAAGATGCTTTACCCAGCTTTTTTTATTCTTCTTGTACATAATATAATTCCTTTACCAAAAATGACTGTTCTATCATATAACAGGAGTCTCTGAAACTCAATATATTTTGTCTTAAATTTTCCTTAATCTGCCCAAATCACTCCAAAAATATGCACAAATTTAGGATAAACTTTTCTTATTATACCATTGAATGAAAAAAAGGGCAAGTTTTTAACAAAACCTGCCCTTTCAGCACACGTTTAATCTATGACTTTTTGTCATTGTTTTTCAAAGAATAATCACATTTTATCAATGAAAAATTCACGTTATAATAGGGATCTCCCTGTTCAAGAATTTGGCTCCAACGCTCTTTCATGTAATCAATCTCACTCTGAAAACGTTTCAGCTTTTCTTTTGTATCTTCTTTTCCCCGCGTTTTTGATTCATAATGATACAACTCTACATTCGGATTATATACGACAAGATATCCCGCTTTTCGGATTTTCAAACAGAAGTCCACGTCATTAAATGCTACTGCCAGATCTTCCTCGAATCCCTTTACCTTCTCAAATGCATGACGCTCCACCATCATACATGCCGCCGTCACTGCGCTTAAATCCTGCTGAATCGATGCTTTGTGAAGATATCCTGTAAAGCTTCTCGACATACCGGTAAACATATTTCCGGCAATCCCGCCAATTCCAATAACAATTCCTGCATGCTGGATGGTATTGTCCGGGTAGTAAAGCTTCGCCCCTACAACTCCGACATGTTTTCTCTGACAATGAGACAGCATTTCCGTCATCCAGTCACGATTGATTACTTCTACATCATTATTTAGGAAGAGCAGATAATCTCCTGTGGCATGGCGCACACCAAAGTTATTGATTGCCGAATAATTAAATTCCCGCTCCCAGTAAATTACCTTCAGCCAGTCACGTTCAATTTTCTTATAAAACTCAAATGTTTCGCTCTTTTCACTATTATTTTCTACAACAATAATCTCATAGTTTTTATAATCTGTTTTTTCCCGAATGGAATGGATACATTTCTCAAGAGACGCAATTTCATCTTTATTTGGAATAATAATCGACACCTTCGGGTTTCCAATTACCGGATATTTTACCCGATAAAATCCAAGATCTTTTGTATGACTGACCTCACCATTTTCTCCCACTCGTTTTAAATGTTCTTCAATAGCTCGCTTTCCTGCATCAAAGGCATACATTTTACTGGCCGGATTGTCCGCAGTAGAAGCCTTATGGGTTCTCCAGTGATACAAAATTTTCGGTACATGATAGATTCCTCTCGCCTTCTCTGTACAGCGGAAGATTAGATCATAGTCCTGCGCACCATTAAATTCCGGATGAAATCCGCCAACCTCATTCACAATTTCCCGTTTTGCCACAAAAAAGTGACAAATGTAGTTGTTAGAACGCAAAAGATCTTCGCTGAAATCCGGTTTAAAATGCGGCTGAAAATGTTCTTTTAAATCTGCGGTTACCTTGTCTTCATCTGTATAGATAACATCCGCATCTTCCTTATTATTAATCACTTTCACAATCTCATAAAGTGCATTTGGCGCCAGCAGATCATCATGATCCAGAAGCGCTACATACTCTCCGGATGCAATCGACAGCGCTTTATTCGTATTCTGAGAGATTCCTTCATTCTCCGGAACATTGATCACTTTCAGGCGTTTTGTTTTCTCCTGATAATGTTCCAGCACCTCGATTACTCCCTTATTATCTACGCTGGCATTTGCAATACAAATTTCCCAGTTATGATAAGTCTGTGTCCCGACTGATCTTAACAACTGAACAAGAAATTCCCGTGGAGTATTATAGACCGGAACAAGAATACTGATCAAAGGTTCCTTGGCAAAATGTTCTTTCCGCTGTTTTGCCAGTTCCTCCTCAGATGCCTTATGATTCTCATACCATTTCCCATAATCTGCTGCTTCTGCCTGGAAGCGCTCTTTCATTCGAAACCAAAATTCTTTCAGTCCGTAATGTCTCAAATACAGTAATCCTTTTTTTATATTATAAATAGAAAGTTTCCGAAGCACTTTCATCCAGGCAATCCGGTATTCCGTTTTTTTCTTATCACTCATACTAACAGTCCTTACCTTATCTCATTATCTTGCTGATTCCATGAATTCCTGGTACCCATCATACTCTGCATGTCCTGTCGTCAGCATACTTCCGTCAACAGTAATTTTGATTCCGTCACACACATATGCCTTCAAAAAAGTATTGCAAACACCTCCCATCGTCAGCATTTCTCCACTTGTCCCCTGACTTCCAAGATACTCTGCAAAATTCCCTGACAAATCTACATCCAAAAGGCGTTTCCCGCCTTCTTCTTTCAACTTACAGCTGTTCGCAGTAATATCTTCCGGAATTACATTCTTGTATGCAAGTTCATTTAAGATATTTGCTGCTGTCAAGTCCGGAATAACTGCCAATGTTGTGACAAATCCTGTTGCATCTTCATTGCTGCTGTACACTTCAATCTCACGCTGATTTTCTGTCTCTTCCCGCAGTTCTTCTTCCGTTTTTTCTCCATCTGCTCCGGCATCATCCTGTGAAGTTTTATCTTCTGACGCTTCTTCTTCTTTCCCAGCAGTCTTATCCTGTTCTTCTGTTCCCTGCTGCTCCTGAACTTGTGCATCAGTTCCTGCACCGGTACCCTGTTCCCCGCATGCAGTCAGCGCAAGAACCAACACCATCGCAGCAACTGTTTCAATACGCCTCTTCATAGCACACCTCATTTCTCTATCGGATTACTTCCAGATAGCGCTTCAGCGCATCCTGCCATGACGGCAGCCGCTCAAATCCATTCTCACTTAGTTTCTCTTTGCTCATACGGCTATTGTGCGGTCTCTTTGCCTTTGCAGGAAATTCATCGCTCGTAACCGGATTTACCTTCACATTCATGCCTGCCTGTCTGAAAATTTCACAGGCAAATTCATACCAGGAACAAAAACCTTCATTTGTAGCATGATATCTTCCGTATTTCTCTGTCTCTACCATATCTACGATCAGTCTTGCAAGATCATATGTGTATGTCGGTGAGCCGATCTGATCATTTACAACGCTAACCTCATCCCGTGTTTCCCCAAGTTTCAGCATTGTCTTAATAAAGTTCTTTCCATTCACACCAAATACCCATGCGATTCGGATAATAAAGTATTTCTCGAGATTTTCTTCTACCGCGAGTTCACCTTCATATTTTCCAATTCCATATGCATTCAGCGGATCACGTCTGTCATCCGGCTCCCACGGACGTTCGCCTTCCCCATCAAACACATAATCTGTACTAATGTACACCATCTTCAGGTCAAGCTTTTTGCATACCTTCGCAATATTTTCTGTTCCGGTTGCATTTACCTTGCGGCAAAGTTCAAGATTGTCCTCGGCAGCATCTACTGCTGTATATGCTGCACAATGAATGACCGCTTCTACATCCGCTTCTGTAATTACACGATCAACAGCTTCTGCATCTGTAATATCCATTTCATCAATGTCAACACCAATCGCTGTATGTCCTCTTTTTTCCAACTCGTTCACTACATCGTAACCAAGCTGTCCTTTTACACCTGTTACTAAAATTCTCATAATGGTTTCCTTTCTTTTATCTTTAAATTCCGGTCCCACATAATGCATGAATTAACTCATTAGATATATTCTTGGTCGTATGTGTCGCAAGAATATCTTCTTTAGCCTGCTGTGCCAATCGAATGCGGTATTTCTGATCTTCTATCAATTTTTCTAGCTTTTCACTCCATTCATTTTCATTTCTACACAATACTGCATTTTTATCATCTTCCATTACACTTGCTAATTCTGAATTCCACGATGCTATCGTTACAACATTCACAGCAGCTGCTTCTGTCCATTTATTTTCTGACTTACATGCATGAAAAAATGTATCCTCTAACGGCATAAGATTAATATCTACTTCTGAAATAACTTTTGGCAATTTCTTCCAATTTACAAATTCTATATGCTCAATTCTATTTGAAAATTCTTTAAATTCTTTTAAAATGTCAATTGTTCCTCCAATTCGAAAATATAAATTTTCATATTTTCTCATGCATTTACAAATAGCATTTTTTATAGTTTCTAAATCAGCATCATGTGTTTTTGAACCACTAAAATAGCCCATAACAATTTTATCTTCATCTGATTTTTTTTGTTCAACTGCTTCTTCCGACAGCATCAGCATCTCCATACTTAAAGAATTCCTATTAATAAAAACAGGTCTATCATTCACTACATTCTCGATTGCTTTTTTCATATTGTGCGTTGAAGTAATAAATGCATCACATAATTCCATACATTCACATATATTTTTTGAATATTTTTCAAAATTATGATAGTCTTTTTCTGAAAGAAACTCCAAGTCCTTTATTTTTTCATATTCAAAAATATAGTCATCAATATCATAAAAAACATCAATTTTCTCTTTGTGTGCTTTTTCTACAATTTTTGCTACTGCTTCTTTCTTTGAAGCTCTGTATATAACTACACTGCTATATTTCTCCAAACAAATCTTTTTACTTTGCGAAAGCATAAAATAATCTGAAGCAATTCCCTGATATATCAATTGTTCCATAAGATGTTCGACACGATATCTAGACGAAAAAGTTTCTTCTTCCACTATAAATGCAATCTTTTTCTTATAAGGCTTTTTTATTCCCCCCATAATCATTTCTTTATTTGCTTTTATGGTATTCAAAACAGCTTCTGCACTAATTTCTGGTATAACAATTCCTTTTGCATATTTTTTTATTCGTTCTGCCGGTGCGCCTAAATCAAAGCACATTATCGGAAAGCCCATTTTCATAATTTCTTCTGTTGTATAAGAAAATGTTTCTGGCCAAATAGATGGAATTAAAAAGATATCAATATCTTCTTCAAAAACAAGTTTTGGAAGCATATCTCTCGTGTATTCACCAGTCTGTTTAAAATGTTTGCTGTGAATTGGTTCTATACTTTTACCAATCAGAGTGATATTAATATTCAACTCATCTTTTTCAATTTTCTTTAAAATTTTCCTTACAACATCTAAACCTTTATGCTGAGTTAAAACTCCTAATAAACCAATATTTACAGACTTACTTGTTTTTCTTATTTTAGGAATCATTGGCATATGCTTTACTTGATGTGGTCTAAGCACCAAATTTTTCATCTGTCCATACGTCTTTTCTAATATATGTTCAGTATCTTCTGAAAAAGCCACCACTTCATCGCAAACCTCAAATATTTCACACCATGAATTTCTCCAACGATTCATACTCTCAAAATCCAAATATCCTAAATTAGCATTCTTTTGTAAACATTCTTTGCATACCTCTACACTCGGAATTCCACAGTATTCCTTTTGGTTATTTAACAGATTAATCGTCGGACAAACAGAAAAATAATCATGCATCAACATTTGCAAGAAAATACCATGTAACATTTTATAATTTCTTATTTCTTTTAGAAAGTTATATAAATTAGGATACGTTACAAGCTCATTTATAATCATTTTATCTGGCTTTATTTCTTCTAAAAAAGCAAATACTTCTTTTAATGAGTCAAGTTTTAACAAAACATCATATTTTTTTACCCGGAACTGTACTTTATATCGTCCTGTCTCATATTCATAACGTACCGTACAAAAACTCCTTCCTCTCTGAAGTTCCTGTTGTTCTAATTTGAGAAGATATGCTGTTGCTCCTCCGCCTAAATCATGATCAAATGCCACTATTGTTTCTTCTGCATACATACTTTCCATAAGCATCAGTTTTACATAAGTACGCACCGATTCATTTGGATTTAATTCACAGAAATATGATATTTCTCTATTATAGTTCGGATGTTTTTTTAATAATTTCTTTTCATTCTCTTCTAAATATTTTTTCTTATCTGCGTCTAAAAAACTGCCTCCGTGTTTATGATATACAAAAAGATTTTCTACTTGTACATTTACATATCCCTGTTTTATCGCTCTTTGACACCAATCATTTTCTTCCCCATATCCCATATTAAACGTGTCAGCATCTAACAAACCAATCTTTTCTAAAACTTTTTGATTCATTCCCATACAGAATCCAACTCCTGTGGGCATCTCTACATATGTTGGCTTTATTTTCTGGAAAATATCATCCACTTCTTTTAAAGTTTTTCCTTCAAACAACTTATTGTCTTTTCCAAAATCAGGAAAACTGCAAATTGTCCCACATGTAGTAAACGGAGTAGATGATGCTACCTTTTCATTCATAATAATTGGATACATCAAACGTTCCAACCACAACTCCGGAACCTCTACATCTGTGTTAACCAACGCAACGTGATTTCCACATCTTGCTAATGCTTTATTAACTGATTTTACAAATCCAAGATTTTTTTCATTAGAAATCACAATTACATCTTTATGTTTCTGACTATATTGGGATAAAAATTCTTGAATCCTTTTATCAGGGCTGCAATCATCAACTAAAATAAGCCGATATTTCATTTTCGTCTTCTTAATACTTGAAAACAAATTCTCAAAAAACTCAAAGCCATTATAAATAGGAATCACTATATCTATCACATGATTATACAATTCTTCAGGAAACACTAATTCTGATACAAGTTTTTTTTCTCTGAATTTAAAAATATTTAAATTACCAGAACTACTTTTCAACAACTTTACTTGTGGCTGATCAGCTAATGTTTCCAATTTTCTACCATGTAAAAATCCAAGATACAAATAATATTTATGTTTGTCTGTAGAATATTCCAACCAAATTGATTCATTATTAATGTTTTCAATTAAAATATTAGCTAAAAATCCACTTTTTTTTGCATATGGATTTTTTTGATACACCTGATAAACATCTGGTCTTTCAATTCCTCGTTCAATTTCTACCACATATTTTCCTGAAAAGCCCTGAAATACAATTTTTAAACTTTTGATTTCTGTGTTAGGTATAAATATCCAGCCTTTAATACGTAACATATTCTGATTAATTTCAAATAAATCGATATTGCTTTCAACCCTAAAAATCTTTTTTTGTATCTGATAAATCATCTTTTTCCCCTACTTTATTCTTGACCATACTTTTCACATACTGAGTCAATATCTGCATCCAGCACAACTTTTCCTGAATCCAATAAAATACCCCTGTTACAAATTTTTTTAACTTGGTCTTTACTATGTGACACAAACAAAACGGTTGTATTATTTTTCATCATTTCATGAATTCTCTCTTCGCACTTTTCCTGAAATTTATAATCTCCTACAGACAAAATCTCATCTACAATTAAAATTTCTGCATTCTTTACTGTTGAGATAGCAAACCCCAAACGTGCAAGCATTCCTGATGAAAAATTTTTTATCGGCACATCCACAAATCGTTCTAGTTCAGCAAAATTTATTATTTTATCAAAATTATCATCAAGCATTTCCTGTGAATAGCCTAACAGTGCCCCATTTAAATAGACATTTTCTCTAGCAGTAAGATCAAAGTCGAACCCTACTCCCAATTCAATCATAGGAGCAATATCGCTCAATCTCTCAACGCTGCCTTTGGTAGGTTTTAAGACTCCTGCTATCGTTTTCAACATCGTACTTTTTCCACATCCGTTTTTTCCCATTAAAGCAACAGATTCTCCACGTTTTATCTCAAACGAAACATCTTGCAAAGCCCAAAATTCTTCAAAATAAAGTTGTCCTTTTATTGCTTTGATCACATATTCTTTCAAACTGTCCACTTTTTGCTGATATAAATTAAAACACATTGAAACGTGATTCACTTCTACCGCATTCTCCGGTTTCATACTTTCTCTCCTATAATTTTAAAATAAATTTATCTTGTTTTTTTGCAAAAACATACATTCCTAATAAAAGAATTAAAATTGAAACTCCTATACTATATACCTGCGATTGCCATGATGGTAAAACCCCATTCATTACATAACCTCTAAATGTAGTAATAAATCCGGTTAACGGATTCAGTTTTATAAAAATCTGTAGCCACTCCGGCAGCATGGAAATTGGATAAAATAATGGTGTTAAGTACATCCACGCTGTCGTTACTACACTGTATAAATGTAAAAGATCACGAAACGCCACTGCATATGAAGCTAAAATCAATCCAACTCCCATCGCAAAAATAAAAACATAAACTAAAGGAATTACACCTAAAAAGATTGTTGCCTGCAACGGTGTACGTGTAAACAACATTACAATAAATAATGCAATAATTGATGCTGCTAAATTTACTGCACTCGATAATAGTTTTGATAAAGGGAAAATATATTTAGGTACATATACTTTCTTTATCAATTCTCCATTATAGATGATTGATGTCATTGCCATATTGGTTGCTTCATTAAAAAAGTTAAAGATTACTTGTCCACACAATAAATAAACCGGAAAATTTTCAATATCATTTCTAAACACATTTGAAAATACAACCGTCAAAACAATCATCATCAACAGGGGATTTAATACTGTCCATAACAATCCCAAAATAGAACGCCGATATTTTGTCTTAATATCTCTTAAAACAAGTTGAATCAATAGCCCTTTATATTTTTTTAAGTTGTTTATATGCTTCATTCTCTCCTCCACTGATTACTTTACCAACGACTTAATAGATCCCCATTTTCTATCCTTTTCAGACAAAATTAAGTTTTCCTCTGTCATTCCTTCCGGCAACGGCCACTCCACACCAACCTCTGGATCATTCCATGCAAGTCCACCCTCATCATTTGGATGATAAAAATCAGAGCATTTATATGCAAATTCTGCCTCATCTGATAGTACGACAAACCCATGCGCAAAATTCTTTGGAATAAAGAACTGTTTTTTGTTTTCCGCAGAAAGAATTACACCATACCATTGTCCATATGTCGGTGAATTTTTTCTTAAATCTACTGCAACATCAAACACCGTTCCCTTTACAACGCGCACAAGTTTATCCTGCGGATAATGAATTTGAAAATGAAGACCTCTTAAAACTCCTTTTATAGAACTGGACTGATTATCCTGAACAAATTCCACATCAATTCCGGCTTCTTTAAAATCATTATAATTATAAGTCTCCATAAAGTATCCACGTTCATCTCCAAATATCTGAGGCGTAATTACTTTTAGCCCTTCTATATGACATGTTTCTACTATAATTTTGCCCATAAAAACTTTTCTCCTTTTACAATTGTTAATCTTAATTTGATTTCAACGCAAATAGCAGTATTTTATAAATACCGCCCCATAATCCAAAATATACATTAAATCAACCAATATTGTAACACTTTTGATAACATTTTTCAATTCTCTCTTCTAATATGTCGCAACTAACTAATTAGTTACATATAGACAAGATTATTTTCTAAATAAACTACTTTATCACTATACACGATATTACCTTGCAATGACTGTTTCAAATACAGTAATTAATGTCCATAAATTTAAAATTACTGCACCAATGAGAATTTCTTGATCCACCCTCTTTTGCAATTGAATTTTATTATTTCGAAATAGAAGCATAAACATTGGTAAAATCGCAATAAAATATCTTCCTTGAACTCCCTCAATTGTCAAGGAACTCAATCTTGTAAAATCAATAATAAGAGCAAACCAAACAAATGAAACACAAATAGCCACAAGCAAGAATATCCAAAGCTTTGATTTCATTCTAATCTCTTGTTTTTCATTTGGGCACATAAGAATACTGATTAAAAGTAAAATAGTAAAACCAATAATCACTAAATTAGGGATTTGGATATCTAACCAGCCTAATCGATCTCCTATCATTGTATCCCAATAATAAGAACTCATTCTCTCCGTTGTTCTACAAAATAGCCCTAAAATTTTATATGGCTTTTGTGCAATAACTTCAAAACTATATCCCGGCTCTCCTGTCCAGATCACTTTATCAGCCGTCGTATTTACCATATCAGTAATATTCACTAATCTTACATAAAGTATTGAACCAATTCCAGCTAATCCCAATCCAAATGCACTCAACCATTTACGTTTTTTACTTCCAAATTTTTTATATGGAATAAGAATACCTAATCCAATAATTACAGCATAAACAACTTTTATCGGGCTTAAAATCACAGTAGTTATCAAAAGTACAATAACATCTTTTACTTCTACTTTTTCCTTCTCATATATCAAGTAAAATAAATATGCAATTAAAAAGAATGATATTGCATTAATCATCATATCATAACTAAATGAAACTGCTTGCTGCAGTGCCATCGGTAACAATGCAATAAGTGCAAGCATAATTTTAGCAAATGGCATTTTTTTTATTGCCCAATAGCAAATAAAAATATAGCCTAACAGCGCAAACATTCTACCTATAAAAAATAAATATACACCATTTAAATTTAAAATTCTTGCAAAAGTAATTCCTATAATTTGTGGTAAATACGAAATTGCCGAAACATTAATAACACCCTTTGTAACTATTTTACCATCGAGAGTTTGAGGAATATCTCCAGCTAAACCTTTTAAATAAAAGATATATGTTTCTTTTGTTGGAATCTGCTTTACTAAATAATTAGGCATATCTTCCGAACGCAATAAAACGCGCCCTTCTTCATCCACTGCTTCTTCTCCTAACAGTCTGCTGCTATAGGAATATGCTGTTATAAAATGTGCCTCTTCATCAGGAATAGAATATGGAGCTATATAAAACAAATATAGACCTCCGAGCAAAAAAGCAAACACTGCAAAACCTTGTTCAATCTTTACTTTTTTCCATAAAACACTAATAATTGCACCTAGCACCAAAATAATCCCACAAACAAATACTATAAATACATATAACGAACCATTTGCAGCGCCTCCTAAAATCTGTATAGCTAACGTTCCGTCTTGTTTCTCGTTAACCTTCAACACATCCTCTTTAGGAGAAGACAGTAATAATTCTATTTTACTTTGTCCAGTTCCTACAATCTCTAGCTCTAATATCCATTTTTCTTCTACCTTTGCATGTACTGTCTCTGCAACTTGAAGCATTAAATAGTTAGTTCCCGGAACACTCTCCAATTGATGTGTACTATTACTAACTTTCCATTCCTGTTGAACTTCTTTTTGAGAATCAAGCGCTCTTATAACTAACACATCTGCTTCTTTCAATTGCGCTGTTTTATATCCTATTCCTACCATTTCAAAAGAATCACTTTTCATAGTGATTTCTTGTTTAATTTTATCTCCTGTCTTAACTTCTATACTATTACCTATTGGAGTATAATCCACATACATCATTCTGCTATTTCTAGCAGGATTTACAAAATCTTTATATACAAAAAATAGTATTATAAAAATAATGCTTCCCAATATTGCCCCCAAAATTAAACTATTTTTTTTATTTTTCTCCACAACATAACCTCTTTTCTTCTGATTCAGTTTTTTTATTATATCATATATAACTTCATTACAAAATATATAAAAAACAAAAAATGGTATAAAATCATGATATGTACCCTCTTTACTGGACTAACCAGTAAGGAGGGTATTTTTATGCGTTACTCATATGAGTACAAACAAAAATGTGTTGAAATGTACAGGCAA
>JAGZJD010000038.1 GCA_018365895.1 Lachnospiraceae bacterium | reverse complement strand
GTACAGGACCGATCATTCGTGTATCTGATGCAAACCTTGAAAAAGCAGAAGAGGAATTAAAGAAAGCCGGATATTTCGGTTAATTTCATACAGTGCTTATGGGACAGGACTTAGGTTCTGTCCCTTTTTAGGTTCTTTTTCAAATGCAAGAAAGTTCGCCTCTTGAATTTTGTAATTTTTAATGCTATTATGCATAAATGTAGAATAAGCAAAAAAAGGAGGCAGAAAGGAAATGGAATATCAGTTATTAATGCGTACAGCAATCTGTGCAGGAGAACTGTTACTAAAAAGCGGCGCAGAGACATATCGTGCTGAAGACACGATGAACCATATTCTTAAAACCTCCGGATGTGAATACATTGAAGTGCATGCAACGATTACAGGTATTATGGCAACACTTTATGATAATACAATGAATCAGCCGGTAACAATGATCTCTCGAGTAAAAAAAAGAGGGATGCACCTTTATAAAATTGTGAGAGTCAATGATATTTCCAGAAGATACTGCGGAGGAGAGGTAACTCTGCAAGAAGCCTATGATGCATTACAGAAAATTGGAGAGAATCTATATCAACAGGGAACAAAGAGTATTTCGACCATGATGATTGTTACTGGATTTACCCTCATGTTTGGCGGAGGGTGGATGGAAGTATTAGCATCAATTTGTGTTGGAGGCGTTTTGGCAGGAATGATACAGGTTTGCGATCACCTTCATACAAATGTGATTATACAGGATATTATTTCTGCCCTGGCATTAGGAGCAGCAGCTCTTCTGCTGAAACATACAGTGTTTTTGACGATGAATTTAGAAGCTGTAATTATAGGAGCAATCATGCCTCTTGTTCCTGGAGTAGCGATTACAAATGCAGTGCGTGATACCTTGCAGGGAGATTATGTTTCCGGATGTGCGAGAATTCTGGAAGCATTTTTAAAAGCGGCAGCGATTGCGATTGGTGTTGGAGCAGCAATGGCATTTTCGAGTTATTTGTTGTAAAGGAGGAAGAAGCCATGTTGATAGAAGTATTAGGAACATTTATTGCAATCGTAGGTTTTGCCGTGCTATTAGATACTCCACGCAAGTATGTACTTTTAGCTGGAACAGTTGGCGCATTGTCAGGATTTGTATATCTGCTCGGGATTAAATGGATGTTAGGAGAGACGATGGCAGCATTCGTGTCAGCAATTCTGGCGGGGATTGTATCACACATACTTGCAAGAAAGTATAAAACGCCAGTCATTATTTTTTTACTTGGCGGAATTTTGCCGACAGTACCAGGAGCAGGAATGTATCGTGTTGTTTACAGTATTATTTCCGGGAATGCGGCAATGACTGAGTATTATTTAACAGAAACGCTGCAGATTGCAGGTGTGATTGCACTTGCAGTATTTTTGACAGAGAGTTTTTTTAAACTGTTTGTTCGTGATGGGTGGAAACAGAATTCATTGCGTTATGTAAAACAGAGTGAGAAGCGTGTAACAGGGAGATAAGTATGAGTGATCTTGAAGTAATGGAACAGGAAAAAAAAGAAGAAATGCATCAGGTTCTGGAACTGGCGCTTGAAGCTGGAGAGATATTGCTGAAACATGGAGCAGAGATTTCGAGAGTGGAGGAGACTATAGATCGGATTTGCAAGAAGTTTCTGATAGAAACGGTAGATGCATTTGTACTGAGTAACGGTATTTTTATAACTGCAAGTAATAATGAGCATGAGGTGTTTGCCAGAGTAAGGGCGATTCCGATGTCAGGAATTCATCTTGGAATTATTACGGAAGTAAATAAATTGTCCAGAGATATTGCAACAGGGAATGTGGATGTACCAGAAGCAAAAGAACGGCTCCAGCAAATAAAAAATATGCCTGCAACTAATTATATTATACAGATTATAGGATCAGGTCTTGGAAGTGCTTGTTTTATTTATCTGCTTGGTGCAACATTTTGGGAATGCATGATGACAATGATAAGTGGGGCAGCGGTATTTGCGGCGTTGCTAGTTATGAAACGTTTTCATCTTTCTAAAATATTGATAAATATTCTTGGTGGAGGGTTGATAACTTTACTTGGAATTTTGTATACTGATTGTATCGTACAAGAGGGAATGCGATTAAGCCTAATTATCAGCGGTTCTATTTTCCCTCTGATTCCCGGAGTTGCATTTGTAAATGCAATTCGAGATCTTGCTGACAGTGATTTTATTTCCGGAATTGTCAGAATGCTGGATGCGATTCTTGTGTTTGTCTATATTGCCATTGGGGTAGGAATTGTTTTATCGACTTATGCAAGTTTATTTGGAGGTGTTCTGTCATGATAGAAGTAATGTTACAGATGTTTTGCTCTTTTTTTGGAACGATGATGTTTTCGACATTATTTAATGTACAGCGCCGCTATTATTTTGGATGTGGACTTGCAGGAATGCTTGGATGGATGGGATATTATCTTGCGCAGCCGTATCTGTCTTCGGCTGTATGCTGCTTTATTGGAACTGTTATGATTATGTTGAGTTCCAGAATCATGGCAACAAGATTGAAATGTCCGATCACAGTCTTTTTGATTGCAGGCATTTTCCCGATTGTGCCGGGAGCGAGAGTTTATCATACAGCATATAATCTTGTGGCGGGAGATATGATCGCAGCTGCATCATATGGGTTGTCTGCGCTTCAGGATGCTTTTGGGATCGTGCTTGGAATTGTCTGTGTATTGTCGCTTCCGGGCAGTTGGTTTGGAAATAAAAATCAAAGGAACAGAAATGAGAACTAAGGAGAAATACTGTGGGGGAAGAGAAGATCATTAGAGAAGTAGATGATAAGGATGAAGAAATCTATCAGGTGTTGAAACTTGCTCTTGAGGCAGGGCGGATTCTTCTTAGGAGTGGTGCGGAGATTTTTCGCGTAGAAGAAACGATGCATAGAATCTGCAAATATTATGGATATGATAATGTAGATACATTTACAGTAAGCAATGCGATCATTGTTTCGCTGGAAGGTGAAAAGAGAGAATTGTTTGCGAAGGTAAAAAACGTCCCGATGTCAGGAGCGCATTTAGAAATTGTGGCAGAGATCAATGATCTTTCCAGACAGATTGAGGCAGGGCTGTACACCATTGATGAAGCTTTTGAAAAGTTAAAAGAGATAGAGAAGATTAAGCCGAATAGCGGACTTGCACAGGTGCTTGCAGCTGGTATGGCGAGTGGTTGTCTTGGATATATGTTTGGAGCAACTGCGATGGAAGGTGTCGGAGCATTTTTTACAGGACTTCTTCTTTATATATGGATTGTATGTGCCGGAAGGCGAGGACTTTCAAAGATTGTTACTAATATTATTGGAGGGGTCATCATTACATTTTTGGCTATTGGAGCATCCTGGATTTTTCCGGTGCTGCGTCCGGATAAATTGATCATTGGTTCGGTGATGCCTCTTGTGCCGGGAGTGGCATTTACAAATGCAATCAGAGATATTGCAGACAGTGATTTTATTTCAGGAACAGTTCGGATTACAGATGCAATTTTCGTTTTTGCTTATATTGCAATCGGAGTAGGATTCGCATGGACTTGTTATAATTATCTGATAGGAGTAATGTAAGATGTTTGCGTTATTGATTAATATGGTGTGTTCTTTTTTAGCAACACTTTCTTTTTGCATTTTGTTTAATATTCCAAAGCGCTGCTATATATTCGGTGGTATCAATGGCATGCTTGGGTGGACCTGCTATTATTTAACAAATGAGCCGACTTCTGTGGCAGTAGCCTCATTTTTGAGTGGAGTACTTATTACATTCATGGCTCGTATTTTTGCCGCGGTGAAGAAGTGTCCGGCAACAGAGTTTTTAATCCCGGGAATTATTCCTCTTGTACCGGGGGCGGGAATCTATTACACTGCTTACTATTTTGTGATGAATAATATGGCATTAGCGGCTCAGAAGGGGGTAGAGTCACTGAAAGTTTCTTTTGCAATTGTAGTAGGAATGGTATTTATCATTTCGATGCCGGGAAAATGGTTTCGAGTCAGAATGAGACAAAAGAAATAGAAGTATCGGTTTGTATATTGATGAAGAATCGGAATCATGGTAAAATAGTAAAAAGCCAGAGATAAGAGGGGTGAGCTTATGGTTAACATTTTAGGTCAAATGTTGCGGGAAAGTAATTATACAGTAGCATTAAGCGGATATGGAATGATTGCGGAGAATGACTATCCTGCGCTTCGTGACGGCGAGGTATCTTACGAGATTGAGCAAGAGTATGGACTTTGTACGGAAGAACTGCTGCATTGCAGTTGTTTTAATAATCGGACAGAGTTGTTTTATCAGTTTTACTGTAAGGAAGTTTTGAGCGCACTTGACAAAGAACCAGGAATAGGATTTCAGCTCCTTGCTAAGATGGAAGAATTGGGAGTTTTACAGTCAGTTATTACGAAGAGAATTTTTGGTTTGCCGGAGCGGGCAGGATGTAAGCATGTAATTAATCTTCATGGGAATATTCTGACAAACAGCTGCCCGCACTGTGGTGAGAGTTATAATGTGGATTATATTAAGAATAGCGGACGTATTCCGCGCTGTGAGAAGTGCGGAACAGTGATTCGGCCGGATATTATTCTATTTGGCGAGATGGTAGATAATCGGGTTATGACAAGGGCTGCAGCAGAGGTAGAGAAAGCAGATGTCCTTCTTGTACTTGGAACTCAACTGCATTCAAATTTATGTGCTCAGCTTGTAAAGTACTATCAGGGGAATAAACTTGTGCTTGTAAAACCGGAGGAACATTTTTCGGATAAGTATGCAGATTATGTAATTCATGAGCGAGTAGATGCTACATTGGAGAAAATGCTGGCAGAAGTTCTTCTTGAAGGTCAGTAATTATTATTGTAATATATGTAAAAATAGCAGCAGGAGCTAAAACTCCTGCTGTTTTTGGGAGGAAATATATGGAATTAAATGAGGCGCAGCAGCAAGCAGTCACACATGTTGAAGGTCCATGTATGGTATTAGCAGGGCCTGGTTCCGGAAAAACCTTTACTCTTGTGAAGAGGATTATTTATATGACAGAACAGGCAAATATTTCGCCGCAGGAAATTCTTGTCATTACATTTACGAAAGCAGCGGCGAAAGAAATGAAAGAACGCTATTTAAAGGCCACAAATAAACAGAAGACACCAATTACATTTGGTACTTTTCATGCAGTGTTTTATGGCATTTTGAAGTGGGCATATCATATCGATGCATCCAATATTATGTCAGACGAAGAGAAAAAACGGCTTGTAAAAGAGGAACTCTCTCACTGTTATATTGAGTGGGATGATGCAGAGGGAGAAGAAGAAGATATTCTGGCAGGTGTACTGGAAGATATCGGCGCAATAAAAAATAATCGTTTGCGTGTAGAAACATTTGTGTCGAAGCATATACGAACGGATATTTTTCGTGAAATTTACAATGCATATGAGAAAAGGCGAAAGGCAATGAAAAAGCTTGATTTTGATGATATGCTTGTGTCTTGTCTGGAACTATTTGAAAAATATCCAGATATTTTAAAACAATGGCAGACAAAATTTCGATATTTAATGATAGATGAATTTCAGGATATTAATCCAGTTCAATATAAAATCATCCAACTTTTAGCTGAACCGGAGCAGAATCTCTTTATTGTAGGAGATGATGATCAGTCAATTTATGAGTTTCGAGGGGCGCGTCCCGGAATTATGCTTGGTTTTCAGAAGGATTACCCAAAAGTCAAAGAGATTTTTTTGAATAAGAATTATCGTTCCACGAAGAAAATTGTGACGGCAGCATCCAGAGTTGTTTCACATAATACGGCAAGATTTCCTAAAATATTTGAAGCTGTTGGAGAAGCAGGCGAAGATGTGCATGTGCAGGAGACAAAAGATGCGATAGAAGAAAGCAGATATATTCTCGGAGAAGTACAGAGAAGACACCAGATAGGAATTTCCTATCAAGATATGGCAGTGCTGTTCCGTACCAGCCTCAGCGTACGTACATTTGTAGAATGTTGTACAGAGTACCACATTCCATTTCAGATGAAGGAATATATTCCTAATATTTATGATCATTTTATTGCGAGAGATCTGGCAGCATATTTGAGATTAGCAAACGGAAGTCGCGAGAGAAGTGATTTTCTTATGATATTAAATCGTCCAAAGCGTTATCTTGCCAGAAATAGTCTGGAGAAAACAATAGTGTCTTTTGAAGATATGATGAATTATTATTGTGATAAGGACTGGATGCAGAAAAGAATTAGACAATTGGAATATGATATTCATGAGATGAAAGATTTGACTCCGGAGCAGGCAATTAAATATATTCGAAAGAAAATAGGATATGATGAGTTTCTGAAAGAGTATGCAGAGGAAAAACACAGTAGATTTAATGGTCTGATAGAAACGCTTGATTATATTCAGGAACAGTCGACTGGCCACCAAACGATTGAAGAATGGTTTGCATTTGTACAGAAATATACGGAAGAATTGAAAGAGCAGAGAGAGAAAGGACCTTCGGATGAAGATGCGCTTGTGCTTCTGACGATGCATGGTGCGAAAGGTCTTGAGTACGATACAGTATTTATTATTGGTGCCAATGAAGATGAGATTCCGTACAAGAAAGCGAAAACACCTGCAGCAATCGAAGAAGAACGAAGAATGTTCTATGTGGCGATGACAAGAGCAAAAAGAAAGTTATTTGTAACATATCGGAGAGAAAAAAACGGAAAGAGACAATCCCCTTCCCGCTTTTTATCTGAATTACTCTTCGACGTCTAAATCGTCATATTCCAGAGAATCAAGCCATTCGTCAAATGCATCGGCAGCAACTTCGTATTCATCATCGTCTTCGATGTTCTCAAGAGTTGGTTCACCATCTTCTGTCTCCGGTTCAATAAAACGGTACAGATAAACATCATCGTTTGCCTGTTCTCCGTCTTCATCCAGCGGAAGAAGAGCAATATAAGAATGTTCTCCGGCTTCATAGATTGTAAGGATAGCACATTCTACTACCTCATCATTATCAAGTGTTAATGTGACTGTAGACTGTACTTCTTCACAATTGCAGTCTTCATGACCGCATCCACAAGTATGTTCGCTCATGTTAAGTTCTCCTTTTCTGTTTTGATATTATCACTTTAGCAGACATGGAAGAAAAATGCAAGAAAAATGCAAGGAGACATCTATTGACATTGAACAAAAAGACGATAAAATAGTAAGTAATTATGACGATATTACGGGAGGATAAGATGAAAAAAAGATTTTTTGCAGCAATAGCCGTATTGCTATTATTGTTCGGCCTCGCCGGATGTAAGAAAGATGTGGGAACACCGGAGGATAATGCAAAACCACAGGAGCCGGAGGAAGAGGTGGAAACATATCGATTTGGATTCTCGGCGATGACGATGGAGAATCCGTATTATGGGGCGTTGGAATCTGCTGTACGGGAGCACGTAGAGAATAGTGGAAGTACATTGATAACAAAAGATCCAAAGCTGGATGTGGATTTGCAGATTGCTCAGATTGATGAGATGATTGAAGAAGGAATTCAGGCAATCTTTTTGACACCAGTAGATTGGGAAGCTATTGAACCGGCACTTCAGCATTTGAAAGATGCAGATGTGAAAATTATCAATTTGGATACAGAAGTAAAGAACCTTGATATGATAGATGCATATATTGGTTCGGATAATACGTCAGCAGGAGAGCTTTGTGGAAAACAGCTTGTAGAAGCAGCACCGGATGGAGGAAAGATTGTTCTTCTTGAATGTCCAACAATGAATTCAATTAATGATCGTATTACAGGATTTGAGACAGCTATTAGTGAAAAAGGCTTTGAAATTGTTGGAAGGAGCGATGTAAGGGGAGATCGACAAAGTTCATTTACAGCAACCAAAGAATTACTTTTAGCACATAATGACGTGACGGCGATTATGTGCGGAAATGATCAGATTGCCCTTGGAGCCCTTGATGCAGTGAAAGAGCTGAAACAAACAGAGATTCGAATTTACAGTGTAGACGGATCACCGGAATTAAAAAAGGAGTTGGAAAAACCAGATACTCCTGTGGCGGGGACAAGTGGACAAGCACCGCTTAAGATGGCAAAAGAGGCGGTTGAGACAGCAATCCTTATGATGCAGGGTGAAGACTATGAAGAGACCGTCTATGAGGAAGTCTTTTTTATCAATCAGGATAATGTTGACATGTACGGAACAGATGGATGGCAATAAATTTCAGAAAAGATAACAGTGGAAAGGGATCCTTCACTATGAAAAGAAAAAATGGAAGACCACTTCCTCTGGGAACGACAGTGCACGGAACCTGTGTGAATTTTTCTGTGGCAGTGGAAGAGGAAAAAACATGCAGATTATTATTATACAGAATCGGCACAGAGGAACCAGAGCAGAGTTTTGAGATGACAAAAGAAGACGCGATTGGTGAGGTGCGTTTTCTGTCAGTAGAAGGAATTGATGCAAAAAAATACGAATATAACTATGAGATAGATGGTAAGCTCATTATGGATCCTTATGTAAAGGAAATAGCCGGAAAGAAATGCTGGGGACAAGGCAGCGAGCAGCAAGAGATGAAGATTCGCGGGAAGCTTGTTAGCAGCACATATGATTGGGAGGAAGATAAGCTTTTGAAAATTCCGGAAGAAGAAGTCGTTGCGTATAATCTCCATGTGAGAGGGTTTACAAAAGACCGATCTTCCAGAATAAGAAAGAAAGGAACATTTGCCGGTGTAATTGAAAAAATACCATACTTATTAGAGTTGGGCATCAATCAGATTCATTGTATGCCAGTCTATGAGTTTGAAGAGTGCAGTGACAAATATATAAATTATTGGGGATATGGTCCGGCATACTGTTTTGCACCTAAGGCAGCATATGCTTCTAATGGACATAGTGTGAAAGAATTAAAAGATATGGTGAAAGCCTGCCATAAAGCGGGAATTGAAGTCATATTGAATTTGCCTTTTGATGAATCCATCCATCCACAGATGATTGTAGAGTGTCTGCATGCATATTTGATGGAATATCATGTAGATGGATTTGTATTGAATCCCGTATTGGCACCGATGAACAGCATTTTGAAAGATCCGTTGCTAAAAGGATTGAAGATTATTTGTTATGACAATGGATTTCAGAACAGCATTCGGCGTTTTCTAAAAGGAGATGAGGGAATGGTGCCGGAAGTTATGTGGCAGATGCGCAGACTTCCAAAGGCCGATCATACAATCAATTACATAACCAATCACACCGGTTTCACGCTAATAGATCTCGTTTCTTATGATACAAAACACAATGAAGAAAATGGAGAGAATAATGCAGATGGTCCAGAGTACAATTTCAGTTGGAATTGTGGGATAGAAGGACCAACCAGAAAGAAGCAGATTCTGAAGCTTAGGGATGGACAGATAAGAAATGCCTTTCTAATGTTGCTGTTGTCTCAGGGAACACCGTGTATTCTGGCAGGAGATGAATTTGGAAACAGCCAGAACGGAAATAACAATGTGTACTGTCAGGACAATGAAATAGGATGGATTAACTGGCATCGGGGAATGCGGGAGATGGAATTGACAGAGTTTGTAAAAGAATTAATCCGGTTTCGGAAGAATCATCCGGTTCTGCATCAGCGTAATCTGCTGCTTGGAATGGATCAAAAGAGCTGTGGTGTCCCTGATATTTCCTATCATGGAGAAAATGCATGGCAGGCACCAGATCAGTATGAGAGTCGCCAGCTTGGTGTCTTTTTGAGTGGTGAAGCATTAGAGACAGAAGATTGTTTTATTGCTTTAAATATGCATTGGGTAGAGCATACATTTGCAATACCAACGCTTCCAAAGAGCAAAGAATGGAACTTATCAGTATCCACACAAGATGGCGTTTTAGAGAATCCAATGCCGCTTGGAAAGAAGAAGAGTATTATAGTGCCGGGAAGAACGATTGTTGTATTGACAGGAAGAAGCAAAGAAGAGGAAACAGATGAAAGGGATTAGCGGTTTTCAGCTGAAATGGATTGGAATTGTGACAATGGCTATTGATCATATCGGGCATGTTCTCTTTCCCCGGTGTTTGATGCTGCGTGCGATTGGACGACTTGCATTTCCTATTTTCTGCTTTTTACTTGTGGAGGGATTTCATTATACACATGATCGAAAGCGCTATGCACTGAGGCTTGCCACGTTTGCGTTGATATCAGAATTGCCGTTTAATGTGGCAATTTTTGGAAATTGGTTTGTACCGCAGCATCAGAATGTATTTTGGACATTGACAATTGGAGTATTAATGATGACGGTATTGGAATATATCGATGAAAAACAGTCAGAGGCTGCTTTTGGGGTGCTGAAAATTGGCACCGTACTGTTAGCAATGTTACTGACAGTGGTTCTTCGGACAGACTATTCAGAAAAAGGGATTTTTATGATTTTTCTTTTTTATACTTTTTATCAGAACCGGAGAGTGGCAGCGCTGTCAGTGGCCGGATATAATTTAGCTTTGTCACTGTGGCAGTTAGGTTCTGTACAAGGGGCAGCAGCGCTATCAGCAGTTCCTATTTTGTGTTATAATGGAAAAGAAGGGAAAAAGATGAAATATTTTTTCTACTTGTTTTACCCAGTACATTTGTTGGTGTTGCATGTAATTTCCTGATAGTTTAATAGAAGAGACGAGAGGTGTTTTATGAAACTTGCTAATATATGGGGACATTTGTGTACTATTACACATCACAGACATATGGTGATGCGCTTTTGTTTCTGTGTCGGATTGTATCGGCAGGGGCTGCTCCATGACTTGTCTAAATATAGTTGGACAGAATTTAGGGTTGGCTGTAAATATTATCAGGGCACACGGAGTCCCAATAATGCAGAGCGGGAGGAAACAGGATATTCAAGAGCATGGCTGCATCATAAAGGAAGAAACAGGCATCATTATGAATACTGGATTGATTATAGTATGAAGCCTGGAGAAGGGATGATTGGTCTGGAAATGCCGGTCAACTATGTCGTAGAAATGTTTCTTGATCGGATTGCTGCATCAAAAATATATGAGAGAGACGCATATACAGATCGAAGTCCATTAAGGTATTATGAACGAGGAGCAGCAGAAATGATGATTCATCCAAAAACACGAAAGTTATTAAGGCATTTACTTGAGATGTTGGCGGAAAAAGGGGAGAGAAAAACTCTTTCATATATCCGAAATACGATTTTAAAATATAATCATTAAAAAATCCCGGTAAAAGCTCTGTTCTTTCTAGTAGAGACGGGCTTTTCCGGGTTTTTTATAATATGAGATATTAGTCATTTGTTGGATAGAATAGTTGAGAATCGTCGATATCTGTCAGAACTTCTGTTAAATATTTGCGGGCAATATACTTTGCCATTGGAAGATTCATATCCAAATAATTGCCGCAGTCTTTTGCGGAAGCGCCAGGAACATCACCTTCAAATTCAGCAATAAACATAAAAAGTTCTGTCATAAGCGGGATGATCTCCCGTGAAGTAAGGGAACCACTAAGTAAGAGATAAAAGCCTGTGCGGCATCCCATTGGTCCAAAATAGATTGTCTTTGGACCGGCAGTTGGATGATTGCGTAAAAATGTGGCGGCAAGATGTTCGATTGTGTGAATTTCAGCTGTATTCATAACAGGCTCTTCGTTGGGGTTGGTAATACGAATATCAAATGTTGTGATCGGATGCCCTTCAACAAAGTCTACGCGAGATACGTAAAGTCCGGGAATCAGACGAAGATGGTCTATTGTAAAACTTGTGATTTTTTCCATAATGATAAAAACCCTCCTTTATTTTGTAGTTTTTATTATAACGGACAGAGAAGGGAAATACAAGAAACTTTAGAAAGAGGAATGATAGAATGAAAATATATATAATCAGGCACGGAGAAACAGACTGGAATCAGACAAGAAGAATGCAAGGACGAAAAGATGTTCCGCTGAATGCATTCGGAAGACATTTGGCAGAAGAAACGAAAGAGGCCCTTTTAGAGGTGGGATTTGATGCGGTATATACAAGTCCGCTTGGACGTGCAAAAGAAACTGCGCAGATTGTGTCAGGAGAGCGGGCTCCGATTCTTTGCGATGAAAGATTAATTGAGATGAGTTTTGGCGTTTATGAAGGATTGTCTGCAGCAAAGGATAGTTGGAATATTCCAGACCCTGCCTTTCAGAATTTTTTTGATGCACCGGAAAAGTATGTTCCGCCAACAGAGGGAGAAGCTTTTGAGGAAGTAAAGGAACGGTTGAAGGCATTTATGAAAGAGCTCCGAGAAAAACAGTTAAAGACAGTGTTGCTATCAACACATGGAGCGGCGCTTTGTGTGCTTTTAAATCTGGTAGTAAAGGAAAAAGAATTGTCTGCTGTGTGGGATGGAGGCGTTCACAAAAACTGTGCTGTAACAATTTTGGAAGACGATGGCACGAACTATCACATTTTAGAAGAGAATCATACTTATTATAAAGATATTGTAAAACCATGGTAGGATGGATGCTTGACGGTAGAATCGAAGAATGATAAACTAAAAAAAGAACATTTGGGAGGGATTGACATGATAAATGATAAAAAAGTATTGTTCAGTGGAATGCAGGCAACAGGGAATCTGACACTTGGAAATTATCTGGGAGCATTGAAGAACTGGATTACATTGAGCGATGAGTATGAATGCTTTTATAGTGTTGTAGATATGCATTCGATTACTGTGCGCCAGGATCCGGCAACACTTCGCAAGAGAGCAAGAGCGCTCTTGACACTCTATATCG
Source organism: Lachnospiraceae bacterium (assembly GCA_018365895.1). The sequence goes on along the minus strand of JAGZJD010000038.1, from coordinate 10,336 downwards.
CAGCAGGATTGGATCCAAAGAAAAATTGTATTTATTATCAGTCGCATGTGTCAGGACATGCGGAACTTGCATGGATTCTTAACTGCTTTACCTATATGGGTGAACTAAACCGGATGACACAATTTAAAGATAAATCATCAAAACATGCAGACAATATTAATGCAGGGCTGTTCACATATCCTGTATTGATGGCATCAGATATCCTGTTGTATCAGACAGATGTAGTTCCGGTTGGAATTGACCAGATGCAGCATTTGGAACTTACGAGAAACATTGCCGAGCGGTTTAACAATATTTACGGAGATGTATTTACTGTTCCGGAAGCGTATATTGGGAAAGTCGGAGCGAAGATTATGAGTCTTCAAGATCCGGCAAAAAAGATGTCTAAATCTGATGAGAATCCAAATGGAAGTATTTATTTGATGGATGATCCGGATACGATTATGAGAAAATTCAAGAGAGCGGTGACGGACTCTGAAGGAATAATCTGCTATCGGCCGGAGCAGCCGGGAGTTAAAAATCTCATTGATATTTATTGTGCATGTACGGGCAAGACTCCGCAGGAGGTTGAGCGAGAATTTGCAGGTAAGGGTTATGGAGAGTTGAAACCGGCTGTAGGAGAAGCTGTTATTGCAGTTTTGAAACCACTCCAGGATGAGGTTGCACGTCTTTCACAGGAGAAATCTTACATTGACGGCATCATTAAGGAGAATGCTGAGAAGGCAAACTATTATGCAATGAAAACCCTTCGGAAAGTGCAGAAAAAAGTAGGTTTTCCAGAGCGGATTCGCTAAGCGAATACTGTATAATGAGAGTAAAAGAAGCGAGGGTTTGAAAAACCTTCGCTTTTCAAAATATATGAGAAGGAGAAGAAGAAAGAAGATGGGAATTAGTCTGAAGAAATTATTTGCTCCGGCGGATATGACCGTTGGGAAACCCTGGGAGCAGATTGTAATATTTACGATACCGATGCTGATTGGAAATATTGCACAACAGCTTTATAATACCGTAGATAGTATTGTTGTTGGAAGATATGTGGGAGATAATGCATTAGCAGCGGTTGGAAGTGCAAGTCCAATTTTCAATTTGCTACTTGTGCTTTTTATTGGGATTTCTGTTGGTGCGAGTGTTATGGTATCTCAATACTTTGGTGCGAAGCAGAGAGAGGAATTGTCAAAGACTATTGGAAACTGCGTTACATTAACAGCTCTGGCCTCGGTAATTATTATGGTTCTTGGGGCACTTTTAGTAAAGCCGCTTTTACATATGCTGAATACACCGGAAAGTATTATTGATTGGTGTGCTTCTTATTTAATGATTTTGTTGATGGGAATTGCTGGAGTTGCCTACTATAACATTCTATGTGGAATATTGCGGGGATTAGGAGATTCAATATCTGCGCTTATTTATCTGTTGATTGCAACGGTTATTAATATCGTGTTGGATATTTGGTTTGTTGCAGGATTAAAAATGGGGGTTGCGGGAGTAGCGCTGGCAACTGTAATCGCGCAGGTTGTATCGGCTGTGTTATGTATGATTAAACTGGCGAAAATGACAGAGGTTTTTGACATGAAATGGAAATATTTGAAAATGGATCGCTTTCATGCATCAACGATTATACGGCTTGGTCTTCCATCCGGAGTTACTCAGGCAATTTTTTCTATGGCGATGGTTGTCGTACAGTCTTTGACGAACAGTTTTGGAGAAATGGTAATTGCGGCAAATGTAATTATTATGCGTGTAGACGGATTTGCCATGATGCCGAATTTTTCCTTTGGAACAGCAATGACAACTTATGCGGGGCAAAATGTTGGAGCTAAGCGTTATGACCGGGTAGAACAGGGAGCAAAACAAGGAACCCTGATTGCGGTAGGTGTTTCAGCAGTGATTACTGCAGCAATCCTTGTATTTGGTAAATATTTAATGGAAATTTTTACAACAACATCAGAATTAGTAACACTGAGTGCTAATATGATGAAAATTCTTGCGGTAGGATATATTGCGATGGCAGTGACTCAGAGTCTTTCAGGGGTGATGAGAGGAGCGGGAGATACGATGACTCCAATGTGGATATCGCTGATTACAACGGTATTGATTCGCGTACCTCTTGCTTATGGAATTTCGTATCTTACAAGAACGTCTGAATTGCCGACAGGAGATTATCGTTGTATTTTTATTTCGTTACTAAGTTCCTGGGTACTTGGAGCTGTAATTACAACAATCTGTTATCGCAGAGGAAAATGGAAAGAAAAAGGGCTAAAGACACAAAAAGAGGAGAACTAGAACAGGAGGTTTGATGAAGACAAGTATATTATTAGGAATTTTACTTCCATTTGCAGGAACTGCCTGTGGCGCTTCCTGTGTATTATTTATGAAACAGAAGATACGTCCGGGAATACAGAAGGCGCTGCTAGGTTTTGCATCGGGTGTGATGGTGGCTGCTTCAGTCTGGTCACTCTTGATTCCTGGTATGGATATGTCAAAGGATATGGGGAAATTTGCTTTTGTCCCGGCAGTTGTAGGATTTCTTTTTGGAATTGTATTTTTGCTTATGATGGATCGCGTCATTCCGCATCTGCACCTGAACAGTAAAGAACAAGAAGGGCCGAAAACGCAGCTGGGAAAAACAACAATGATGGTACTTGCAGTAACACTTCATAATATTCCGGAAGGAATGGCAGTTGGAGTTGTATTTGCAGGAATGCTTTCTGGAAATCAAGAGATTACAATTGCAGGAGCGTTTGCACTTTCTCTTGGAATTGCAATTCAGAATTTCCCAGAAGGAGCTATTATTAGTATGCCTCTTTTAGGAGAAGGAGTAAAAAGAAGAAAGGCATTTTTCTATGGAGTGCTGTCAGGAATTGTGGAACCTGCTGGAGCTGTTGTTACGATTCTTTTGGCAGAATTGATTACACCGATACTTCCGTATTTGCTGTCGTTTGCAGCGGGAGCCATGATTTATGTTGTTGTGGAAGAATTGATACCAGAAGCAAGTGAAGGAAGTCATAGTAATGTCGGAACAATTGGATTCGCAGTAGGTTTTGCACTTATGATGGTGTTAGATGTGGCATTAGGATAAAAGAAATTACATAATGAAAACGCAGCCTTGTGTAAGAATTACACAGAGCTGCGTTTTTTAGCAGTAATAGATGTGACTATCCGATTGACTGAAAACCAGAATTAGTTGTCTTCTTCAGTCAGAGAATAGGTCTGGCGTTTTCTTGCCATTTCATCACTTTCAAGATATTCGTCATAAGTTGTCATCTTATCAATGAGTTTACCACCCGGCATAATTTCCATGATACGATTAGCGGTTGTCTGTACAACCTGATGGTCATGAGAAGCAAAAAGAATGACGCCTGGGAATTTGATCAATCCGTTGTTCAGCGCGGTAATAGATTCCATGTCCAGATGGTTTGTCGGCTCATCCAGAATCAGAATATTTGCACCGGAAATCATCATTTTAGATAAGAGACAGCGAACTTTCTCACCACCGGAAAGGACTTTTACTTTTTTCACGCCGTCTTCTCCGGCAAAAAGCATTCTGCCAAGGAAACCGCGAACGTATGTTACATCTTTTTCGTCAGAATATTGCATAAGCCAGTCAGCAATTGTATAATCATTGTCAAATTCTTTTGTACTGTCTTTCGGGAAGTATGCCTGAGAAGTTGTGACACCCCATTTGTAAGTTCCTTCATCTGGCTCTATTTCGCCTGTAAGAATACGGAACAGTGTTGTTTTTGCAAGCTCGTTACTTCCTACGAATGCTACTTTATCTTCACGACCGATTGTGAAAGAAAGATTGTCCAGAACCTTTTCGCCATCAATTGTCTTAGACAGCCCTTCTACAGTCAGAACTTCATTACCGATTTCACGGTTTGGTTTGAAGTCAATATAAGGATATTTACGGCTGGACGGACGGATTTCATCTAATTGGATTTTCTCCAATGCACGTTTTCTTGAAGTAGCCTGTTTGGATTTTGAGGCATTGGCAGAGAAACGGGAAATGAAATCCTGAAGTTCTTTAATCTTTTCTTCTTTCTTTTTATTTGCTTCCTTCATTTGACGGATAAGAAGCTGGCTGGATTCGTACCAGAAGTCGTAGTTTCCGGCAAAAAGCTGGATTTTACCGTAGTCAATGTCTGCGGTCTGAGTACAAACCTTATTAAGAAAATAGCGGTCATGGGATACAACGATGACGGTATTGTCAAAGTTGATCAGGAATTCCTCCAGCCATGCAATGGCATCTAAGTCAAGATGGTTTGTCGGCTCGTCCAAAAGCAAAATATCTGGGTTACCGAAAAGAGCCTGGGCAAGGAGTACTTTTACTTTCTCAGGTCCAGTCAGATCTTTTAGATATTTGTAATGAAGATCTGTTTCGATGCCAAGTCCGTTGAGCAAAGAAGCTGCATCGGCTTCAGCTTCCCAACCGTTCATGGAAGCAAATTCTCCTTCCAATTCGCTGGCTTTGATACCGTCTTCTTCTGTAAAATCTTCTTTGGCATAGAGAACTTCTTTTTCCTTCATAATTTCATAAAGGCGTGCATTTCCCATGATAACAGTATCTAACACCATAAATTCGTCGTATTTAAAATGATCCTGCTGAAGGAAAGAAAGTCGTTCTCCCGGGCTGATTGTGACAGTTCCGCTTGTAGGTTCTAATTGCCCTGAAAGAATTTTCAGAAATGTAGACTTACCGGCGCCATTAGCACCAATCAATCCATAGCAGTTTCCTTCGGTAAATTTAATATTTACATCTTCAAAAAGCGCTTTTTTACCCACTCGTAAAGTGATATTATTTGCACTAATCATATTGATATATCTCCTTTCATAACTCAGATTATCTAAATTAATTCATACACATACGGGTGTATTCTAACATACTGTCAAGGCGTTTTGCAAGGAGAGAGGAGCTTTTTGCATAGGGGTTTTAGAAATTTCATATTTTTTTGGTTGAAGGATGGGAAAAAGGGTATATAATAAGAGAATAAAAAGAACATGGGAGGAGTTTTCATGGAAAAAGCAACACTGGTATTGGAAGGCGGGGCAAAACGAGGGGTATTCACAGCAGGAGTGCTGGATTATCTGACAGAACAGAATTTTGTGCCGTCCCATGTAATCGGAGTTTCAGCAGGGGCATGCAACGCCCTTGACTTTGTTTCAGAGCAGGCTGGACGAACAAAAGAGTGTATGATGCAGACCGAAAGAAAATACAGATATTATGCAGGAATTAAAACAGTGATAAAAGAGCATACGCTTCTTGATATGGAGAAGATTTTTCACCGGTTTCCATTAGAAGATTTTCCGTTTGATTTTGATACATTCTTTCAATCAGAGATGCAGTGCGAACTTGTTGTAACAAATTGTGAAACAGGAAAGGCGGAATTTCTGACGGAAAATCACGGAGATAAAGAACGGCTTATGAAAATCTGCCGGGCTTCCAGCAGTATTCCTCTGTTAGCGCCAATTGTACGGATTGATGATGAGCCGTATTTAGATGGAGGGTTGGCATCCTCTGTACCGTTGAAGCGTGCAATTGAGTATGGAAATAAGAAGATGATTGTTGTTCTGACAAGACCAGCCGGTTATCGAAAGAAACCGGTCAGTGTAGCGCAGGCAAGAATTTATCGGAGAGCATATCAGAAAAAATATCCAAAGCTTGTGGAGACAATTTTGAACCGATATCGGGAATATAACAGGATGGCAGACAGAATTGACCGTCTTGAGGCGGAAGGAAAGATTTTTGTCATTCGTCCGGAAGGTCCGACGGTTGGGAGACTTGAGAAAGATATGGAAAAACTGCAGGCATTTTATGAACAGGGATATGAGAAGATGAAGGAGCGTTATGGGGCGCTGCTGGAATTCCTGGGACATACGAAAGCAGAATAAAAAGAGAGTATCGAGATTGTTGTAGGAGAATCGGTAAATCATACAGGACAGGAATTCAAAAACAGATGTGAAATTCCTGTCCTGTAATTATTTTTGCAGAAGACTGTTGAAAAGTTTTAATGACGATTCAGAAGCTGTTTCGCAGTCTGAACTGTCTGGTCAATCTGTTGCTGTTGCTTTTCTGTTTTCCCTTCTTTTAGTAAATCTAAAATAAGAGAAATCTCTTTCTGAGAAAAACGGATTCCTTTTTTCTGTGCACTGGTAATCAGGGCAAGAAGGATTGGAGCAAGATCTTTTCCGCTTTTTCCGGATGTCTGTGCGGCTGCTGTGCGAATGAGTTCAAGTTTGAGCGGATCCATATTAGCAAGTGCCGGGTGTTTCATCCATGCATTCTGATTCATTTCTTTGATCTCCTTTCGAAGGTGAAGTAGGTGGTTCGGACGGGGAGGTATTTGCTTCTTCCTGCGCTTCCAGATTAGAAAAAAGATCGCTGTAAGCGGCAAAGGCAGATTGTTGTTCCGGGGAAAGCATTCCCATCATCATGGAGAGTGGAGAGCTGTCCGGAGTCTGGGCGTCTGACATTGCCTGCATTGTTTTTAGTATTTCAATTAAATGAAGAAGCTGTGACAGTGATTCAGAATCTTTTGGATTCATATAAGGCTGAATATCACGAAACAGATCAAAAGGGGAAGGCGGACTTTTGGATAGTCCAAGATCAATGTAATCTGTGTGAAAATTTTGAAAAAACTGCATCGTATGCCGGAGCTCTAAAAATTTGATGTAGAAAGCAAAAAACTTCTGTGTTCCTGGCGGCATATATGGAAGCATCAATTTCATCATCTGAAGCTGTTCACTGGAAATTAAACTGTCAAAAGGTGTCATTGGGATTGTTTTTTTCTGTTCCATAGTACCTCCTCTGTCTTACAATATCCATATATATGTATAAGAAAGCGAAAATATGAAATCCTCATATTATAATAAAAAAGAAGAGGAGTTATCGTATGAAGCGCAAATTAATCATTGACGGAAATGCAGTCTATGAAATCGATGAGGACTGTATGCTAACAAAAAAATTGAAAGAAAAAGAGGAGAAGAAAAAGAACGAGCCAGAAAAATACAGAAAGCCATAAAAGAAGGGAGCTGCTGAAGCAGCCCCCGTTAGAGATGATTCTTTGGAAATGTTTGTTAGCATCCGCATCCATTGCCGCAGTTATTGCCGCATCCGAATCCGTTGCCACAGAATAAGAGAAGTAAAATAATCCATGTGCAGCTGTCATTTCCAAAACCGTTGCCACATCCGTTACCGCAGCCATTTCCCCAACCGCCGCATCCGCCGCCGTTGCCGCATAAGCAGGAAAGAAGAAGTAATGTCCAGATAATGTTGCAGCTGTTGTTTGTTGTTGTTCCTTCGCATCCACATCCACAGTTTGTTGCAGTTAAATCGCTCATAAAAGAACCTCCATGTTTTGTTTGTTTACACTTTATCTTATGAAGGATGGCTTGCCCATGTTTCCTTAAAATGTAAAATTTATAAAAATATTTTTGTGAGACCGGAAAGCTTCGTGTAGACGGAGAAGGGGGCAAAAAATTCTTTTTCCATATGATAATAGAAAAGGGATTTTTATGCAGAGAGTAAAAGAACGGATTCATTACTGGTGTGAAGATACGGCTTCCGGGAGATGCCTTGGCGGTAAAATTACAGTAGCAGTGCTGGATAGCGGGGTAGCTTTCCATCCGGATTTTGAAGGGCGGATTTTGAGTTTTCAGGATATGATAGCGGGAAGAGTTGGGGCATATGATGACTGTGGTCACGGTACCCATGTATGTGGAATTATCGGAGGCGATGGACGAATGTCAGGAGGGAAGCTCTGCGGCATTGCGCCGGGCTGCAGATTCATTGTTTTGAAAGTACTTGACCGTCGCGGGCACGGCACAGTAGATACAGTTATTAAGGGAATCCGATGGATTTTACGATTTAAAGATATTTATCAAATCCGTATTGTGAATATTTCTGTCGGGTCACAGCCGGAAAGTGACAAGCGCTCCAAGAAACGGCTTATGGAAGCAGTGGAGACACTTTGGGATGCGGGGATTGTTGTTGTGGCAGCGGCAGGAAATTATGGACCACATTGCGGAACAGTGACGGCGCCGGGGTGCTGTAAGAAGATTATTACCGTAGGAGCTTCTGATGATGAGAGCGGAGCAGAAATACATGGGAAATTATGTTGTAATTATTCCGGAAGAGGTCCGACAGAAGAATGTGTTCTGAAGCCGGAACTGGTTGCACCAGGGGCAAATATCCGTTCCTGCAATGCAGGCTTTCGAAAATGGGGAGCACAACCATATATAGAAAAGAGCGGAACATCGATGGCAACGCCGATCGTGTCAGGAGCAGCTGCTTTGCTTTTATCGAAACACCCACAAATGACCAATGTGGAAGTAAAACTGAAATTCAGAGAAAGCTGCAAAGATTTGGGGCTTCCGGGAAACCAGCAAGGATGGGGGCTGGTGCAGATAAAGGAACTGCTGAAATAGAAAGAGAAAGTAGACAAATAAAAAAAGTTACAGGTGTCAAGAAAAAATACTTGACACCTGTGCTTTTTTGTTATATGATACCAGAGGTGATGAGAAATGAACGAAATCCTGGAACAGACATTGTTATATGACTTCTATGGAGAACTTTTAACAGAACATCAGAAAGAAATCTATGAACAGTTTGTGCTGGATGACCTTTCACTTGGCGAGATCGCAGAGGCAAAAGGAATCAGTAGACAGGGCGTACATGATCTGATCAAACGCTGCAACAAGACGCTGGAAAGTTATGAAGAGAAGCTTCATCTTGTCGAGAAGTTTCTTTCCATACGAGAGAAGATAAGTCAGATTGACTGTCTTCTGGAGTCATGTGATGCAGTGAACACACAGCAGGTTCTGAATGGGATCCGAGAGATTTCCGCAGAGATTATAGAGGAGTTATAGAATGGCATTTGACAGCTTAACTGAGAAACTTCAAAATGTATTTAAAAATTTAAGAAGCAAAGGACGGCTTACAGAGGATGATGTAAAGACAGCGCTTCGTGAAGTGAAAATGGCTCTGCTCGAGGCGGATGTAAACTTCAAGGTTGTTAAGAAGTTTGTAAAGGATGTACAGGAACGTGCAGTTGGACAGGACGTGATGAACGGACTGAATCCGGGACAGATGGTCATCAAGATTGTAAATGAAGAGATGGTCAAGCTGATGGGCTCAGAGACAACGGAGATTACGCTTCAGCCGGGAAAAGCAACTACGGTAATTATGATGGCTGGTCTTCAGGGGGCAGGTAAGACGACAACGACGGCAAAGCTCGCCGGGAAGTTTAAGCTGAAAGGCAAGAAGCCGCTTCTTGTTGCCTGTGATGTATATCGACCGGCAGCAATCAAACAGCTTCAGATCAATGGCGAGAAGCAGGGTGTGGAAGTCTTTAGTATGGGTGAGAACCATAAGCCGGCCAATATTGCAAAGGCTGCGTTGGAACACGCAGCAAAGAATGGCAATAATCTTGTGATCCTTGATACAGCCGGACGTCTTCATGTAGATGAGGATATGATGGCAGAGCTTCAGGAGATCAAAGAGAGCGTTGAAGTTCATCAGACAATTCTCGTTGTAGATGCTATGACTGGTCAGGACGCAGTTAATGTAGCTCAGAGTTTCAATGAGAAGATTGGACTTGACGGTGTGATTTTGACAAAGCTTGATGGCGATACGAGAGGCGGTGCGGCGCTTTCAATCAGAGCTGTAACCGGGCAGCCGATTCTGTATGTCGGTATGGGTGAGAAACTTTCTGATCTGGAACAGTTTTATCCGGACAGGATGGCATCGAGAATCCTTGGTATGGGTGATGTGCTGACATTGATTGAGAAAGTTGGCGCAGAGATTGATGAAGACAAAGCAAAAGAAATGTCTCAGAAGATCAAGAAAGCTCAGTTTGATTTCGATGATTATCTTGAGAGCATGAAGCAGATGAAGAAGATGGGCGGTCTTTCCAGTATTCTTGGCATGATGCCGGGACTGAATGCAAGTCAGTTAAATCAGATTGATTCAGAGGAAGGTCAGAAGAAGATGGCACAGATGGAGGCTATGATTCTTTCCATGACACCGAAAGAAAGACGGAATCCGGAAATATTGAATCCATCAAGAAAACATCGGATTGCACAGGGAGCAGGAGTTAATATTGCAGATGTGAACCGCATGGTGAAGCAGTTTGAACAATCAAGAAAGATGATGAAACAGCTTCCGGGCATGATGGGTGGTAAATTTGGTAAAAAGGGGAAATTCAAATTACCTTTTTAAGGACTTAGATGTGAATCCACATACTTGGTCATAGATAGCATTTTCAGGGAGGTGAAAACAATGGCAGTAAAAATCAGATTAAAAAGAATGGGACAGAAAAAAGCTCCTTTCTATAGAATC
>JAGZJD010000037.1 GCA_018365895.1 Lachnospiraceae bacterium | reverse complement strand
TTATACAGTGTTAATTTGATACGGTGTTCTGTCACACGTCCCTGCGGGAAGTTGTAAGTACGGATCTTCTCTGAACGATCTCCTGTACCGATTTGGCTTCTTCTCGCTTCTGCCTCGGCTGACTGCTGTTTCTCAAGTTCTAACTCGTATAATTTTGAGCGAAGCAGTCGGAAGGCCTTTTCTTTATTCTGCAGCTGTGATTTCTCAGTCTGGCTGTAGATAACAATTCCTGTTGGATAATGTGTCAAACGAACTGCTGAGTCTGTTGTATTGACACACTGTCCACCGTTACCAGACGCACGCATAACATCAATACGGATATCTTTCTCATTAATCTCAACATCCACTTCCTCTGCTTCCGGCATAACTGCTACCGTAATTGTAGATGTATGGATACGTCCACCGGACTCTGTCTCCGGAACACGCTGTACACGGTGCACACCACTTTCGTATTTCATACGAGAGTAAACTCCCTGTCCATTAATCATAAATACTACTTCTTTAAATCCACCGATTCCGTTCTCATTAAAAGAAATCATCTCTGTCTTCCAACGTCTGCTCTCTGCATAGTGCACATACATACGATACACTTCTGCCGCAAACAGCGCTGATTCATCTCCGCCTGCACCGGCACGAATCTCTACAATAATATTCTTATCATCGTTCGGGTCTTTTGGAAGAAGAAGAATCTTCAACTCATGTTCCAGCTCTTCCACGCGTTTCTTAGAAGAGGATAACTCTTCTTTAAGAAGCTCGCGCATCTCTTCGTCAGACTCACTTTCTAACATTTCTTCACTATCTGTAATCGCCTGTTTTGCATTCTTATATTCTGTATATGCTTCTACGATAGGTGTCAGATCTGCCTGCTCCTTCATCAGCTTGCGGAAACGTACCTGATCATTGGCAACATCCGGTTCCTGCAGTTCACCCATAATCTCTTCAAAACGAATTAGCAAATCTTCTAATTTATCAAACATTGTTAATTCCTCCTACTCTCTAACCATTGTACACGCCAGACAAGACGCGGTCAAGACCTGCCAGATCCTTTTTCACCCGGATCTGTTCAAATCCTCTTCTCTTCATCAACTCAGAAACAGCTTCTGCCTGATCATGTCCGATTTCAAATAAAATCCTGCCTCCTTGTTTTAAAAAGGCAGGACTCTCCTCTATAATTTTCTTATAAAAATATAATCCATCTTCTTTTCCGTCCAACGCAAGAAGCGGATCGTGGCAACGCACCTCTTCTTCTAACGTCGCAATCACAGCCGTCCTGATATAAGGCGGATTTGATACAATCATATCAAATGTTCCTTCTATCTGTGCAAAAAGATTGCTTTCCCGAAAAATTGCCGCCGATGCAAAAGCTCCTAAAACAGCTTTTCGATTCTTCTCAGCAACATTCAGTGCATCTTCAGAAATATCCACACCGACACCTGTAACTGCAAATCTTTTCCACAATTCTTCACTAATCTTTCCACAAAACAACCCATTTTTTTTATTTGCGTACCAGAGCAGGCTTAACAAAATACACCCTGATCCAGTACACATATCAAGAATACGCATCCCCGGACACACGGTCTTTAGCGCTTCTTCTACAAGGATTTCTGTATCTTGACGCGGTACTAGTACATGTTCATTGACTTGAAAGGTAAGCCCCATAAATTCCTGTTCCCCTGTTAGATGCTGAAGCGGAATCCTGTCAGCACGCTTTCTAATCAACTCCAGATAATATTTTTCCTGTTCTTTTGTAAGTGAACGTTCCATTTCTGCAAAATAAGTCGCACGATCTATTTTTGTAACATGTGAAAGCAGATACCACGCATCCAGCTCTGCTTCACTGATCTTTCCCTCTGAAAGTCTATTGATTCCATATTCCAGCGCCTCTTTTAAACATATCGTTCCTTCGTCCATTATCTTACTCTCACTTCCGGATTTTCTTCAAAAAAAGCCTTCCAGTCAAATACAGCCTCCACGGCTTTAATCCCGACCTCGATCATTTCATCATCTGGCTCTTTTGTTGTCAAACGCTGAAGCCAGAGTCCCGGTTTACTCAAAATGTTCACAATCGGATTTTCACTTCTTCCGGCCAGTCGGATCAATTCATAAGAAATTCCTGCAATTACAGGAAGCAGCGCAATGCGCGCGATAAGATTCACAACATTGGAATCAAACAGAACAAAGAAATGCGTTATAATGCTGACAACCATTACAAAAAGCAGAAAACTTGTTCCACATCTCTTATGCTCTTTTGAACTCTTTCGCACATTTTCCACTGTCAGATCCAGTCCATGTTCAATACAGTTGATACACTTATGCTCTGCACCATGATACATAAAAACCCGTTTAATATCTTCCATTTTGGAAATTCCCCAAATATAAAGTAAAAATACCGCCAACTTGATGATTCCTTCACAGACTGCAAACATGGTCTTCGACAACCCGAATCTTTTCAGAAAACTTGTTGCTCCATACGGAACTACCATAAACAAAAGCACCGCCAGCAAAATCGAAAATGTGACAGTCATTCCCATCATAAGATTCTCTTTCTTTTCCTGCCTCTTTGCCTCTGCATCACTGAGTACAGCTTTCTCTTCCTCTTCTTCATAAAAACTTGCAGAATATGTAAGTGTTTTCATACCGATTACAAGAGAATCTATAAAATTAAATACCCCTCTGATAAATGGAATCTTTGTCAACATTTTCCATCTTTTCACAACACTTTTATATTCCTGTATGTCAACAGCAATCTCACCGTCAGGCCTTCTTACCGCAACGGAATATCGTCCGCCATTTCTCATCATAATGCCTTCTAATACTGCCTGACCGCCTATATTAGATGATTTCATACATCCTCTCCTTATACTCAAAAAGGTTGAGATTCGAAAACCTCAACCTTCGGACATCATTATTTAATTCCGTATTTCTTGTTGAATTTATCAACACGACCACGAGCCTGAGTAGCTTTCTGCTGTCCTGTGTAGAATGGATGACATTTAGAACAGATTTCTACGTGAATATCTTTCTTTGTAGATCCTGTTACGAATGTATTACCACAGTTGCATGTTACAGTAGCCTGATGATATTCTGGATGGATTCCTTCTCTCATGTTTTTCACCTCTTCTATTCATAATGTTATGTTACGCGATAGCACTCGGCCGTTCGCAATTTTACTTGCCGGCGAATGCCCGCAATCAATGTCTCTTAAACAGCTCTGTTATTGTAACATATCTTTTTATATTTTGCAAGTTGTTTTTCAAAAATGTTCTTCTTCCGCTTTGAATAATTCTCGCTTCTCCTTTAAAGATATTCCTTGAAATCATGCTCAAAGACTAAGGTTAATGTTCGTAAAAGTTCATTCTGAAACACTCGTTCTTCCGTATACTGGAGATTTCCCTCTTCAATCTTTCTATTTGCTTCTGCAAAATATTTTTTTCTTGCTGCTATTAAATTTTCATCAGGATAACATGCCAATTTTAAATTTGATAACCCCCAACTGATTTCTTTATACACTTCCGGAAATTTTTCCATAATCTCAAAAGAACACTCAAAAAATAAGATTTGTGGATTTATTCGTTTCCACCTTTTTACGACTCCCGGCCTTTCATAGCGTCTGACAAACGCTTCTGTTTCATCTACGATCTCTCGCAATCTTTGTGCCGGTTCCTCTTGTCCGAGAAACAACATATCGATGTTCTTTCGAACACTCATCAATTTGTCACCCAGGTAATCCCAGATATCCTTTTCCTTCTCATTCTCCGGAACTTTGTTATAACAGTCTGTTTTTTCATACAGTGCCAAAATTTCCCAAAGCATACCATAAATTGTTTTAATGGATTCTCTGATTTCTTTTGCCATCATAAGCGCCCTCCTGTTTTCTTTCTCTCTTTTGTTTACTCTTTATATTATACACCTGCAAACACGCAACATATTGCCGAAAACAAAAAAGCACTCCCTATTCCTGAAATTTTTTAATCTTCTCTCTCTTTCATATGCATTAGTATTTTTAAAGATTCTTTTGTTTAATATCCATCATACAATTGTACCAAATTTCTCCTTCCGTACATTTTTTAAAAGGATTTCCGTCATAAGCCTTATTTCCTTTTTTTAGTGGTGTTAATCTGTCAGAATTGTTTTCGGGATATTTTGTAATATACTCTCTTAACCCCCAATACCCTATGAAAAAATGCCACTTTTGATTCAACTGCGGAGATAATCCATTTAATAAAAATACAAACCTTTCCAAATACTCTTTTGTTTGATACTTTTTCTTCAGGACACTTAAAACAATCGACTCCTGTTCTCTTTCGGTATGAATCAGTTCTCTTAACCATTTTTTATATGCTTCATCACCTTTGGAACGCTTCAAATAATTATCATCAAGAAAATACTTCGCTAAATCAATATAGGGGCCTTTTGGAGTGTTCCCATTTTTAAAATACTCTTCCACTTCCTCACAAGTATCCGCTGCATCTATTAAGGATGCGACGATTTCTTCTATTTTCTTCATAACTATTTTCTCCTTTGTCAGTCTTTCCCTATCTATAACGCTCCAGAAGCCCTCTGCACTTTTCGAAAATGCTATTTCGCAGCTCAACCGGCTTCAATACTTCAACATACTCCGAGCATTGCATTGCCCAGGATTCCATTGCTTTTAGAACACACGTTACTTCTACTTCATCCCATCTATCGTCAATATGTTTTACAAACGTATAGCGATCTCCGAAATAATCATGTAAAAGTGTATATCGGTCTTTATCCAATTTTAATCGTATCGTACATGGCTGACCAAAAAACATATACATATGTTCCGCCTGAAACTCAGATGCAATTGTATCATTCCATTCGACAGGAAGACCTTTCACCATTCTCTTTGGTTTTCTCCTCTCTGACACCATAGTTTCACCATCCAATACCGATACTTTCGTTTTATCGGTAATATCAGACATCAGATCAATTCTATAAAAGCCAACATCGTCATAAGGATCTACGCTGCACACCAAATAATATTTCCCATTATACAAAATCACATAGTACGGATTTGCCACATATGTCATGATCTCCCCTGATGGCTTTCGTCTCGGTATCAATTCTTTTTTCTCATTATATCCGTTAAAATGAAATGCGATTTTATTTCCAATATCGTTATTAGCTTCGATTGCCTGACGTATGATTTTCAGATTCTTTCTGACCATAACCTCGTCTACACGAGAATCTTCATAAACATTAGAGATATTTGTACTGATTTTTCCGGTTGTCTCACTAATAAATGGTGAATACTTCGGATAATTCATGCTGGTTACCTTTTGAAGCTTTTTAATCAGTTTTTCTTTTGTACTTGTATCTATATTCTTCAAGAAAAGAACCGCCTCAATAATCTGATTCAACTCTTCAAACGAAAATAATTGATTGTATCTGAGTTTTCTTAATTGTAATTTTTTTGATCCTTCTCTCTTCAGTCCTATATCGCGTGCATGAAGTTTATCCTCTAGTCCTTTGACAATAATCTTATAATCCTCAATCCCATAAAAACTGTCCACAACTCCATCTTCATCTTCTGGATTCAGTTCCTTCATCATGACTTTTAAATAATCTGTCAGTGTTCTCTCCGAACAAGGATGCTCGTATTCTTCCATCAGATTCTTAATCTCCGTTTGCGAAATGGTTGTATACTCATCCGTCTCTTCTTGTAAAATTTTCAAAATAGTCAGTATTCTTCCGATAAACCTAAAATCATGTACTGTTTTCTTTTGTTCTTCCATTATTCCCTCCATCTAACATAAAACTGCTATTTAAAATACGAAAAAAAGTCTGATTCCTTTTCACAGAATCAGGCTCTTTTTATCACACGAACAGTCCATCGATTAGATTAATTTCGTTTTTTTAACTGTCTGCACAAATTCCAGGTTATTCTTCGTACGGG
Organism: Lachnospiraceae bacterium; assembly: GCA_018365895.1. The sequence goes on along the minus strand of JAGZJD010000037.1, from coordinate 17,672 downwards.
CAAACATATTCAAAATGCTGTCCGCCGCCTCCTCTGCCTTCATCCCATTAAGCGCTCTGCGCATAATATAAACGGCTTCCAATTCCTCTTGACTCAAAAGTAAATCTTCTCTTCTTGTCCCTGATTTCATAATATCTACAGCCGGGAAAATCCGCTTTTCAGAAAGCTTACGATCGAGAACAAGCTCCATATTACCAGTCCCCTTAAATTCTTCGTAAATAACATCGTCCATCTTACTTCCTGTATCTACAAGCGCTGTTGCCAAAATTGTAAGGCTTCCTCCCTCACGCATATTTCTGGCTGCTCCAAAGAAGCGTTTTGGCATATGAAGCGCTGCCGGATCAAGACCACCTGACAGCGTACGACCACTTGGCGGTACGACAAGATTATACGCTCTTGCGAGCCTTGTAATACTGTCCAGCAAAATCACAACTTCTTTCTTATGTTCCACAAGACGTTTGGCTCTCTCAATTACCATTTCGGAAACTCTCTTATGGTGTTCTGGAAGTTCATCGAAAGTAGAGTAAATAACTTCTACATTTTTCCCTTCAATAGCTTCTTTAATATCTGTTACTTCTTCCGGACGTTCATCGATCAAAAGAATCAGAAGATGCATTTCCGGATTATTTCTCTTTATAGAGAGCGCCACTTCTTTTAGTAATGTTGTCTTACCTGCCTTTGGCGGAGAAACAATCATTCCTCTTTGGCCTTTTCCAATCGGTGAAAGCAAATCCACAACTCGCATTGCTGTGCTGCTTCCTCCGTTCTCTAAACGTATTCTCCGATTCGGAAAAATCGGCGTCATATCTTCAAAATTATATCTGCCGGCTGCCTGTGCCGGTGTAAAGCCATTGATCTTTGTCAGATATAAAAGTGCGCTGAATTTCTCCGACTGCGTTTTAATCCTTGTATTTCCCTCAATAATATCTCCCGTTTTCAAATTGAAACGGCGAATTTGGGATGGTGATACGTAAACATCATTTTCTCCCGGAAGATAATTTGCTGACCGGATAAATCCATATCCATCTGACATTACCTCGAGAATTCCTTTTACCGTCTGACCGCTGTCCAATTGACCAATATCTGTTGGCGGCTCGTCCCCCTTCTGTTCTCGCATATCACGGTAATCCCGTCTCTCACGATACTCATTTCTTTCGTATTTTATGTTGTCTCTATTATTTTCTCTATTTTCCGGTCTGGTCTGCTTTACCACATCGGTTTTTTCTGTCTCATTTTCAGTGTCTCTTTCTTCTTCCTGTATTGGCTTTGTTTTTTCATCTTCTTCAAGCATCACTTCAATTAATTCTGCTTTACGCATTGCAGTAACACCTTTCAATCCTCTTGCTTTTGCAAGATCTTTTAAGGCTGCCAAAGATAAGGATTCATACTTCTCTCTCATCGAATTCTCCCTTCTGAATGACTGATATCTTTTCTTTTATTTAGTTATTACTTACCATGTGGGATTCCTGCCGAACCGGCAAATATGATCTATGTTGTAATTATATACCATTTTTTTTGAAATAGAAAGCCCTTTTATTTTTATTTTTCCAACATTGATTTCATCTATTATCAATGTTATGATAAATAAAAGTGATGCGATCAGTCTGACCGCAATTTTTTCAACAACACAAGAAAGCAGAGCAGATACCTTATGAGATTTTGGGATGACAAACGCTACTATTCTTTAAGCTATTATTTAAAACAGCATTATGGCAAAAAACTTTACAAGATTGCTCTTGACGGTGGCATGACATGTCCGAACCGGGATGGTACGTGCGGTAATCGCGGATGTATCTTTTGCAGTGAAGGCGGTTCCGGTGACTTTGCTGGTGACCGTACCCTCTCCATCAGAGAGCAGCTGTCTCTTGGCAAAGCCTCCCTTGCCGACAAATACAGAGGCCATTCCTATATCGCCTACTTTCAGGCATATACGAATACTTACGCGCCAGTTCAACATCTCCGGCGTCTATTTGAAGAAGCTGTTTCTGATCCGGAAGTCTGTGTCCTTTCCATTGCTACAAGACCGGATTGTCTTGGAGAAGATGTAATTGCACTGCTTACAGAACTCAACCTTCAAAAACCAGTCTGGGTGGAACTTGGTCTTCAGACGATCCATCCTAAAAGTGCTGATTTCATTCGACGCGGTTATCCGCTCTCCGTTTTCGAAGACGCTGTTACCCGGCTTCGCAACGCCGGCATCGAGGTCATCGTCCATACGATTTTATTTCTTCCGGGCGAAACGCCCTCACAGATGCTTGACACAATCCGCTATCTGAACACTCAGGACATTCAGGGAATCAAGCTTCAGCTCCTTCATGTTCTGAAACAGACAGATCTTGCATCCTATTACGAACAGCATCCGTTTCCTCTTCCTTCTCTGGAAGAATATCTGGAACTTCTTGGAGCGTGTATCTGTACAATACGACCGAATATTGTTATTCACCGCATTACCGGTGACGGCCCCAAATCCCTTCTGATCGCCCCTCTCTGGACTTCTGATAAACGGAATGTACTGAACCAGACTGCCCGGTATTTTAAAGAACATGATATCTGGCAGGGTAAATATACAGAAGATGATAAATCTATTTCATAAATCATAAAGGAGGATTCCTCAATGTCTGAAACATTGGCGCTTTACAAACTGATTATTCTTCAAATGCTGCAAAAAATTGATTTTCCATTAACCAACGGTCAAATTTCTGAATTTATTCTGGATAAAGGTTACACAAACTATTTCAAACTGCAGCAGGCGATATCCGAAATGGTCGATACCGGATTTCTCTACGAAGAACAGGCGCACAACCGCACTTTGTATCATTTAACAGACTCCGGCATGGAGACAATACAATTCTTCAAATCCAAAATCCCACCTGCAATTCTCGATGACATTGATGCATTTCTTCGGGAAAAGAAGTATGATTTGAAAAATGAAGTTTCTGTAAAGGCCGATTATTACAAAAATAACCATCAGGAATATTCTGTTCGCTGTCAGGTATTAGAAAATGAAATTCCATTGATCGATCTGACATTGACTGTTCCAACAGAAAAAGAGGCGATTACCATCTCTACCAATTGGTCCACCAAAAACTCTGAAGTTTATGCGACTGTTATGAGTCTGCTTCTCTAAAAAAATCTGCCTGTCATTTTCATATTCCAAGATATGTTCTGACAGACAGATTTTTATTTAGCTTTTGAAATTAATCCTCTTTAAATCCTTCTCCTACGACTTCATTTGATTCCATAATCACGATAAATGACTTTTCATCTACTTGCTTTGCCGCCTGCCGTATCGCATACATTTGTTTGTTATTGCAGGCACACATAACAACCTGTTTCTCCTCTTTTGAATAACTGCCTACACCACGAAGTAATGTGGAACCTCTGCCCGAAATATTATCGATTGCCTGAGCCACTTCATCTCCTTTCTCAGTTACAATCATTGTAAGCTTACCGGCATCAATTCCGTACATTACCTTATCTACTACAAAAGATAGAAGATAAGTAACAATCATTCCATAAATAATGCCATCTACTTCTTTATAAATGAATGCTCCGGCTGCAATAATCAAAGCATCCATAATAAATACAATTTTTCCAAGCGACAAATGTGGTTTTTTTGCTTTAATAGACATCATAATAAAATCTGCACCCCCGGTAGAGGAATTTCTCATATAAATCAAAGCATATCCCAAACCAGAAATTACTCCCGTACAGATTGCCGCCAGAAGTCTGTCCCCTTCATATAGTGGAAATAACGGCGCAATCTCATCCATAATAAAGGATGTAATAATAATTGATTTGATGGATCGGATAAAGAAATCCCTTCCCAGAATCTTATAACAGAAAATTGCAATCGGGATATTTAAAAGCATTGAAACTATACCGATTGGTGTCCCAAATAAATAGTAAAATATTAATGCAATTCCAGATAATCCTGCCATTGGAAATTCCGCCGCAGATGCAAAATTATAAACTCCAATCGCAATCAAAACTCCTCCTACAATATCTACCAGCACGTCCATTCCCAGATGTTTCCAATTCAGCTTTTTTAACTTTTCCATACTTGCAGCCTCCTGTAAACTTTCTTTATTTCTCCCGGGCTTCGTTAATATAACAAAAACTCAGATAAAACGAAAAAAAGAGCATTTAACAACTATATAAATATAATCGCAAATGCTCTTCTCCTATTTCAGTATATATTTTATATGGGAAGTTGTCAATCACTGTTTTCTCTTCCCTGACGAAATCTGCACATCATCTCGCTTGTCAAACTAATATCCTCTTCCTGAACCGGAACATCTTCCCGATTGCACCACTGTGCAACAGATAACTCTTCTTCGTCCATTTTTATTTTATCAGAGCCATCCAACTCACAGAAAAATCCCATAAGCAGTGTATCTGAAAAAGACCACGGCTGACTTTTATAAAACCGTATATTTTTCACATGTAGTCCTACTTCTTCTTTGACTTCCCGGCGCACTGTATCCTCAATCGTCTCTCCAATTTCCGCAAACCCGGCAATTAAAGCATATTTTTTATAAGCACGTCCGGCATATTTCGTTAATACGATCCGATCATGATCCGTAACTCCTACGATTACAGCCGGACAGATTTTCGGATATTCCATCTGTCCGCACTCTGGACAACGCATGAGTCTTTCTTTCTCATCATGTATCATTTTCTTTCCGCATCTTCCACAAAATGTACGGCTTCTGTACCAGCGGTGAATCTGACCTCCTGTCACAGCAGTAAATGCCATATATTGAGGTTTTGCTGTACGAAAAAATGTCATATTCTCTGCCTGACATTGTTTTCGTTCCAAAAGCTTTCTGCAAAGTATCTTCTCCTGCTCCTCAGAAAGAAGATAAAAGCGCATTTGATCAATGGAAAATAAATATGTCCACTGTAATTCTTTCACTTTCAGAATCTCTTTTACTTCTTTAATTGTTACAAAAGAAATTTTTTCATTTTCTTTTCGAATAAACGCCTTCCCTTCATTATACAGAAGGACAAAGCTTTCCTCATTTGGTTTTTGAGGAATATATTGATTATTGAAATGATGTGGCATAATATCCTGTATCATTTTATCTTTCACCTGATTTCTTTTTTTTCGATTTATTTTACTATACTGTAGTTTACTTTGCAATCCAAAGATATACAAGTATCCTTTGATATGCTATACTTTTCTATATTACCGCAATTAAATATAAGGAGGGATTCAAATGAAAATTGTATTTTTGGATGCAAAATCCATCGGCGAAGATATTGATCTTTCCGGATATAAAGCACTTGGTGAAATAATCACATATGACTTTTCTTCCCCAGAAGAAGTCCCGGATCGTGTCAGCGATGCAGATGTTATCATTCTGAATAAAGTTACTATCAATGAAAAGACGATCGGAACTGCCAGACATCTGAAACTTGTCTGCGTCACTGCCACAGGGACAAATAATCTTGATAAAGACTATCTTGACTCCCGCGGCATCGCATGGCGCAATGTAGCCGGCTATTCTACAGAAAGTGTTGCACAGCACACATTTGCAATGCTGTTCTACCTTCTGGAGAAATTAAGCTATTACGACACTTATGTAAAACAGGAGCGATATGTTAGTGACAAGATGTTTACGCATTTTGCTGAACATTTTCACGAACTCCATTCTATGACATGGGGAATCATCGGACTTGGCAATATCGGACGAAGAGTCAGTGAGATTGCCCGCGCTTTCGGAGCAACTGTCATCTATACTTCTCCTTCCGGCGCACCGGCACAGGAAGGATACACACAAGTACCGCTTGACACACTCTTAACTCAATCTGACATCATCTCTGTCCATGCACCGCTGACAGAATTTACAGAAGGACTGATCGATGCGGATGCCTTTTCTAAAATGAAGCCAAACTGCATCTTCCTGAATCTTGGAAGAGGTCCGATTGTTTGCGAAGAAGCACTTGCAGAGGCGCTGAAAAACAATAAAATAGCTGCCGCAGGATTGGATGTACTTGCCGTCGAGCCAATGAGCCCGGACAGCCCGCTCCTTCCAATCAAGGACAGCAGACGGCTTTTGATTACGCCGCACATCGCCTGGGCAAGCGTGGAAGCCCGCCAAAGGCTGATGCAGATTATTTTGAAACAGATTCAGGACTTTTTTTCCTAAGTTCAGACATCGTAGACTGAATCGCATTGGTAGGACATGCTTTCATACATTCACCGCACCGAATACATTCCACACTGTTTGGATGATTGATTACATCTACTCCCATTGGACACGTCCTGACACAGGCGCCGCATCCTACGCATTTTTCCTCATTAATCTTTAAACGGTAAAATGCAATTGGATGAAAGGCGCCATAAACTGCTCCGAGGGGACAAAGATACTTACAAAATGGTCTGTAATATTTTACAGACAAAAATAAAATAATCAAAAGCACCAGCATTTTCCAACTAAATAAGAAGCCAACCGCGCTTCGCAAAAGAGGATTGGTGCTGATGAGCGGAATTCCTGCCAACAATGTTCCTGACGGACAAATATATTTACAAAACCAGGGATCTCCCTGTCCTACCACATTTACTGCCAGTGATGGAAGCAGTATCACAAACAAAAGAAGAATGATATATTTTAGTTTCCGAAGCAGTGCATCTTTCGGCATGTTTTTTTGTTTTCGGAAAATCGGAATCTTATAAAGAAGATCTTGCACAAGACCGAACGGACACATCCACCCACAGATAAACCGTCCGAAAACCGCTCCAAAAACCATTAAGATTCCAAATACATAGCTGGACACCTTAAAACCACGGCTTCCAAGCACCGACTGCAGCGCTCCGATCGGACAGGCTCCCAGCGCTCCCGGACAGGAATAACAATTTAGTCCAGGTACACAGATTGCTTTTGATGTCCCGGTAAAAATTCTCCCTTTCAAAAATCCTGCCGCATATCCATTAGTAATTGCTGTCCATGCCGCCTGAAACCACAGTCGATAATTTCTTTGATGCTTTTTTTCTTTCTTATCCAATTCCAATACACTCCATACAAATATTCGCTGCCTTGTTCCACACCGTATCTGGCTCTCCCTTCCAGATACCAGATAGCATCAGCAATACTCCGACTGTAAGCGCAATTCCGCCTGCAAATTTTCTTTTACGATCCGGCATTTATTTTTCCTCCTGTACCATTTCAAGCTTCTCTTCAAGAAGCGCTGCCCAGTCTTCTTTACTTTTTGCACCGGTTACCGTCTCTCCGAGAAGTTTTCCCTCCTGATCTACAAAAAAGGTTGTCGGAACTCCCGGCACATATTCATACAATCCAACATACAACTCCATACTCGGAATCAAATGCAGATAATCTGCCCCCGTTGCCGCCACTGCTTCTTTGGCAAGCGAAACATTTTCCTCATTTACCTTTCCATCCGGCTGAATGGTATCAAGGCAAAGTCCGATAATCTGTACATTCTTGCTGTCATACTCTTTGTTTAGTTTTGCCAGATATGGCATTTCCTCCAGACATGGATTGCAAAAAGTTGCCCAGACATTGACCATTGTCACATCTGCTTCCTGGAAAATACTTTTATCTACCTTTTTTCCATCCAAATCTGTTACTTCAAATTCTCCAAAAGGGGTTACAGCTTCTTTCGTTGTATCCGGCAGACGCTTTCCTTCTTCAGTTTTTTTTGCATCCTGATTCACAAGCACCATGACTGCCGTAACAACGCATACAAGTATAATACATCCTATTAGAATGATTTTATTCTTTTTTTCCATTTCTAACCTCTCATCATTTCTTTTTTTCTTTCAGACAGGACGCCAGAAGCATACCCATTCCGGAAAAGATAAAAAAATCACCAAAATTGTATGTAATCTCTGTCAGCTTCTTCCATCTGGTCTGAAATCCAATATAATCCACAACATATCCCCGCCAGATTCTGTCATACAGATTGCTGAGCGCGCCGCCAAAAAGAAGCATGGCTCCTGTCTTTTGAAAGAAATGACCTTTTCTTAAAAATACAGCGCCACTATACGCTCCGCTGAGCAGAACTGCCACCAGTGAACTTTTCTGCACCAGTTCCGGTCTGGCATCTAAAAGATTTAATGCAAATCCTCTGTTCTCCACTCTGCGCCAAACGATTCTGCTGCCGGCAATTTTCTTTTCATCACCGGTGCAGAATCGCTCTTCTACCTGTTCTTTCACATATTGATCTATCAGACTCAGGGATAAAGATGCTGCCATCCATTTCCCTGGTTTCATTTACAAATCCCCTTCCTTGCCTTCTAAAGAAGAAACCGCATTAGCCAATGACTGCTCATATGCTGCCCGAATTTCTTCCAAATTCTCTTCTTCGAAAATTTCTTCCTCTGCTGCAGCTGCTTCTTCCGCAATTGCTTCTTCTGAAACGTCATCTTCTTCTTCAAAAATATCTTCTTCTGTATCTACCTTTGTACCGCAGAATGGGCAGAAATTCATTCCTTTTTGAACAGTTTCATGACAATTTGCACATCGTATCTCTCCCTTCATTTCGGACACTTTCTTCTCACATGCAAGAATTTCTTCTTCCCGCTCTCGGATTTTCTCACAAATCTCATGGAAGTCTTCTGAATGTGCTTTGCCATTTTTATAAGCTTCATAGAGACTTCTTCCCATCTCAAGCCAATCCTTCGCATTCTCACGGCGCATTGTATAGATCTGATTCTTCAGTTTCTGTGTCTCTACAACTTCTCCAGTCTTCTTTCCAACAGTATCTGCTGCATCATAAAGTGTATCTGCAACTCTTTTTCCTAACTGTTCCACGTCATCCCAACTAAATTTCATACTTCCTTCTCCTTCCTAATGGCAGGTCAGTCTGTCCTGACCACGCAGTGTAATGATTGGTCCTCCAGCTCCTTCGATATAAGCTTTTGTAATCGTAACTTCTCCGATACTATCATCTTTCGGAATTTCATACATAATATCCAACATAAATTCTTCAATAATGGCACGCAGCGCACGGGCTCCTGTATCTTTCTTCATCGCCTTCTGTGCAATCGCATGAAGCGCCTCATCTTCGAATGTAAGTTTTACTTCATCCAATTCCAGTAATTTCTGATACTGTTTCAAAATTGCATTCTTTGGTTCTCTCAAAATCTTTACAAGCATATTCTCATCAAGACCTTTTAGCGTGAATACAATCGGAAGACGACCAAGAAATTCCGGAATCATTCCAAAGCTGCGAAGATCTTCCACCTCAACCTTTGAGATCAGATCCTTCTCATTGTCATATTTATCTTTCAAATCTGCAATAAATCCAATGGAGGATTTCTTCATCAGACGCTCTTTGATGATCTGCTCAAGATCCGGGAACGCTCCGCCACAGATAAATAAAATGTTCTTTGTATTAATCGTAGTCAGAGGCACCATTGCATTCTTACTGTTCGCTCCAACAGGAACTTCCACCTCTGCTCCTTCCAGAAGCTTCAGCATTCCCTGCTGCACAGATTCTCCGCTTACATCTCTCTGACTTGTATTGCGCTTCTTTGCAATCTTATCAATCTCATCAATAAAAATAATTCCCTGTTCTGCACGATCCACATCATTATCCGCAGCTGCCAATAACTTCGATACTACACTTTCAATATCATCACCGATATACCCTGCTTCTGTAAGTGAAGTAGCATCCGTAATTGCAAGCGGAACATCCAGAAGTCTTGCAAGTGTCTTTACAAGGTATGTTTTACCGCTTCCTGTCGGTCCGATCATCAACATATTAGATTTCTCAATCTCTATCTCATCTGTTGGATCCAACGCTACACGCTTATAATGGTTATATACTGCAACAGAAATCGCTTTCTTTGCATATTCCTGTCCAACTACATACTCATCAAGCTGTGCTTTGATCTTATGCGGAGCCGGAATATTGTGAATATCAAATACAGGTTCTCGCTTCTCATCCGGCTGTTTTTTCTTTATCTGCTGTTGCTTCGGCATCATATTTTCAAAATCAGACATATTCAGGATCTGTACTCCAGGCATATTCATTAACTGGCTGTAATCAAATCCGCCTTTATTCATCATGTCAAACCCTTTTTGCATACAGTCCTGGCAGACATACATCTTCGTTGGCAATTCAATCATCTTTCCTGCCACACTTTCCGGACGGTGACAGAGTGCACAAAACTTCTCGTACTCCTTTGTCTCCTTCTCATCTGAAGAATTCCCTTCCGTACTCTCTGTCGTAACTTCCTCTATTTCATCTGTATATACATTATCTGACATTTCTATAACCTACCCTTCTTATGTATGCTTTCATTATACATGGGGCTTTCTTTTCCGTAAAGTGAATATTTTATAAACTGCCTGTTCCCGCATAGTTATCATAACATACGATCCAAACAAAACTCCCGGCACGCATCCAGTGCGAGCCGGGAATTCTATTCCTCTCATTTATCTATTAAGCCAAATGTTCATTCAAAAGCGCTTCCAGTTCCGCCGGCTGCATTGCCCCTGCACTCTGGTGTACTTTCTCTCCATCTTTTACAAGTATCACGGTCGGAATACTGAACACACGAAACTGTTTTGCCAGTTCTTTATCCTCATCCACATTTACTTTGCCAATTTTAACTTTGCCGGCAAATTTATCCGCCGCCTCATCTACGATCGGGCCGAACATCTGGCAAGGTCCGCACCACGGCGCCCAAAAGTCAACTAAAACAAGCCCTTTTTCTTCCATTACTTCCTGCTGAAAGTTTTCTTTTGTAAAATGTAATGCTGCCATATCATTTACCTCCTGTTATACTATTGAATGCTTTTATTCTAATTGTTTTCTCCGAGTAATTCCAGAAACTCTTCTTCTGAAATTACCGGGATTCCAAGTTCTTTTGCTTTTTTATTTTTTGATGAAGAAGATTGTGTATCATTATTGATCAGATAATTTGTTTTGGAAGTGACCGATCCTGTTACCTTTCCGCCTCTCTTTTCGATGACCTCTTTCACCTCATTTCGATTCGCAAAGTGATGAACGCTTCCAGTCACAACAAAATTCATTCCCGCAAAAATCTGCTCGGATTGATCCACATTTTCCTTCGTAAGAGATACTTCTTTCAACAGATTCCGGAAATTTTCCACATGGATCTCTGATGAAAAATAATCGCAAAAACTTCCTGCAATAACACTTCCGATTCCATCTATAGCGGCAAGTGCCTCTGCGTCTGCACAGATAATCTTCTCCGGATCTTCCTCAAATGCACGGCAGATGACCTTTGCATTTGCCAGACCTACATTTGCAATCCCCAGACTGTAGATTACTTTTGCAAGAGTTGTCTTTCTAGCTTTCTCTGCACTTTCAATGAGACGCTGATAAGATTTTTCCCCAAATCCTTCCATTGCCTGTATTTCCTCACGAAATTGGTCCAAATGGAACAGATCTGCATAGTTGCGAATAAATCCTCTCGCAATGAATTTCTCCAACGTAGCTTCTGAGAGTCCTTCAATATTCAGTGCATCTCTGCTTACAAAAAGTGCAAACGACTTCATATGTTTTACCTGGCAATCCGGATTCGTACAGTAAAGTGTTTTTGCCTCTCCTAACTTTCGGATCTCTGTTTCTCCCTTGCAGACCGGACATACTTTCGGAATGTCTTTTACCCCGCTTCTTGTCAGATTCTCTGCAATCTGTGGGATAATCATATTCGCCTTATATACTTGGATCTGATCCCCGATTCCAAGCTCCAGTTCTTCCATAATACTGATATTATGCACACTGGCACGGCTTACCGTTGTTCCTTCCAGTTCCACCGGTTCAAAGATTGCTACCGGATTAATGAGTCCTGTTCTCGAAGGACTCCATTCAATCTCAAGCAATTTCGTTTCCTTCAGTTCATCCGCCCACTTAAATGCAAAGGAATCTCTTGGAAATTTTGCCGTTCTCCCGAGTGACTGACCGTAAGCAATATCGTCATATACAAGTACCAGTCCATCTGAAGGATAATCATTGTGGGAAATCTGCTGTTCAAACCAGCTCACTTCTTCTTCAATCGTCCCGGCAGTAACCTCGTGGTACTCCACCGTTTCAAAGCCCTGCTGCTCTAACCATTCCATCTGTTTCTTTCTGGAATTATCAAAAGTTTCCCCGTCTGCTTTCACAAGTGTAAATGCAAAAAATCTTACATTTCGCTTCGCTGTAATCTCATTGTTCAGCTGACGTACGCTTCCACTGCACAAGTTTCTCGGATTTTTATAGCGGGCATCCACATCTTCAATTTCTTCATTAATCTTCTGGAAGTCATGATAGCCAATGACGGCCTCTCCTCTGAGTACAAGCTCTCCCTGAAAGGCAATCTGAAGCGGAATATTCTTAAATACTCTCGCATTATTCGTAATGACTTCGCCAACTTCACCATTTCCTCTTGTAACTGCCTTAAAAAGCTTTCCGTCCCGATAAGTGAGAACGATAGTCAGCCCATCCATTTTCCAGGAAATCAACGCCTTCTGATCTCCGAGAAATTCCCGAAGTTTTTCCACCTCTTTCGTCTTGTCAAGAGAAAGCATCGGCGAATCATGACGTTCTTTTGGAAGTTCGCTCAGTACTTCATATCCGACATTTACAGTCGGACTGTTGGATACCGTAATCCCAAGTTCTTCTTCTAATCCTAACAATTCATCGTAGAGCTGATCATATCTCTGGTTGCTCATAATCTCTTCTGCACCCTGGTAGTAAGCTTTCCCGGCTCTGTTCAGAAGCTCCACCAGCTCCAACATTCTTTGTCTCTTATCTTCCATACTTTCCTCTCTGCTGCTGTCTTAACATTCTTTGAATTTGTTCTCGTTCCCGGATTGCTGCTTCGTCAATCACAGTTTCATTCTTCGAGTCTGCCAAAAGCTTCATCAATTCCGCTTCTTCCTCAGCAGTTACTTCGCGATAAGCTCCTGGCTTTAGCTCTCCCAGTGTCAGATTCATTACGCGGATCCTCTGCAATTTCTTTACTTCGAATCCCAATGCCTCACACATTCTTCGAATCTGACGATTCAATCCCTGCGTCAGAATAATGCGAAAACGGTATTTGCTCAACTGCTCTGTTTTGCATGGTCTTGTCACCGTATCAAGTATTTTTACTCCCTCTGACATTGCCCGGAGAAATGCTGCTGTTACCGGTTTGTCCACAGTCACAATGTATTCTTTTTCATGTCGGTTTCCGGCACGCATCATTTTATTAATAATATCGCCGTCATTCGTCATCAGAAGCAGCCCTTCCGAATCTTTATCAAGTCTTCCTGCATAAGTAATTCGTGAAGGATAGTTAAGAAACTTAATAATATTATTCTTCTCCCGCTTCTCCTCGGTGCATACAATCCCCACTGGTTTGTTCACAATTAAAAGGATTCTTTTCTCCACCTTCTGTACTGTCTTCTTTCCGACACGGATTTCCTGTGTCGGCAGCACTTTCATTCCGGTTTCTGCACGCTTTCCATCCACTGTTACTTGTCCGGCAGCAATCAGTCGGTCTGCCTCTCTCCTAGAACAGACGCCGGCCTCTGCCAAAAATTTATTCAATCGTACTTCCTGCATGTAGTTTCTCCAACACTCACAAGATTATGCAGTAAAAAATGCCTTCATACATTCTGCAAGACTAATAATGTCCTCTTTGCCTGCCAATTCTCTGGAAGAATGCATAGAAAGAAGCGGAATTCCCATATCAATCGTACGAACCGGAAGTACCGCAGATGCAATCGAACCGAGTGTGCCGCCAGATGGCATATCAGAACGGTTGACGCATTTCTGATACGGAATTTTATTTGCATCACAAAGCTGCTGCATAATTGCAACGGCTTCACTGTCTGTCGCGTAGGACTGTTTGCTCGCTTCTTTAATACAGAAACCACCATTTAAGATCGGACGGTTCGTCGGATCGTATTTCTCTTTGTAATTTGGATGTACCCCCTGAGCCACATCAACAGAGCAAAGAAGACTATCCTGGATTGCAGATAAATAATCTGCCCGTTCATAACCAAGAGAAAGGTAAATCTTCTCAAGCAATGTCGGAAGTACTGTAGATGCTGCACCCTGTTTCGAATTGCTTCCGATCTCTTCATGGTCAAATACAATTCCCATCTGAACGCCACGGCTGTTAGCTTCTGCTGCCTTCATTCCTTCCATAATTGCAAAAACCGAACTTACATCATCCAATCTCGGAGCTGAAATCAATTCTTTACTCAGTCCTGCTTCGCACCCTTTCTCCGGATTATAAATATTCAGTTCGTATTCCAGAATTTCTTCTTTAGCAACTCCAAGCTTATCTGCAAGATACTGAACGAATTCTGCCCCTTCTTTTCCGCTGACAGCGCAGCTTCCCATTACCGGCGCCATATGTACCTGTTTATTCAACTCTGCACCTTTTTCACCGAGTTCTCTTAACAAATGAATTGCACTGTTCGGAATCACCATAATCGGATCTTCACAGTCAATGAGGCGCATCGTTGGATGGAAAATATCATCGCTCTTTAACGCAACTCTTCCTGCAACGCTTAATGGACGATCCATCCAGCTTGACAGATTCACTCCGCCGTACACTTCTGTATTCAAAATCAAATATCCTTCTGATTTCATATCCGGATTCGGTTTGATACGGAATCCCGGAAAATCTCCGTGTGCTGCCGCCAGACGGAATCCATCTTCTGCCACAAAATCCTTACCAACTGTGAACGCAAAAACTGCTGTTCCATGATGATTCACAATGTATTTTCCTCCGCGCTCCAAATTCCATTTATCACGGAGTTCCAACTTCTGAAATCCATTCGCAGCAAGTTCTTCTTCATACGCTTTCACTGTGTGAAATGCAGATGTGGATTTTTCTAATAGATTCATCATATTTTTTGTCATCTCTGTTTTATTCATAATGATTCGTCTCCTTTTCCATACTGATATCATCATACTGTTTTACGAAAAAAAAGTCAACGAATAGTGCGCGATGTTTCCCTGAACAAACGAAATACCTGCTCTGAAGCTGCTCGCATATTTGCCATTGCCGTTTCTTTGCTCATTGCCTCATCAAGTGTTGTTACACCTCGTACAATTGGAAAGAAAGCATCAATTCCCTCTTTATTGCATGCTCCCGCTCCTTCTGTAACACTTCCTGCAAATGCAATGACTTTGGCCCCATACTTTTTAGCCCGTTTGGCTACGCCAACCGGTGCTTTTCCCATAGCTGTCTGCTCATCAAGCCTTCCTTCTCCGGTAACAACAATATCTGCATCCAACAATTCCGACTCCAGATCTACTGCATTTAAAACAAGATCAATTCCCGGCGTAAGCACTGCATTTAGAAAAGCCAGGCATGCAAACCCCAGACCTCCCGCTGCACCTGCTCCCGGAATATCTCTACAGCGGATTCCAAGCGTACTCTCGACCATAGCAGCATACCGATTCATTGCTTCATCGAGCATCGCCTTTATCTCCTCTGTCACTCCTTTTTGCGAACCAAATACATACACAGCTCCTTGTGAGCCACAAAGTGGATTTGTTACATCACAGGCAATCTGAAAACGCACCTTTGAAAGAAGCGGATGAACTCCCTCTGTCTGAATCTTTCGCACCCGAAAGAGCGCCTGAGCTCCTTCTCCCACATCATTTCCATTCTCATCCAGAAACTGAATACCAAGTGCTTTCATCATTCCAATCCCACCGTCTGTTGTCGCACTTCCTCCAATTCCCATAATAATATTACGACATCCGCGATCAATGGCATCCGAAATCATTTCTCCTACGCCGTAAGTTGTAGCCTGCATCGGCTCTCTCTTATCAGAAAGCGTAATCCCTGCTGCAGCAGCCATTTCTATGACTGCTGTTTTTTTCTCCGGAAGATATCCATAATAACTATCTATTTTCTCTCCATATGGTCCTGTCACTGTTATTTTTACCTTTTCGCCATGCATTCCTTCAATCAATGCATCTGTTGTACCTTCTCCTCCATCTGCCAATGGTTTTATTACAATATAAGTTTTCGGATCTGCCGCCAAAATGCCATCACGAACCGCTCTCGCAGCTTCCATTGATGTCATACTCCCCTTAAAGGAATCTACTGCCACTACAACTTTCATCACATATTTCTCCTTTCCGAATATATCTTCAAGTGGTTTTTTCTCATCATAACACAGATTTTTTAATAATGGTATCGAAATTCTCTATTGGAAAATAATATTGTCTAAAGGAAAAAATAATGAACGGCTAGTGCATTTACAAATATTTTCTGCTATAATAAAAACCTGATAAGGAGGAGAAAGCATGATTGCATTAGAAATTGCAGATATTAAAGAATGTATGGCACATTTGCTGCTCCGGGAAACATTTGATCATTTTGAATTTATTTCCGGAACGATTACAACCTTTAATACATTCGAGATCGACGGTTATCTTCACAAAGAGTTTTTTGACAGTGATGATCTATCTGCCGGGCTTTATGCAGATTATTCATTCTGGAAAGATATTCGCGGCTATTGTTTTTCGCTTATCAAAGGAAAACGTACCCCGCTGAATTTTAAGTTTGTGTTCGGACTGTCGCGCGCAAATATCGAAAAGCTCCTGGAGAAGAACGCCCCCGCATTTCAGCCTGAGCAGATTCAAGGACTCTATCTGAATTTCCGCTATGACGGAACTTCTCTCCAATGCATTACCGGAACTTCACTGCACACGTTTTCCCTCGATAAATCACTGGAACACGTCTGGGACGAGACAGCAGTTAAGCTGTTCCGTCAATACGGTATCACAGCAACAGCCGTATAATAAGTATAGTAATAGTAAGAGAAAGGAATGGCATATGAGAAATACAAAAATTATTTGCACACTTGGTCCGTCCACTGACAAAGACGGCATTCTGGAAGCTCTGATCCTGGAAGGCATGAACGTAGCGCGATTCAATTTTTCCCACGGCTCCCACGAAGAACAGAAAGGCCGTCTGGAGCAATTAAAACAGCTCCGCCAAAAACATAATAAACCGATCGCGGCGCTTCTTGATACAAAAGGACCTGAAATCCGCATCGGCTGCTTCGAGCATGACAGCATCCAGCTGGAAGAAGGTCAGGAATTTACTCTGACAACAAAAGATATTCCTGGAAATGAACAGATTGTTTCCATCACATATCACGACCTCTATAAAGATGTGAAAGTCGGAGATTCTATTTTGATAGATGACGGTCTCATTGAAATGACAGTTACGCAGCTCAAAGGACAGGACATCATCTGTACCGTCAAAAATAGCGGGAAAATCTCCAACCGCAAAGGTGTCAATGTTCCAGGCGCCCATTTAACAATGGATTTTATCAGTCAGAAAGACTTTGATGATATATTATTCGGTATTCAGGAAGGATTTGACTTCATTGCTGCCTCCTTTACCCGTACAGCAGAAGATGTTAATGCAATCCGCAAAGTTTTAAAAGAACACGGCGGAGAAGGTATCAATATCATTGCCAAGATCGAAAATCAGCAAGGTGTTGACAACATCGACGAGATTATTGCAGCGGCAGATGGAATTATGATTGCCCGAGGTGATATGGGTGTTGAAATTCCACTGGAGGAAGTACCAATCATCCAACAGCAGATTATTAAGAAAGTATATCAGTCCGGAAAACAGGTTATTACTGCAACACAGATGTTGGATTCTATGATTAATCATCCACGTCCAACAAGAGCTGAGACAACTGATGTTGCAAATGCCA
>JAGZJD010000161.1 GCA_018365895.1 Lachnospiraceae bacterium | reverse complement strand
CTGAGGATATCGGATAAAGCAGGGCATAAAGTATTTATTTGGGCGTTGGGTGAATGTAAAAAATATGGTTCTGTCCATACGTATTTAGAATTGTTGTATGATGTAAGGGATAAAATATCGAATCAAGAATTATACAATGCTATATTTGGGATTACTGATTTTAGGGGCGATGCGGCTAGTTCTATGACAGATTATTACCTTGAGGAGATTTTGAAAGAGCTGCAAGAAGCTTTCATTATGGATGATGAAAAATGTGCCGAATTAGCAACATTAGAATGGATGTGCAGAAATGTACTTGAATGGGAGCAGATGAAATGCATGCAAAAGGTTATGAAGAACGATCCGACTTTATATGCTCAATTGGTTAGAATTATATATAAAGCGAATGATTATGAATCTGACTATGAGGAAAAGAGAGTATTAGCGAATAAAGTTTATGCGGGATTTGATAAAGCAAAGTTTTGCCCTGCAGAAAAAGATGGAAAAGTTTCATTTGAAAATCTAAAAAACTGGATGGAAAAGTTTAAAGATTTATTAAATAGTCAAAAGCAAGAGAGGCTATTTGGAAATTTAGTAGGACGATTATTAGCATATTCGCCAATTGGTGAAGACGGCTATAGTCCATGTGAAGCTGTACGAAGGATTATAGAAGAATATTATTCTGAATCATTGAAGAATTCTTATGTGATCGCAGAACAAAACAAACGTGGAGTTCATACTGTTGATGCAGGAAAATCAGAATTGTTATTGCATGATGGATATCAAAAGAATGCCGAAGGATTGCAAGAACAATATCCAAGGACTGCAGAAATTTATTTTACTTTAAGTGATATTTACAAACGTGAAGCGGATTTTGAGAGAAAGCGTGCAGAAGATGAATGGTAGAAAAAAGTATAAAGGAGACCAGCTATGAAAAGTCAAGTATAAATTAGCAAAAAATTTCTTTTAGGTATCGATGGTAAAAAAGGGTAACTTTAATAGAGCTCCCTTAGGGTGCTTAAAAAATCAATCGATATTGGTATACAGACCTCTTAATCGAGGTTAAATTCTACTTCGTCAGTCAGCATCTTCCAGATGACTCTGACAAGTTTGCCGGCACAATGTCCAAGGGCATTGTAGTGAGTCCGGCCCTCTGCCATCTTCTTATCATAGTAAGCTTTAAAGGTGGCATTGTTTTTTACTACATTGTGAGCTGCGTTGATCAGAGCATATCTGAGAACACGGGAGCCGCGTTTCGACATCCGTGTCCGCTTGGCCTGAAAATTTCCGGACTGGTATACAGATGGATCCAGACCGGCAAATGCCAGCAGCTTACTGGGGGTGGAAAACCGGTGAATATCACCGATTTCCCCAAGGATGATCCCGCCGTTGATATAACCGATACCCGGGATCGTCATGATGACAGAGTCGTGAAACGTCATGATCTCAGTCATTTCGGTTTCAACCTTTTTTAATTGGCTATCCAGTAACTCAATCTGGGCAATGGTTTGAGTGATCTGAATAGATAAAGCACTGTCGTTAGCACCGACAGACTTCCGTGCGAGAACTCTTAATTCGTTTGCCTGTTCCTTTTTGAAGTGACCATGTGAGGCGGTCGTAAGGAGATGGCTTAGATGAGTCATGTGCATGGAAGCAATGTCCTGAGGCGAAGGCGCCTCTTTCAAAAGGGCATAAACAGCCTTATGGTGCAGGCCTGATTTGAAGAAATACTGCAGTTCAGGAAATGCCTGATCCACATAAGAAGTCAGCTGAATCTTCAAACGTGTCCGCTGCTTAATGGCTTTCTGACGGAAGCGTCCAAGCTGTTTGAGATCCATCAGGTCAAGGTCATAAAAAGTGACAAACCTGTAGGAATCCTGCATCATAAGAGTTTTAGCAATGATGTAAGTGTCGACCTTATCTGTCTTCGTTTTGCGAATATTGTTTTTACGCATGGAAGACGTCTTGATGGGGTTAAGTACACACACATTAAAGGAACTGGCAACAAGGTATCGTACAAGGTTGTCGCCATAGTGTGCCGTAGATTCAAGAGCGATGATGATGTTGTCAGATTCGAGGGAATCGAGTCTGGATACCAACATATGGAAGCCATCAGCGTCATTAGAGAATTGAAACGGTTCCATGAGTATTTCGCCATCAGAAGAAATGGCAGAGGCAAAATGGTTAAGTTTGGCAATGTCAATACCAACGTAAATCATGAGGCAGTACCTCCCTTTCTAAAGTCTGATACCGTGATATCCACCAGCGATTATCATCGTAGACTTGATTGAAATAAGTACTCAGGAGAAATACTCCCGGCAACATCCAGCACATAAACAATTCAGATAAAGGTAGCGGCAATACACTCCTATAGAGTAGTCAAGGCTACAAGGTTACATCAAAAGTCCACAGTATCTGAATGTATTGAACCACGATACCAGATTAAAAGAAAGGAAATGTGATGTTTAAGCTTCTATAAACATCATACAAGAAGTATATGAAATATAATAAAAACAGGAGAATTATGCTGTCTTTGTATCTTGCAGCTTCCAGTGCAACACTGCTGACAGGATTTACAAGTCTGGCTGCAGAGACTGACAGTTCCATATTTATGCCGAAAGCGGAGAGCGCCGTTTATGCCGAATGGGATTTTTCAGATATCCCGCAGGAGATTCATACAGAAATACTGGAGAAAACGGAGAATGCCGCCAGGGATGCAAAGGATGCATATCTTGAAAAGAAAGAACAGGAAAGAAAGGCGGCTGAGGAGGCAGAGCGTCTTGCAAAAGAGCAGGCGGCCAGAGAAGCAGCTGCACAGGCAGACAAAGAACTGCTTGCTGCCCTGATTTTCTGCGAGGCCGGCAATCAGCCTTATGAGGGTCAGGTGGCAGTAGGCGCTGTTGTAATGAATCGTGTGAAAAGCGGTTCATATCCGGACACCATCTCTGATGTGATTTACCAGTCCGGACAGTTCACTCCGGCTATGACCGGCTGGCTGGATTCCGTACTTGCCAGCGGCGGTTATAC
>JAGZJD010000160.1 GCA_018365895.1 Lachnospiraceae bacterium | reverse complement strand
TGATTTTTTGTTTTCATATTATCCCATCCACCTATAATTTTCATCTAACATTGAAAATGTCAATTTTCTCAATTCTTTTGATTGAATGATCTGTTTGAGCCCCTCTACTACACAAAGATCTGGATTCTTAACGGCCTGTGCTTTAATTCCGGTTCTTCCCTCTATGTATTCGGCAAGTCCTTTCATACGAGCAAGTCCGCCTGTGACATAAATTCCATTCTTTTCAATAGATCTTCTCACCTCGGGCGGAGTTCTCTCCAACAGAAAATGAATCTCGCGAATGCATGTCGCCAAAGGTTCTTTCACTGCTGCCCTTACAAGATTGACTGAAATCTCTTTCTGTTGAGGAATACCTGTAATTAAATCTCTTCCGGCAACCTCCATAGAAGTATCTGTTTTTTCATCAAAGATATTAAAATGCTGTCGTAACTTTTCAGCAGTCAATCGCCCAATCAAAAAGTTCGTGTTGTGGCGAACAAGATTGCTGATAGCGTTATCAAATATAGTACCGCCAATCTTTACAAGTTTATTGAAAACCATTCCTCCTGATGCAAGAACAGACAGTTCTGTCGTCTCACTGCCCAAATTTACAATACAGATTCCAGGAGAATTTTGGATATCCAAACCTATTCCAATCGCATCTGCTACTGCCCGCTCTACAACATTCACTTCTTTTGCCTTTGCAGTCGAATGTACGACAAGATCAAAAAATGCCTTTTTTTCCACTTCTGTCACATCTGTCGGAACAGCAACGACATATTTTGAGCCGCGTGCAAAGTGACGCTCTTTTTTTAACAGATTATTCAGCAAATACTGCATATCATAAAAACGTGAAATAACGCCCTCTTTCATTGGAAAGACTACTTCAATATTATCTGGTGCTTTTTCAAACATCTCATATGCTTCATCACCAACAGAAAAAATCTCCTCTTCATTTGCAATCGCAATTACATTTTTTTCTTTCCATACTGTGTTCTTTTTTTTATCATAAACTTTAATCTCATAAGTGCCAAGATCCAGCCCATATATATTTCCAAACATTTTATATCCTTTCGATTGCTATAAAAGCCGCTGTTCTGCAAAACTGATATAACAATTATTACCAATAATGATGTGATCTAACAATTCAATTCCAATCAGATTGCCTGCATCTTTCACTCTTCTAGTCAGCAGTATATCATTTTTGCTTGGTACTGGATCACCACTTGGATGATTATGCATTAGTATAATGGAAACTGCATTCTTTTCAAGAGCTTCTATAAATAATTCTCTTGGCGAAACCAAGGAAGCATTGACTGTTCCCTTCGAAATATCTGTCTCTCCAATGAGCTTTGATTTCGTATTCAGCATCAGAAGTTTCATATGTTCCTGCTTCCGATGACGCAGATCTTCCATATAATAATCTGCGATTGTAGACGGGTCTGTAAAAACCAGATTTTTCTTTGCACTCGCTTTCGAGAGACGCTTTGCCAGTTCTGAAAGGCATAAAATCTGAGCTGCTTTTACCGATCCAATTCCTTTTATTGCCTGCAATTTCTCTAATGTAAGCTGATGGACTGCCAGAATATTGTCCTCTTCCTGCTCTGATGCGCGCAGAATAGTTCTTGCCATCTCCAAAGAGTTCATACCTTTCGTTCCAGTTCTTAGAAGAACCGCAAGCAGTTCTGCATTTGACAGTCTCTCCACTCCATAGCGGAGACATTTTTCATACGGCCGCTCATCTTCCAACATTTCTTTTATTGTGCATGTTTGATTCATTCTCTTGTACAGACTCTTTTACATGATAGCGTTGCTATAAGAAGCGATAAATAATTGCAGATATAACAAGTCCAATAATGCTTGCAATTGTTATATTGATGTTCAGTGCGAATGTAATAACCAATATACCGAGATTTAACACAATTGGACTGTCAAATCCAAAAGACTGTCCATAATTTAGCCAAGCAAATCCAGGCATATCTGCTGTAAGCGTTCCTATAAACCCGCCAAGAACAATCCCTGCCAGCATTAAGAGAAATAATGCCCAGGAATTCTTTCCTTTTGCACTCTTCATTTGTACTCCACCTCGTTTCTTACTCCACAAACTTTATTTATTTTACCACAATTTAAAATTGGTGTACATAGTTAACACATTAAATTTTTCTGAATAAATTGTGACGAATCAGTCGAAAAATGTAAATTCCTTCGCGATCACTTCAGCCACTTTTATCCCATCCATCGCTGCCGAAGTAATTCCACCTGCATATCCAGCACCTTCTCCACACGGATAAATACGCAGATTTTCAAGGTGAAGTTCCTGATTTCTGGGAATTCTAACAGGAGAAGAGGTACGGCTCTCCACGCCAGATAACACCGCGTCATCTTTTGCAAAACCATGTATTTGTCTGTCGAACGTTTTTATTCCCTCTTCAATAGAATCCCCGATTTCTTTTGGAAAAATTGCACGAACATCCGCAAATGTGTACGCTCCCTTTATCTGAGGTTCAATCTTTCCAAAATGCTCTGTAACTTTATTCTTACAAAAATCTCCAAAGCACTGTACCGGAACAGCGCCTTTTCCCGCCTGATACGCCCGTTCTTCCAGCAATTGCTGAAATCTAACGCCAGCCAGCGGATGCTCCCAACCATAATCTTTAGGTGTTACCGTCACAATGATCGCACTATTTGCATTTTTGCCATCCCGCGCATGATAACTCATTCCATTTACGGCGAGCCGCCCCTCCTCAGAAGAAGCATTGACGACATACCCTCCCGGACACATGCAGAACGAATAAACACCTCTTCCGTTTTCCAAATTTGCTGCCACTTTATATGGAGCGGCAGGGAGATCATACGGTACATTTTCACCATACTGAGCACAATTTATCATTTCCTGGTCATGCTCCACTCTGACACCTACCGCAAATGATTTAGCGCTCATCGGAATTTGTCTTTCATATAGCATGGAAAAAGTGTCTCTGGCGCTGTGCCCGATTGCTAGTACAAGTATCTCTGCCGGGCAGCGGATACTTTCAGCATCAGTTGTCACCGTGATTGCCGTAAGCTT
>JAGZJD010000159.1 GCA_018365895.1 Lachnospiraceae bacterium | reverse complement strand
GTTCGGTCGATGATAAAGGTCCGGCTATCGCCTGTCTTTATGCGATGAAGGCAATCAAAGAATGTAACCTCCCATTTACAAAGCGCGCCCGCTTACTTCTTGGTACAGATGAAGAAACATTAGCACGCGGAATATATTATTATTTAGATAGAGATGAAACCCCGGCATGTGGGTTCTCACCAGATGCAGAATTTCCAATTATTCATGCTGAAAAAGGAACCATTCGTTTTCAGTACAATCTTCCTCCGGCAGATTCTGATATTCTTGTGGTTGATGCCGGAACAAGACTTAATGTAGTTCCTGACTATGCTTTTGCAAAACTGCATGGGATTACAGAAGAACAAGTGATTTCCTGTGCTAATGATTTAACTTTGAAGGCCAGAATTTCCACGCAGAAAGATGGGGATGACATTAATATTGAAGTGTTTGGTGTCGCATCCCACGCTTCTTATCCAGAAGGTGGTATTAACGCGGTTCAGAATCTATTTCTATTATTAAAAAATCTGTATCCAGAACCAAACAGTGCGCTTAAGAAATCTATTCATGCTCTAGCAGATGTTTTAAAAGTTGAAACAAACGGATTATCCGCTGGACTTTTCTGTACAGATGAGGTATCCGGAGAACTCACATTAAATACCGCAATTTTAAAAATTGACAAAGAAAATCATTTCTGTAAATTTGATATCCGCTATCCGGTAACACATGACGGAGAAGAACTCTTGAAAAAACTGGAACTTTTAGCAACAGAGTGTTTTGCCAACTATAAACTGATCCAGCACAAACCTCCTCTTTATGTAGAAAAGGATCGTCCGTTCATCAAAGAATTACAAAAAGCATATGAAGAAAGTACCGGTGAACCCGCAAACTGCATCTCTATTGGTGGCGGTACTTATTGTCGATATGTAAAAAATACGGTATCTTTCGGACCTGTATTTCCCGGTCAAAAAGAACTGGCACACCAATCAAATGAATATATTTCTTTAGACGATCTACGTAAGATTGCTAAAATTTATGCTCAAGCAATTTATAATTTAATTAAGTAGAATAAAATTAAACAGGCACTGTACATAGATTTCAAAATCATCTGTTTTGCAGTGCCTGTTTATAGTCTGTTTTTCTTACTAAATTTGCAATAATCTACGTGCTGTTCCGGAAAAAATCTGTGTTCTCTCCTCTTCTGTAAGCTCAATCTCATTCATTCTGGTCACAAATTCCTTTTGTCCTCTCCAAGGAGAATCAGTAGCAAACAGCACTTTGTCTGCGCCATGGGCACGTACCATTCGTACAAACTGTTCTTCCGGCATTGTATCAAGCACTACAGCTGTATCAAGATATACATTTTTTCCGATCAAACGCTGTTCCACTTCATCCCACATTTCATTACCGCCAAAATGAGCCAACACAAGCTTCTCCGGCGCCACTTCATTTAGCACTTCTTCAATCATTTCCGGAGCACAGTGAACATGATCCGGGCATTTCGGATCTTTCCCGGCATGTACAACAACGATCAGCCCAAGCTCTGAAGCATAGTCCAGTATCCTTTTATAGCGGATATCGTTAAAATACATATCTTGATAATCAGGATGTAATTTAATCCCTAAAAATCCCATCTCTTTTAGTTCGTGAAGTTCACTTCGGTAGTCGCCACACGCCGGATGAATCCCGCCAAAAGATAAAATATTCCCATCTCGGTAATGAGATGCAAACTCATTGATCGAACGAAACTGAGATGGCTTCGTTACAACCGGAAGCGCAACACTTAAATCTATTTTGGCCTCCCGGGTAGAAGCAGACAATCCATCATAAGTTCCGTTTGTATGCGGGCTTGTTTGACACGTATCGGCCAGAAAACGTATCGTGCTCTCTGCTATCCTGTCCGGGAACATATGCGTATGAAAATCAATAATCATCTATTTCGCATACTCCTTTGTTTTGTCATAGCAATATCCGATAATATCACGTCTTGTAATAATTCCGATAAAATGTTCCTGATCATCTATAACCGGAACGTAGTTTTGTTCCATCGCGCGTCCGATAATATCTTCCATATTAGCGCCAATTGATACCGGTTGATATGCCCGTCTTCTTTCAATTTTCATAATGCTGATATTTTCAGCTTCCTTAATATTCATCAGGTTCATTTTTTTAACGCCCCAAAGAAGATCCCCTTCCGTAATAGAACCAACATATTTTCCATCTTTATCAAGAATCGGCACACAGGAATATCTGTGATGCTCCATAATTTCCAATGCCTGACGAAGTGTATGATAATCATAGATGTAAGCCAGTTCACTCTTAGGCTTCAGAAAAAATAAAATATTCATCTTTTGCTGTCCTCCCCTTTAGTATGTATCTTCATCATTTCTCAATCTCTGCCTGCGTCTTCCAACATCTGCCTTGCGATTTCCGGGCGAAATACTACGCCACGGATGCCAAGCTTCACAGCAGCTTCTACATTTTCTTTCCGGTCATCAAAAAACAATGCGTGCTTCGGATCGATCTCATATTGAGAAAGAAGAATTTCATAAATGTCTTTATCCGGTTTTATACATTTTTCTTTCCATGAGAATACACCGCCGTCGAACTGATTTAAAAATAAAAGGCGTTCCTTTGACTGACGATACAGTTCCTCAGAATAATTAGAAAGATAGTAAATTTTCATCTCATTTCTACGGAAATATTGAATCCACTGCTCCGTAAATTCATATGGAACAATAGATGCGCCAAATCTTGCAAAGGTCTTTCGAATCTGCGTCTCATATGCCGGATCATTATCTATAAAGAGCTGAAGCCATTCTTCTGTTGTAACAAGTCCTAAATCTCCGGCAATCCAATCTTCATTTCGAAACATTGCGTCTGCCACATGCTCGTAGGTCGTCTCGTCAAACTCAAGAGACTTTAAATACCCCACCCAATCAAAGTGAACCAGCACATTACCAATGTCAAAAATAACAGTATCAATCTCTTTGGTAATCTCCATATATCATCCTCCTATTATTTGTGAATGATATCTGCAAACTTTGCATTTGCTGCTTTTGCAAGATCCAGT
>JAGZJD010000158.1 GCA_018365895.1 Lachnospiraceae bacterium | reverse complement strand
TTGCAACATGTCTACCTCTTAATATATCAGCAGCTATTTCTTCTAACACTTCACTAGCGCCTTCATTAATGTTGTTATCATCATTGGTAATGCCTTCTTCATTTTTGTAGTCCGTATATGTCTTGGTATTCTTCTTATCGTTTTAATTCACAGTAACTGTTTCATATGTAGGGTCACTGTAATATTTTTCTATATTCTCCCTAAATTTCACATGACATTGATTAAGGACGTCCACATATTGTTGAGCTGCAAGCTGTTGGGAAGTTTCCATTGAAGAGCCGTCCAACATATAAACAGATACAAACAGGGCAATAATGACTACTGCAATGATTACTACCACTACAACAGGCCCCATAGCAACAGCAGCGGCGGCAATAGAGGACACTATTGTGCGCACCACAGAAAATGTAACTTTTATAGCAGCGGCAGCCGCCTTTGACCCCGCACGAACCAGTTTTGCACCAGCTTTGGAAGTCATAACTGCAGCCTTTCTTGCTCCAGCACTTCCTACTTTAACCGCAAGCCTTTCGCCTGAAGCGAATACTTTTCTCGCAGCATGTGTTCCGGTTTTTGCGGCAGTTTTTCCCGCTTTATAAGAAGCGGTAGCGGCTTTTTTTACTTTTGGAGCGGCTTTTTTTGCTGTCCGAAGTGTTACATTTTTCATATATTTTGCTACTTTTCCCGTGGATTTAGAAGCCCGGTATACCGTTTTTACTGCAATCCGGGAAATTCTGGTGGAAAATAGTAATCCTTCGGAAGTATAACTTTGCGATTCGCGTGACGCTTTCATAATCTGTCTTCGTATTTCAATCGAAATATTACGCCGCACCACATGGACAGACCTTAAAGCCCGTTGCTTCGCATAGTTGGCATATTTCTCTAAGGAATTTGTTTTTATAAAAGCTTTCGCAATTTTTTCCTCTACTGCGCTTAACGATCTTGTGCGTATTAAATGCCGTAATTCTTTCACATTTGAGGAAATCCCTCTATCTTTAAGTGCCTCTTCAAGGGATTTACGCAGAACATGTAAATTTTTCTGCTTTTTAGGATTAAATATCTCATCTTCTATCCCATCGTGATATTCTGTTCCCATGACCTTTTCTATATATGGCTGTATAAGCTTTTGGAAACTACTGTCTGCGCGTATATAATCGAAATCTACAGAACGGTTAAAAGACTTCAACGCTATTTTACCAATTTCACCTGCGGACTTTCCTATAATCACCCCGACTGCCGGATATACAACATACCGGCCAACAGTTTCATGACTTGTTAAGATTCCCTGCCCAGTGTAAGTGTTCGAAAGAGTATTCTGGGAATATAGTTTCGCTTCAAATGAAAGCGTCCGAACACCGTTTTTGAGAGTCCTTTTTAAATTCACTCCGGTTTCTCTGTTTCCATACATAGTGAAAAATCTGGCTGCACCATATGTAGAACGATTCCATGTTTCATTTTCAGCATCATCTTCAAGCTTGGCAGATAAACGATCTTCATCGGAAATTCCATCGCACATATCGGAACCTCTGGTATGTGACTGGGCTTTTGCTTCCGTATCTTGGATTTTTTCTTCCTGGATATTGGTAAAAGGTGTTTCCAGAAGCTCTTCAAGACTGTTTTCTACGAAGCTGTCCTGACTTTCCTCAGAATTTAATGGCAATTCGTCTGATTTTGTATCAGGTAAATGCTCCGCTTTTTTGTTATTTTGGACAGTATGCTCAAAGTTTGAAACATGGGGTGATAGAATGCCTGCCGGAATTTCTTCTTGTGGATTAGAAGAAGGTTTCATACCTAATACATCTGTCATTTCCCGGATCCGGAGACTCCTAGAATCCGATGCGAAGGTCTGGGTATCTGCCGATTCCCGAAGACCTTGATCTACTGCTACAGAGATAGCGTCTTCACTATCCTTTACACGAAACTTTTCCGGATTAGCTCTCTGGTTGGAATCTCCTGCTTTCTCATTTGAAAAAAATGGAGCTTCTGTTTCTTCTGGAGAAATGGTATGTTCCAAAAATCCATCCATTTCCCGGATACAGAGATTCCTAGAATCTGATGCAAAAGTTTGAGTATCTGCGGATTCCCGAAGACCTTGACCTGCTGCTACAGAAATGGTATCCCCACTATCCTTTACACGAAACTCTTCCTGATTAGTTCCCTGGTTGGAATCTTCCGCTTCCTCATTTGAAAAAAATGGAACTTCTGCTTCTTCTGGAGAAATGGTATGTTCCAAAAATTCATCCATTTCCCGGATTTGGAGATTTCTGGAATCTGATGCAAAGGTTTGAGTATCTGTAGATTCCCGGATGCCTTGATCTATTGATATAGAAGCAGCATCTCCGTTATCTCGTGTATAGATCTTCGTTGAAGGAATATCCATATTAGAAAGCTCTGATTTTTCATGTATCTCTGTCATTTTTTTCTCTTCCACCTGGAAAGATTTTTCTGAGGAAATCGATGCATCTTGAACCAGTGAACTTTCTAACTCATATGGAAAAGTTTGGGCACTTGAAAGCTGCCACAAGTCTTTACTTTCTACTTGCAATTTTGAAGATTCTTCCTCGGTCTTATCTTCATAACTGTTGAGTTTTGTATTCATCTGATTCTCTTTTGAAGTCACACTCTCTTGGGTATGGTTACTCTTTTTTTGCTCTTTAAAGTGTTCTGGAATACCAGTATCATTAAGTGGTTGCTTTTCGGAGTCAGACTTTGTTTTATTAAAAATTTTCTGCTTATGTTCAGAAACCACTCCTTCACTTGATGACCGGGGTTTCGTACCAAAGTCAGAACTGCTTCTTGGCTGTCCCCGCACTTTTTGCCCTGTCTTTTTTTCTTTTTTATCAGATGTCACATTAACACCCCTTTCCTTTTGGTAAAAGAATAAATTGCGTCTACAATATGACAGACAAAGAAAAATCCCCGGAGCATAAGCCCCAGGGGTTCTCTACTGCTATTTCAGCTTAAATGTAACTGTGTTGCGAACCACATCATTGTGACTGTAATCGTCAAAACGCTGTTTTTCATTTGGGAAAGCGATTTCCGCTTTCAGATTCTTTAAATCCAGAGTGGCATTACCATATGCAATGTCTTCCGGCTTCTTGCCATACTCAGCCTTGCCCACCTGTTGGATCTTCACATTG
>JAGZJD010000036.1 GCA_018365895.1 Lachnospiraceae bacterium | reverse complement strand
CTGTTCAATACAGGCACCATCTTTTAGCTGCATAAAAAATGCGTAACAGATATTAAAATCTGTTACGCAATAAAAGTCTAACTTTTTGGGGTCACCTCAAGAACAGCTTTTTCACGGCCTTTTTGAATCATTATGACAGTTTTATGTTTTTAAATAAATCTCCAAGTGTTGTTCCAATCTCTTCTGATTTTGGAAGTTCTACATGGATTTCTTCTTCTTCCTGTGCTTCTTCAATCAGTGCTTTCATACTGAGACTGATTTTGCCATCTTTGATTCCGATGACTTTTACATCAACTTCATCGCCTACGTTAAGAACAGCGGATGGAGTTTTGATACGCTTATCGCTGATCTGGGAAATGTGTACCAATCCGGAGAGACCATCACCGATGCTGATGAAAGCTCCGTAAGTTTGAAGTGATTCAACAGTTCCTTTTAAAACAGTACCAACCTTGATGTTGGAAATCTTTTCTTCACGTTCTTTTTTGGCTTTTTCTTTCAAAAGTTCTCTGGCAGAGAGAACAAGACGGTTTTCAGCCTGATCTGCATCAATTACCTGCACTTCAATATCTTTCAATAGATAAGTTTCCAGATCTTCAATGTAAGATAAAGAAAGTTTAGAAGCAGGAATGAATCCGCGGAGTCCTTCTACCATTGCGATGGCGCCTCCATTAACGATTCCTTCGATTTTTACAGGAAGTACAGTCTTCTCTTCAAGGTATTTCTGAACACGATTCCATGGATTCGCATCGTCAAAATGGTCTTCGTAATCTGCCATAGTTTCTGTTGTTAATAACTCTTCATTCATCCAATTTGCCCTCATTTCACTTTTATAAACACTGCTTATACAGTGTCTTCTTTCTTATTATATCATGTTTTGAAAAAGATTCAAAAGATTTTCAAAATAAGGTTGACGAAAGAAGAAAAACGTGGCACGCTAGACATATCACTCAGGGGGTGAAAGATTATGGAGATGAATAAATCAGGGAAAGTATATGTTGTAGGGCATAAGAATCCAGATACAGATTCCATCTGTTCTGCAATTGCATATGCAAATTTGAAGAGAATTCTGACAGGAGAAGAATATATTGCAAAACGTGCAGGTGAGATTTCAGAAGAGACCTCTTATGTGCTGAAGAAGTTTCAGGTGGAAGCTCCGCCGCTCTTGACAAATGTAAATCTTCAGGTGAAAGATATGGATATTCACAGAGTACAGGGAGTGCCAGGAAATCTTTCTATCAAAGAAGTATGGAAGATGATGAAAGAAGCCAATATGAAGTCAATGCCGATCACTAGAGATGAGCATTTGGAAGGTATGATTACGATCGGCGATATTGCAACATCGTATATGGATGTGTATGATAGCCGAATCCTGGCGAATGCCCGTACGCAGTACCGCAATATTAATCATACATTGGACGGAGAAATGATTACAGGCAATGAGCATGGATATTTTGTAAAGGGGAAAGTTGTTATCGCAGCAGCCAGTCCGGATCTTATGGAAGACTTCATTGAGAAAGATGATCTTGTTATCGTAGGAAATCGCTATGAGACACAGCTTTGTGCCATTGAAATGGATGCAAGCTGTCTTGTTGTGACACAGGGATCAAAGGTATCGAAAACAATTCGTAAGATGGCAGAGGAGCGGGAAATTGTAATTATCAGCACTCCTCACGATACATTTACAGCAGCCCGTCTGATTAATCAGAGTATTCCGGTAAAGTATTTTATGACGAAAGATAATATTGTGGGATTTCGCACAAATGAGATGCTGGACGAAGTAAAAGAAGTGATGACAAAGAAAAAATACAGAGATTTTCCTGTGACAGATAAGAAGGGGCGTTTTGTAGGTTTTATTTCCAGACGTAGATTAATGACAGCTCGCAAGAAGCGAGTTATTCTTGTGGATCATAATGAAAAGACACAGGCAGTAGATGGGATTGAAGAAGCAGATATTCTTGAAATTATTGATCATCACAGACTTGGGAATCTGGAAACAATCGGTCCGGTATTTTTTCGAAATCAGCCGGTAGGATGTACAGCTACAATTATTTATCAAATGTATCAGGAAAATGGAGTTGAGATTGATTCTACGACAGCGGCGCTGCTTTGTTCGGCAATTATTTCAGATACATTAATGTTCCGCTCTCCGACATGTACACCGCTTGATAAGATGACGGCAGAGTTACTTGCGCAAATTGCGGATATTAATATTGAAGAACACGCGATGAATATGTTTGATGCAGGAAGTAATTTGAAGGGCAAGACGGCAGAAGAAATCTGTTTTATGGACTTTAAGCAATTCGCAGTAAATCAAATGACTTTCGGAGTAGGACAGATTAATTCTATGAATCAGGAAGAGCTGGATGCGATTAAAGAGAAAGTATCCGGGTGTCTGGAAACTTTGCGTGAGAAACACGGATTAGACATGATTTATTTTATGTTGACGAATATTATAGAAGAGTCAACAGAACTTCTTTGTTGTGGACATGGTGCGAAAGCAATTGTAATTGGTGCATTTGATCTTTCGGAAGATGAAGAGAAAGCCCTTTTGAAAGGAGTTGTTTCACGTAAGAAACAGCTTGTTCCGGCATTGATGAGCCAGATACAGCAATAATGTAGAATTTGATAACAGGAGAAATGAGAATGAAGAAACAGACGTGGCGTCCCGGCAATATGTTGTATCCGCTTCCGGCGGTAATGGTAAGTGTTGGGGATCAAAATGGAAATACCAATATCATCACAGTAGCGTGGACCGGAACGATTTGTTCTGATCCGGCAATGCTGTATATCTCTGTGAGACCGGAACGGTATTCTTATCATATGATTCGAGAGAGTGGAGAATTTGTAGTGAACCTTACAACAGAGCGGTTAGCGAAGGCAACAGATTATTGTGGTGTGCGATCTGGAAGAGATGTGAATAAGTGGAAAGAAACACACCTGACAAAGGGAAAGGCGAATCAGCTTGTATTTGCGCCTATTATAGAGGAGTGTCCGGTAAATATTGAATGTAAGGTAACTGAAGTGAAAGAGCTTGGTACACATCATATGTTTCTGGCTGAAGTAGTATCTGTTCAGGTTAGCGAGGAATACATGAATGAGAAAGGGAAATTCTGTCTAAATGATACTGGATTGATGGCATATTCTCATGGAGAATATCTGTCTCTTGGAAAGAAGATTGGAACCTTTGGCTACAGTGTAAAGAAGCCGGTAAAAAAACGTACACAGAAAAAGAAGATAAAATAGCAGAGTTTTATAATAATAAAAGCCAGGTAACAGACGTCATACTGCATGATGACAGTGTTATCTGGCTTTTGAGATTTAACTGTAGGTGTGTTGAAATAATTTTTTGTTTTTATTCCATTAGTGGTTTTACTGTATGTAAATAAATCTTTCTTAATAAGATTGTACATAGAATCACGGAAATGATTTCTGCCAGAGGGAAGGCCCACCAAACTATTTGTAAACCAAAAAGTTTACCGAAAATATATGCAGCAGGAAGGATAATGAAGAGCTGTCTGGCAGCAGACACAATGAGGCTGTAGACACCGTTGCCAAGCGCCTGGTAGACCGAACTGCAGATAATGGAATAACCGGCAAATAAGAAGCTGAGACTGATGATCCGAAGCGCCGGAACACCGATTTCCATCATATGATCTGAAGCATCGAACATTGCCATGAAGGTTGCCGGGATCGTCTGGAAAAGAACGAATCCAACGAGCATAATGCCGGTTGCGATGTAGATGCTTAGCCGGATGACATGAGTGATTCTTTTAGGTTCCTTTGCGCCGTAGTTGTAAGCGATAATTGGGATCAGACCATTATTTAGCCCGAAGATTGGCATGAATACGAAACTTTGCAATTTAAAGTAAACGCCAAACACGGCTGCTGCGGTAGAAGAAAACATTAAAAGAATGTTGTTCATTCCGAATGTCATAAAAGATCCAATGGATTGCATAATAATAGAAGGCACACCGATTTCATAGATTGCTTTAATTGTCTTTCCACATGGGCGGAAATGCCGCATATTAATATTGATTTCCGTGTTTTTCTTACAGTTCAAATAAAGTGATAGAGAAACAGCGACTATTTGACCAATAATAGTTGCAATAGCAGCTCCGGCTACTTCCAGACGTGGAAGACCGAAAAGCCCGAAGATGAGGATTGGATCTAAAATGATATTGATAATAGCTCCAAGCCCTTGAGTTATCATATTGTAGAATGTTTTTCCGGTAGACTGCATAAGGCGTTCACCGGTAATCTGCATGAAAATAGCAATTGCAAAAAATGTTACAATCTGCATATACTGGGTGCCGTAGCTGATGATATCAGGATCGGATGTCTGAGCACGGAAGAAGACACCAGCTCCGGAAACGCCGACAATCGTGAATATAAGACCAGTAATAATAGAAATAAAGATGCCATTTCTGGCAACATCATTGGCGCTGTCAAAGCGATGTTCACCAAGATATCTGGATAGTAACGCATTGATTCCGACTCCGGTTCCGACAGCAATTGCAATCATCAAGTTCTGAACAGGAAAGGCAAGTGATACTGCTGTAAGGGCGGCTTCATTTAATTTTGCAACGAAAATACTGTCCACAACATTATATAATGCCTGAACGAGCATAGATAAAATCATTGGAAGAGACATGGTGATCAATAGCTTTGGAATTGGCATAACACCCATTTTGTTTTGTTGTTTTTGTTCTGACATGATTTTCCTCCTTTCAAAATACCAATTTATTATAATAGCATAATTATAATAAAATAAGCAACTATTTTGATAAAAATTTAGCAAATTTTAGCATTATATTATGAAGGAATTGTGTTTAAAAGTTTGCAGAATATTTCATAAAGAAGAAGAGGAATACATAACATATAGAGATATGGCGTCCGGAGTAGTAGAAATGAAAGAAAAGAAAAATGTGTACGTCAAAAGAAAGATATTAATAGTAGGAAAGTTAATGTTCCTTTTGTTTTGTTTTCTTTTTCCGCATATTGAACAGAAGGACACGGGTAAAGAGGATAAGGACGAAGTAAAAATGGTTTCAACCTGCCTTGAGTGGGATCTGATGAAAACAGAAAAGATGGATGAGAATGAAATTCTGGGAGAAAAACCCAAAATTGCAATTACGTTTGATGATGGTCCGCATCCAAGGCATACGGAACAGCTTCTCGATGGATTGAAAGAGAGAGAGGTGAAAGCTGCATTTTTTTTAATTGGGGAAAATGCAGCGGCTTATCCGGAAATTGTCAAAAGAGAATACGAGGAAGGGCATCTGATCGGAAATCATACATTTCATCATGTGGATCTTGAAAAAATTCCGGAAGAGACTGCCATGAAGGAAATTGCTATGACGAATGAGGCAATTTCAAGTGTAACAGGAGAAGTTCCACAATTCATACGTCCTCCGTTTGGAATTCGAAAAAAAGATTTGGAGGAAAAATTGAATGAGATTCCTGTTTTATGGAATATTGATCCCTTGGATTGGAATACAAAAAATGTAGATGAAATTGTCAATAAAGTAGTGACGAAGGCAAAGGATGGTGCTATCATTTTATTGCATGATTGCTATCAAAGTTCTGTGGAAGCTGCGTTTCAGATCATCGATCATTTGCAGGCAGAAGGATTTGACTTTGTGCTTCCGGATCAATTCATTTTTGAATAGCAAAATAGAAAGATAAATGGAGAGACATATGATAAATGAATTTTCCAGAGCAGAATTGTTGCTCGGACAAGAAGGAATGAGACGCCTGAAAGAAGCTGCGGTAATTGTATTTGGTGTTGGAGGAGTAGGCTCTCATTGTATTGAAGCTTTGGCAAGAGGTGGAGTCGGAACGCTGATTCTTGTAGATAATGACAGGGTTTCGCTGACAAATATTAATCGTCAGTCCATTGCATATCATAGCACTGTTGGAAAATATAAGACAGAAGTTATGAAAGAGAGAATTAAAGACATTTCTCCAGAAACGGAAGTGTTTACGCATGAATTGTTTGTGCTTCCGGAAAATCTGGAACAGGTATTTGACCGACCGGTAGATTATATCATTGATGCGATTGATACGGTCACGGCAAAGCTGGCATTGGCAGAATTTGCACAAGCTCGTAACATTAAGATCATCAGCAGTATGGGAACTGGAAATAAAGTGCATCCGGAACTTTTTGAAATTACTGATATCAGCAAGACAAGTGTTTGTCCTCTCTGCAAAGTAATGAGAAGAGAACTAAAAATCAGAGGAATTCGACATTTGCAAGTTGTATATTCAAAAGAAGCGCCAATTAACATACAGGGTAAGAGTACCGGAGAAAATGCCGGAATGAGAAGGGCTTTGCCGGGGAGTGTTTCATTTGTGCCGCCAGTTGCAGGACTTCTTCTGGCAGGAGAGGTAATTAGACGGCTGGCAGGAATAGAAGAGGGATAAAGATGGATTTATTTGATTATGTAAGGGAAAATACAAAGGAAAAGGAATCGCCGCTTGCATCGCGGCTTCGTCCAACAACACTCGAAGAAGTAGTAGGACAACAACATATTATCGGGAAGGGAAAACTGCTTTATCGGGCAATTAAGGCAGATAAATTGAGCTCTATTATTTTTTATGGGCCTCCGGGGACAGGAAAGACAACCCTTGCAAAAGTAATTGCCAATACGACAAGTGCAGAATTTAAACAGATCAATGCAACTGTGGCAGGAAAGAAAGATATGGAGGAGGTCGTAAAAGCGGCGCAGAGTATTCGGGGAATGTATCAGCGCAAGACCATTCTGTTTGTAGATGAGATTCATCGTTTTAATAAAGGTCAGCAGGATTATTTGCTTCCCTTTGTAGAAGATGGAACGATTATTTTGATTGGTGCAACGACGGAGAATCCTTATTTTGAAGTAAACAGTGCGTTAATCTCCCGATCAAATATTTTCGAACTTCACGCACTTTCTGGAGAAGATATTAAAAAGCTGATCCACCGCGCTGTATATGATAAGGAAAAAGGCATGGGAAGTTACCGAGCGGAGATTGATGAAGAGGCAGAGGAATTTCTGGCAGATATTGTAGGTGGGGATGCTCGTATGGCTTTAAATGCAGTCGAGCTTGCGGTACTAACGACGGATAGAAGCAGTGATGATAAGATTCATATTACATTGGAAGTTTTATCTGAGTGTGTGCAAAGAAGAGTTGTGCGTTACGATAAAAATGGAGACAACCATTATGATACAGTATCTGCATTTATCAAAAGTATGAGAGGCTCTGATCCGGATGCGGCTGTGTTCTATCTGGCGAAGATGCTTTATGCAGGCGAAGATGTGAAGTTTATAGCGAGAAGGATCATGATCTGTGCATCGGAAGATGTGGGCAATGCAGATCCAATGGCGCTGACAGTGGCAATATCAGCTGCACAGGCAGTAGAGCGGATTGGAATGCCGGAATCACAGATTATTTTGTCTCAGGCGGCGAGTTATGTGGCATGTGCTCCGAAGAGCAATGCAGCGGTGAATGCCATTGCGGCGGCAATGGATTGCGTAAAACAGCATAAAACAACTGTTCCGGTGCATCTGCAGGATGCACATTATCGGGGACATGAGAATCTGGGACATGGAATTGGTTACAAATATGCACACGATTATCCAAATCACTATGTAGAACAGCAGTATCTGCCGGATGAAGTGAAGGGAGAACACTTTTATATTCCGGGCGAACTAGGATATGAGAAAGTGATTCGTGACAGATTTCGTCAGATTGGTGTCAGAGGATATGAGGAGGAAGAAAAAAAATAAAATTAGCACTCACCTCTTGACATTGCTAACAACAAGTGTTATATTTCGAATAGAACAAGAAAACAAGTAAGTTCTGACAGAAGGAGGGACTGATTATGAATATTAATAAATTTACGCAGAATTCACTTCAAGCTGTACAAGGATGCGAGAAGGTTGCATATGAATACGGCAATCAGGAAGTGGAGCAAGAGCATCTGCTCTATTCGTTGGTAACACAGGAAGATGGACTGATTCCTAAATTAATTGAGAAAATGGGAATTCAGGAGTCACTATTTTGTAATCGGGTTGAAGAAGGCCTGCGAAAGCGCACAAAAGTGCAGGGAGGACAAATTTTTATTGGGCAGGATTTGAATAAAGCTCTAATTCATGCAGAAGATGAAGCAAAACAGATGGGCGACGAATATGTGTCTGTGGAACATTTGTTTTTGTCACTGCTGAAATATCCGAACCGGGAATTAAAAGCAATTTTTAAGGAGTTTGGAATTACCAGGGAGGTCTTTCTTCAAGCGCTTTCAACTGTGAGGGGAAATCAAAAAGTGACGAGCGACAATCCGGAGGCAACGTATGATTCTCTTGCAAAATATGGTACGGATCTTGTGGAACGTGCCAGAGAACAGAAATTGGATCCGGTAATCGGACGTGACGCGGAGATTCGCAATGTAATCCGGATTCTTTCCCGGAAGACAAAGAACAATCCAGTGCTTATTGGAGAACCTGGTGTTGGTAAAACAGCAGCAGTAGAAGGTCTGGCACAAAGAATTGTGAGAGGCGATGTGCCGGAAGGACTGAAAGATAAAAAGGTATTTGCACTTGATATGGGAGCGCTTGTGGCAGGAGCGAAGTATCGCGGAGAATTTGAAGAGCGTCTGAAAGCAGTTCTGGAAGAGGTGAAGAACAGTAACGGTAATATTATTCTTTTCATCGATGAGCTTCACACGATTGTAGGAGCAGGTAAAACAGAAGGTGCGATGGATGCGGGAAATATGCTGAAACCGATGCTTGCCAGAGGGGAATTACATTGTATTGGCGCAACGACACTGGATGAGTATCGAAAGTATATTGAGAAAGATGCTGCGCTGGAGAGAAGATTTCAGCCGGTTATGGTAGATGAGCCAAGTGTGGAAGATGCTATTTCGATTTTGCGTGGACTAAAGGAACGCTATGAGGTATTCCATGGAGTGAAGATTACAGATGGCGCACTTGTGGCAGCAGCAACTTTGTCGAACCGTTATATTTCCGATCGTTTTCTACCGGATAAGGCAATCGATCTTGTGGATGAGGCATGTGCTCTCATTAAGACAGAGTTGGATTCTATGCCGACAGAGCTGGATGAGCAGCGAAGAAGAATTATGCAGCTTGAGATTGAAGAGGCAGCATTGAAGAAGGAAGAAGATCGCCTGAGTCGGGAGCGGCTGGAACATCTGCAGCAGGAACTTGCAGAGATGCGGGAGGATTTTGCGAAAAAGAAAGCACAGTGGGATAATGAGAAGACTAGTGTTGAACGTGTCCAGAAAATCCGTGAAGAAATTGAGCAGGTAAATAATGAGATTCAGAAAGCCCAGAGATCTTATGATCTGGAGAAGGCAGCAGAACTTCAATACGGAAGGCTTCCGCAGCTGCAGAAACAACTTGAGGAAGAAGAACAGCGAATAAAAGAGAAAGATTTGTCGTTGGTGCATGAAAGCGTAACTGATGAAGAAATTGCAAGAATCATTTCCAGATGGACAGGGATTCCGGTTGCCAAACTAAATGAGAGCGAGCGGAGTAAGACACTTCATCTGGATCAGGAACTCCATAAACGTGTCATTGGACAGGAAGAAGGAGTGACCAAAGTAACAGAGGCTATTATCCGTTCAAAAGCAGGTATCAAAGATCCGACAAAACCAATTGGTTCGTTCTTATTCTTAGGCCCAACGGGTGTAGGAAAGACAGAGCTTGCAAAGGCGCTCGCAGAAAGTCTTTTCGATGATGAGAGCAGTATGGTGCGTATTGACATGAGTGAATATATGGAGAAATACTCCGTTTCCCGTCTGATCGGAGCGCCTCCGGGATATGTAGGATATGATGAAGGCGGCCAGCTGACAGAAGCAGTTCGGAGGAAACCGTATTCGGTGGTACTGTTTGATGAGGTGGAGAAAGCTCATCCGGACGTATTTAATGTACTGCTTCAAGTATTGGATGACGGACGGATTACAGATTCACAGGGACATACCGTTGATTTTAAAAATACAATCCTGATTATGACATCAAATATTGGTTCTTCTTATTTGCTAGAAGGAATTGAGGAGAATGGAGAAATCAAAGAAGAAAGTCAGGAACTTGTGATGCATGAGCTGAGATCTCATTTCCGACCGGAGTTTTTGAACCGTATGGACGAGATTATCATGTTCAAGCCTCTGAGCAAAAATAATATTGAATCCATTATTGATCTTCTTATAGAGGATTTAAATCATCGTTTGGAAGATAAGGAGCTTCGGATTGAATTGACACCGGAGGCAAAAGCTTTTGTAGCAGATGGGGGATATGAACCGATGTACGGTGCGAGACCGTTGAAACGTTTCCTGCAAAAACATGTGGAAACGCTGGCAGCAAAACTGATTTTGGAAGGAAATGTGGGACGTCAGGATACGATCCTTCTCGATGTAGTTGACGGTGCTCTGCAGGCAAGAGTGAAAGAAGGTCTTCGTCGGTAAAAGCGGAAGCGAATAAAGAAGTAAAGAAACAAAAAAATTAAAGAAATAAAGAAGCAAAAGGGAAGAAACAGGCATGATTTGTCTGGTCTTCCCTTTTATAATCGTTATGGTTTTATCGGTTTCATACAGGTGACGCCAACCGTACCAGGACCTGTATGGCAAGCAATGCTCAAAGGGAGAACGAAATTCTCCACATGTTTTTCTGGGAAAGCATCCTGTACAATTTGATTCCAGATAGCTCCTTTTTCTGGTGAACCGGAGTAAGCTGTCTGGATGAGAACATCTTCTTCCCGAAATTCTTCGGCAAGATCATTTCGAATGGCTTCCAACATAGTGTGATAAGCTTTTTTCTGACCGCGTACTTTCCGGAAAGCATCCAGACGCTCACCTTTAATCTGAAGTACCGGAAGAATGTTTAATGCGCTTCCAAGTGCAGCTGCCGCAGGAGTAATCCGTCCGCCTTTTTTCAGATAAGAAAGTGTTTCTACCGTGAGATAGATATTAGCATCAAGAGCTGTTTCCTCCAGACGATTTTTAATTTGTTCTGCAGTGTAACCGGCATCTCGAAGTGTAAGGGCGTCTAGGACAGATTGCCGCTGCGTGGCAGAAATCCGTTTGTTATCTGCGACAAAAACCTTTCCTTCGTAGTCTGCGGCGAGCATCTGTGCGGTGGCACAGGAACCGCTTAGACCACTGGACATAGGAATGTAAATGATGGTGTCATGTGATGATAATGTATATTCCCAGAGTTCCGTAAGATTTGCAGGAGAAGGCTGAGAAGTAGAAATAGCCTTTCCAGCATCCTGTGCCTCGTAGAAAGATTTCTGGGATAATGTTTTCCCTTCCAGAAAAAGTTCGTCTTGAATAAAAAATGGCATCGGAAGGAGAAAAATTCCAAGTTGTGCTGCTTCTTCCTGTGTGATACCGCTGTTTGTATCGGTAATGATTGCGATTCTAGATAATTCTGTCTGATTCATAAAACACTCCTAGTAATAAAATAAGAAGGATCTTATTTTGATAAAATGAAATTAGAACAGTGTTACAAATTGAGATTATACTCTACACGGTCATTGATTGTCAACAGAAATCCGTGTATAATAACGTTAGAAATTATGGAATCGATAGTAGAGGAGATGATTAAGTGGCAAGAGGAACTTATAAATGTGCAAAAGAAACAAAAAAACGTCTTCTTGAGACTGTGATTGAACTTATAAAAGAAAAGGGATATGCAAATGTATCGGTAAGAGACATTTGCAGAACAGCAGAAGTATCCAGCGGCTCATTCTATCATCATTATCCATCAAAGGAAGCACTTGTTTTAGATGCGTATTATCACATTGATCAATATGTAACGAAAGAATTTATTGAAAAATGTGAGAAACAACCTCCGAGAGACAGTATCCGAAGTTTGCTTGGATTATATTTGAAGTTGATTGATGAAGAAATAGGGCTTCTTGTGAAAGAATATTATCGAGTTATGCTGGCAGGAATGAATATTTCTGCATTGGATCCACATCGGCCTTATTATCAGGCGCTTTGTGCACAGGCAGAAAGAGGAATTACGGACGGAAGTTTTCGTAGAGAGTGTGAGGCGAAAGAGATTGCAGAATATTTTATGCGTTTTTTACGGTCAGAGATTTTTGATTGGGCAATTCACGGAGGGGATTATAATCTAGTGGCACAGTTTTTAAAAGATTATGAATTGGCGCTTTGGGGCATTGTGGCAAGCAAGGAGAGATAGCATGTCTGGAATTATTTTTCATATTGATGTTAATTCAGCATATTTGAGTTGGACAGCGGTAGAGCAGATAAAGCGGGGAGCACAATGTGATATCCGTACAGTTCCGTCCATCATTGGAGGAGATCAGAAATCCAGGCACGGTGTTGTGTTGGCCAAATCTATTCCGGCGAAGCGTTATGGGATCCATACGGGTGAACCGGTTGTGAATGCACTTCATAAATGTCCACAGCTATTAATGTTTCCACCGGATCATAAGATGTATGCAATTTACAGTAAAAATCTTATGGATTTTTTAAAGAGCTATACGCCGGATTTGGAGCAGGTAAGTGTAGATGAGTGTTATCTTGATTTTACCGGGATTGCACATCGCTTCCAGTCACCGGTGGCAGCAGCGATTGAGATCAAGGATTGTATTTATGAGCAATTTGGTTTCACTGTGAATATAGGTATTTCATCGGTAAAGCTTTTGGCTAAAATGGCGTCTGATTTTCAGAAACCTAACCGGGTACATACGCTATTTCCGGAAGAAATAAAAGAAAAAATGTGGCCGCTTCCAATCCGGGAATTATATATGGCGGGAAAATCAAGTGTGG
The DNA here is from genome assembly GCA_018365895.1 of Lachnospiraceae bacterium. Next base: position 11,945 of record JAGZJD010000036.1, on the reverse strand, counting down.
ATGTACTTGAAAAACTGGAAATTCGTACGATTGGAGAATTGGCGCAGGCAGATCCGGAGTTGCTTCAGATTCATTTGAAGAGTCATGGAAAGCTTTTATGGGAATTTGCGAATGGCATTGATCTGACTCCAGTGCAGACAAAGCGGGCGGAAGCAAAAGGAATTGGAAATTCGACAACGCTTTCGAAAGATATTTTGGACGGAGAAGAAGCAAGAAAAGTATTGCTTTCGCTATCAGAAAGTGTCGGAAATCGTTTGCGCCAGGCAAAACAAAAAGCAGGAATGATAAGTGTTGAAATAAAATACTATGATTTTAGAAGCGTTTCTCATCAAAAACAACTTTCAAGAGAAACAAATGCAGATACGGTAATTTATCAGGCAGCTTGTGAGCTTTTTGAAGAGCTCTGGAGTAAAGAACCGATCCGTCTTCTTGGGGTACGGACTTCCAAGCTGGCAGATGAAGGAGAACCGGAGCAGCTTTCAATTTTCGATATCCAGTACGATAAACCAGAAGATGAGAAACATAGAAAGCTCGACAAAGCGTTGGATGAAATCCGAAAACGCTTTGGCGAGCAGGCAGTCGTGCGTGGAACTTTTTTAGATTCAGAGATGAAAAAACCAAATTCCGGACAAAAGCAGTCTGAGGATTAGGAGAAGGTTTCCCGGAAAAATTGAATCAACAGATCATTTTGTTCAGGCATCTGCAGGCAGAACCGGATATGATTGTTGGAGAGACATGGAAAGGAACTGCAATTTCGGAGCATTATATTACGGTGGATTGCCAGTTCGAACACATCTTCTGAAGAAATAGAAGGATCCAGAATGCGCAGTAATACAAAATTAGATGACATCGGATAAACATGAAGTCCACGAATCTCTTTCAGAAGATGAAGAACACGTCTGCGTTCATTTGCAATGAATGTTTGTGTCTGTTTGATAAAGGTCTGGTCTTCAAATAATGCACTGCCGCATACGGCGGCAATAGAGTGCACATTCCATGGATTGAGAGACTGGCAGATATATGTCAGTAGTTCTTCGTTGGAAGTTACACCATATCCGAGACGAAGACCTGGTGCAGAGAAAAACTTAGAAACACCTCTGATTACAAATAAGTTTACAAATTCATCAGTCAACTGTATTGCGTTGACTTTTTCTATATTTTCAGTAAATTCTATATATGTTTCATCAATCAGTACCATGATATTGTGATGCTGGCAGTGAGTAAGTATGCTGCGAAGCTGCTCCTGTGTCCATAGAGTTCCGGTAGGATTGTTCGGATTACACAAGATGAGCAGATCGAAGTCATCTGTTAGTGTGCGAATCAATGCGGAAGGATTTGGACGAAAATCATCTTCCTGAGATAAATAGAAAGAATAAATTTCCCCATGATGAAGCCGAATCTCACGTTCGTATTCAGAATACGTTGGTTGAACCAACAATGTTTTTTTTGGATGGATGTCCTGGATTAAGAGTGAAATTAATTCAGTTGCACCGCTTCCGATTAGAAGGTGTTCAGGGACAGTATGAGAATATGAGGAGATAGATTGTTTAAGTTCAGTATAATTTCGATCCGGATAACTGCAGACACAGGTAATATGTTGTGCTACAGATGTCTGAAATGCATCGGAAAGACCAAGAGGATTTACATTGGAGCTGTAATTAATGATATCATTCTGGGAAATATGATAATAGGCAGCAATTGTTTCCAGGTCGCTTCCGTGAAATTGGGGTTGATTTGACTGCATGGAAAGTCCTCCTTTGATAAATAATTAAAATAGTTTCTCTTTATATTATAATATGTTTTTTCAGAAGGGGAAAGGGTGGAATTTATTTGACGCGGCATATAAATCAGTGGTATCTTAATAGAGTGCAGAAAGGTCTTTGATCCGCTTGAGGATTCGAGAATTTCTGAGTATAAAATTTGAGGAAAAAGAGGCTGATCGTATATGAAATTAAGCAGATTATTAGAGCGTATAGAATATTCTGTCGTGCAGGGAAGCGACAGCATTGAAATTACTGAGTTGACGAATGATTCGAGAAAGGTCGTGCCGGGATCGGTCTTTGTCTGTATCAGTGGTGCAGTTGTGGATAGTCATGATTTTATTCCGGAGGTAACAGAGAAAGGGGCGATAGCTCTGATCGTAGAGAAGGATGTGACTGCTCCGCCGGAAGTAACTGTTATTCGGGTAGATGATACGAGATATGCACTGGCGCTGGCATCAGCAGCTTACTTTGGATATCCGGCAGAACAGCTGCGCGTCATTGGAATTACCGGAACAAAGGGAAAGACAACGACAACGTATATGGTGAAATCTATTTTGGAACAAGTCGGTCATAAAGTGGGACTGATCGGAACGATTGAGGCGATTATCGGAGATAAAGTGATTCCTGCAAAGAATACAACACCGGAATCTTTTACGATTCATCAATACTTTCGGGAAATGGTCGAAGCAGGATGCGACAGTGTTGTGATGGAGGTATCTTCACAGGGACTGATGCTCCACCGTACTGCCGGAATTCTATTTGAGATCGGTATTTTTACAAATCTTGGGGAAGATCACATTGGACCGAATGAACATAAAGATTTTGAGGACTATAAAAGATGTAAAGGGCTTTTATTCAAGCAGTGCAGGCTAGGAATTGCTAATGCGGATGATCCGTATTTTAAAGATGTTTTCCGGGATGCCACATGTAAGATTGAAACCTTTGGCTTTAGCGAAGAAGCAGATCTTCGGGCAGAACAGACAAAATTGGTTCATAAGCCGGGGTATCTTGGAATTGCTTATCATGCAGCGGGAACGATGGATTTTGATGTGGAGATTGATATTCCGGGGAAATTCAATGTGTACAATTCTTTAACAGCCATCGCTGTCTGCAGGCATTTTAATGTACCGGCACATGTAATCCAAAAAGCGCTTAAGTATGCCAAAGTCAAAGGACGCACAGAGATGATTAAAGTATCAGATGAATTTACACTGATGCTTGATTATGCTCATAATGCTATGAGTCTTGAGAGTCTTTTGGTAACCTTGAAGGAATATAATCCCAAACGTCTTGTCTGCGTATTTGGATGCGGTGGAAACCGTTCTAAGACACGGCGCTATGAAATGGGAGAGGTATCCGGCCGACTTGCAGATCTGACGATTATTACATCAGATAATCCGAGATTTGAAGAGCCGCAGGCAATTATCGATGATATTAAAATCGGAATCGAAAAGACAGATGGAATTTATGTGGAAATTTGTGACCGGAAAGAAGCGATACGTTATGCGATCCGTCACGGACAGCCGGGAGATATTATTATTCTGGCAGGAAAAGGACATGAAGATTATCAGGAAATCCGAGGAGTAAAATATCCAATGGATGAAAGAGTTCTGATCGCTGAGATTTTAAAAGAAGAGGAGAGTGATTCATGTACGCCCGAATTATAGTGGACATTACGCATGAAAAGCTGGACAGAGTATTTGAATACAGCATCCCTTCCGATTTGGAAGGGATGCTTAAAGTCGGTACAGAGGTTCTTGTGCCTTTTGGGCGGGGCAACAAGGAGACGAGAGGATATATCGTTGGATTTTCAAAGATTTGTGAATTTGATCCGGAGAAGGTAAAATCAATATCCGGAATTTGTGAAGACGGCATAGATATTACTGCGCGTCTGGTGGCGCTTGCGGCATGGATGAAAGAGCATTACGGAGGAACGATGATTCAGGCGCTGAAGACAGTGCTTCCAATTAAAAAGAAAGAACGTGTGAAAGAAAAACGCTATGTCAGGAGAATGGTTTCAAAAGAAGAAGGAGAACGGTATCTGGAACAGTTTTTGGGGCAGCATCAGCAGGCGAGAGCACGGCTGATGGCGGCGCTTCTGGATGATGAAGTTATTGCATATGAATTGCTGAAGCGCAAGTTGAATATTACAAAGACTGTAGTTGATGCTCTAAAAGAGAGAGGGCTTCTGACAATTGAGACAGAACAGGAATTTCGTAATCCAATCCGGGCAATAGCGCTGGAACAGAAGGATATTCCATTAATTTATACTGAAGAACAACAAAATGCAATTCATTGTTTTTGCAGAGATTATGAAGCAGGAATTAAGGGAACTTATCTAGTACACGGGGTTACCGGAAGCGGAAAAACAGAAGTTTATATCGAGATGATCCGTAAGGTTGTGGAAGACGGAAGGCAGGCGATCGTGCTGATTCCGGAGATTGCTTTGACTTATCAAACAGTTATGCGGTTTTATCGAAAGTTTGGGGAGCGAGTATCAATTCTGAATTCCAGAATGTCGGCAGGAGAGCGGTTTGATCAAATGGAACGTGCCAAAAAAGGTGAATTGGATGTGATGATCGGACCGCGATCAGCACTATTTACGCCATTTTCTGCATTGGGACTGATTGTGATTGATGAGGAGCATGAAGGAACTTATAAGAGTGAACAAACGCCGCGTTACCACGCAAGAGAAACTGCGGAAGCGCGGGCTGCACTTGAGGGAGCCAGTGTTGTGCTTGGCTCTGCCACTCCATCGCTGGAATCTTATTACCGAGCAGAAAAGGGAGAATATAAGCTTCTGACTTTGCAGAACAGAGCAACCAGGCAAAAGCTTCCGGAGGCAGAAATTGTAGATCTCAGAGAGGAACTAAGAAAAGGAAACAGATCAATTTTAAGTGAGCGGCTACATAAATTAATGGAAGACAGGCTTCGTAGAGGGGAGCAGATTATACTTTTTCTGAATCGGAGAGGATACGCGGGGTTCCTGGCTTGCAGGTCCTGTGGATATGTAGTAAAATGTCCTCATTGTGATGTTTCCCTTTCCTCACATAGAAATGGAAAACTGGTCTGTCATTATTGTGGCTATGAAACACCGATGATTCATGTCTGTCCGGAATGTGGATCAGAGCATATTGGTGCTTTTCGCGCAGGGACGCAGCAGATTGAAGAACTTGTGAAACGGGAATTTCCAGAAGCGCAGGTACTGCGGATGGATATGGATACAACAAAAACAAAAGATGGGCATGAAAAAGTTTTATCTGCGTTTGCCAATGAGGAAGCAGATATTCTAATTGGCACTCAAATGATTGTAAAAGGGCATGATTTTCCGAAAGTAACGCTTGTGGGAATTCTGGCGGCAGATATGTCGCTTTACACCGATGATTACCGCGCAGGGGAGCGTACGTTCCAGCTTCTTGTACAGGCAGCAGGCCGGGCAGGGCGGGGAGAACTGGCAGGAAATGTCGTGATTCAGACATATAGTCCGGAGCATTACAGTATTGTAGATGCAGCAAAGCAGGATTATGAACAATTCTATAAGGAAGAGATGAAATATCGGAGTTTGATGGGGTATCCGCCGGCAGAGCAATTGATGGCAGTGTTGTTATCATCGGAAGATGAATTACTTCTGGAACGGGGATGCCGCTATCTGAAAGAGTATATGCAGATGCTTTTGAAAAAACAAAAGAAAGAAGAGATACGTATGGAGCTTATTGGACCGGCAAGCCCTTATGTCGGTAAAGTAAATGATGTGTATCGGCGGATCATTTATATAAAAAGTGAGACGGAAGCTGCGCTGATTGAAGTAAAAGATCAGACAGAAGCATATATTGAAATCAATGAGGGATACCGAAAAATCAGGATTCAGTTTGATTTAAATCCAATGGGAGTTTTTTAGCTGATGACAGCATAGGAAATATGTTTGTAATATAAATCGTCATAGAAACAATAGACAGGGAGGAATTGGATATGGCAATTAGAAAAATCCGTGAAATCGGAGACGAGGTATTAACAAAAGTTTGTAAACCGGTAGACAAGATGACACTGCGGACAAAGATTCTGATCGACGATATGTTAGATACAATGTATGAGGCATATGGTGTAGGTCTTGCAGCACCGCAAGTCGGGATTTTGAAACGACTTGTTGTTATTGATGTCGGAGAGGGGCCGATTGTTCTTGTGAATCCGGAGATTATCGAAACATCCGGAGAGCAGACAGGGGAGGAAGGATGTTTAAGTGTTCCGGGCAAATCGGGAACAGTTACTCGACCAAATGTAGTTAAGATTCGGGCACTTGATCAAGATATGAAACCATTTGAGATGGAAGGAGAAGGCCTGCTAGCAAGAGCATTCTGTCATGAGATTGAACATCTGGATGGAATTCTTTATGTAGCACATGTGGAAGGGGAGCTCCATGATGTGGAAGCGCCGGAAGCGGAGGAAGAATAAAATGAGAGTGATATTTATGGGAACACCGGAGTTCTCTGTCGGAACATTGGAAGCGCTTGTAGCTGCAGGACATGAAGTAGTGCTGGTGGTGACACAGCCAGATAAGCCAAAAGGACGCGGGAAAGAAATGCAGTTTACTCCGGTAAAGATTGCTGCGGAGAAACATGGGATTCCAGTTTATCAGCCGAAGAGAATCCGCAATGCAGAATGTATTGAAGAACTGAAGAAATACGAAGCAGATATTATGGTTGTAATTGCATTTGGCCAGATTCTTCCGAAAGAGATACTGGAACTGACGCCATATGGCTGCGTGAATGTGCATGCTTCTCTTCTTCCGAAGTATCGCGGTGCGGCTCCGATCCAGTGGGCGGTTATCAATGGCGAGACAGTCAGCGGAGTTACAACGATGCAGATGGATGAAGGGCTGGATACAGGAGATATGCTGCTGAAAACAGAGGTTGCGCTGGAACCGAAAGAAACAGGAGAGAGTCTTCATGACAAGCTGGCAGCAGCAGGAGCAGCGCTTTGTGTTGAGACGTTAAAGGGACTTGAGGAGCATACAATTGTCCCGGAAAAACAGGGAGATTCGCCAACGGCATATGCGAAGATGCTGGATAAGAAAATGGGAGAAATTGACTGGACACAAGATGCCAAAGCAATTGAACAGCTGATCCGCGGATTAAATTCCTGGCCAAGCGCTTATACGCAATGGGATGGAAAGGTTATGAAAATCTGGGCAGCAGATGTGACAGATACAGCGTCCGGGAAAGCGCCTGGTACTATAGTAAAAGTTACAAAAGAAGGATTTGAAGTGCAGACAGGAAAGGGAAGTCTTCTGATTCAGGAACTTCAGATTCCGGGAAAGAAACGTATGGATAGCGCTTCGTTTATGCGGGGATACCAAATTGCAGAAGGAATGATGCTTGGGGGAGCACATTGTAATTAGGAGGGAACAGTATGTTTTATTATCCAATGTATTTTGATCCAACGTATATTTTAGTTTTCATCGGTGTAGTGCTAAGCCTTCTTGCATCGGCAAAAGTAAAATCAACTTATGCGAAGTATTCTTATATTCAGAATCGGGCAGGGATGACTGGTCGCGAAGCGGCAGAGCGTATACTTAGACAGGCAGGTATTTATGATGTTCGGGTGGAGCATGTTTCTGGGCAGCTGACAGACCATTATGATCCAAGAAAAAAAGTGCTTCGGCTTTCGGATGCGACTTATGGTTCGACATCTGTCGCAGCAGTAGGAGTTGCCGCACATGAGTGCGGTCATGCCCTTCAACATGCTGGAAACTATGCACCGCTTACGATTCGCGGGGCGCTTGTTCCGGTGGCAAACTTTGGTTCTGCAATTGCGTGGCCGCTGATTGTGATGGGATTATTTATTAGAGGAGAAAGTGCTTCCTGGTTGATTAATATTGGGATTCTTGCATTTTCTATGGCAGTGCTTTTTCAGGTTATAACACTTCCGGTAGAGTTCAATGCATCCAGCCGTGCAATCCGGATTTTAGGTTCTACGGGAATGCTTGCGGAAGATGAAATTGGAGCGGCAAAGAAAGTACTTGGAGCGGCAGCTCTTACTTATGTGGCAGGAGCGGCAGGGGCTATTCTGCAGCTTCTTAGAATTTTGCTCCTGACAGGAGGAAGAAGGGACAATGACTAAAGAAATCAATGAGAGAGAACTTGTGCTGGAAATTCTTCTTGAAATTACGCGAGATCATGTAAAAAGTCATGTAGCGCTTCAGAATACACTTGGGAAATATCAGTATCTGGAGAAACGTGAGCGTGCATTTATTACAAGAGTGACAGAGGGAACGCTCGAACATATGATAGAGATTGATTATATTCTAAATCAGTTTTCCAGTGTAAAAGTAAACAAAATGAAACCGGTCATCCGAATGATTTTAAGAAGCGCAGTATATCAGATGCGTTATATGGACAGCGTTCCGGATTCTGCGGTTTGCAATGAGGCGGTAAAACTTGCTGTGAAGAAAGGGTTCCGGAATCTGAAAGGGTTCGTCAATGGTGTATTAAGAACTGTGGGGCGGAATAAAGATCAGATGAAATGGCCGGATGAAAAAGATGCAGTTACTTATCTTTCTGTTCGTTATTCTATTCCAGAGTGGATGACAGAGCAATTTCTGGAGCAGTATGGACGGGAAACCACAGAGAAAATATTTGGGGATTTTCAGAGAGAAAAACCGCTGACAATCCGGTGTAATCTTCAGAAACAGACGCCTGAGAAACTTGCAGAGCTGCTTCGGGAAGAAGGAGTGAATGTAAAACCACATCCGTATCTGCCTTATGCATACTGGATTAGTGGATTTGATTATCTTGGAAGTCTCAAGAGCTTTCAGGATGGGGCATTTCAAGTTCAGGATCTTAGTTCCATGCTTGTGACAGAGCTTGCAGCACCAAAAAAGGGAGACTATGTAATCGATGTGTGTGCAGCGCCGGGAGGAAAAGCACTTCACATGGCGGAAAAACTGGAAGGGACAGGACTTGTAGAAGCAAGAGATCTGACCACTTATAAAACAGAATTGATTGAGGAGAATGTAATACGTCTTGGATTTGAAAATGTAACGGTTTCTTGCCAGGATGCAACTGTGCCGGTTCCGGAATCGGAAGAAAGAGCAGATATTGTGATTGCAGATCTTCCGTGTTCCGGGCTTGGCGTGCTTGGAAAAAAGACAGATTTAAAATACAATATTACACGAGAAATGCAAAAAGAACTTGTAAAGCTGCAAAGAGAGATTTTGGCAGTAGTCCGGACATATGTAAAACCGGGAGGGAGATTAATCTACAGCACTTGTACTCTGAATAGAGAGGAAAATGAAGAAAATGTAAGCTGGTTTCTGGAAACTGCGCCGGAATTTCTTCCGGTTTCAATTTCAGAGGCAGTTTGTGACAGCTTAAAATCGGCGGTAGAAGGAAATATGCTGAAACTTCTGCCGGGCATATATCAAAGTGATGGATTTTTTATTTCAGTATTTCAAAAAAAGGAGTAGAACATGGAACAAAAGGATATCAGGTCATTCACGCTTGCAGAATTAAAAAAAGAAATGGAATTTATTGGAGAAAAAGCATTTCGGAGTAAGCAGATCTATGAGTGGCTGCATGTGAAACTGGCAGATTCCTTTGAGGAGATGACGAACCTGTCAAAGCCGTTAAGAGAAAAAATTTCTCGTTCCTATGTAATTCCAAAGGTTGAGCTGGAGGAACGGCAGATTTCAAAATTGGATGGAACGAATAAATTTTTGTTTTGTCTTTCTGATGGAAATATGGTAGAAAGCGTTCTGATGCGCTATAAGCATGGAAATTCTGTATGTATTTCCTCACAAGTGGGATGCCGGATGGGATGTCGCTTTTGTGCATCTACAATTGGAGGACTTGTGAGAAATCTTGCGCCTTCCGAAATGCTCGGACAGATTTATGCAATTCAGCGTCTGACGGGAGAGCGGGTATCGAATGTGGTTGTGATGGGAACTGGAGAGCCACTTGATAATTACGAAAATATAGTTAAATTTATACATATGTTAAGTGATGAGAATGGCCTTCATATTAGTCAGAGAAATATTACGCTGTCTACATGTGGGATTGTACCGAATATGAAGCGGCTTGCAAAAGAAAATCTGCAGATTACGCTGGCGCTGTCTTTGCACGGAGCTACGCAAGAGAAGCGCAGGAAGCTCATGCCGGTGGCGAATAAGTATGAACTTTCAGAAGTGATGAAGGCATGTGATGAATATTTCGAGAATACAGGTCGAAGAATGACATTTGAGTACAGTCTTGTGCACGGAGTGAACGATACAGAAGAAGATGCTAAAGAATTAATCGCACTTCTTGGTCGTCGAAATTGTCATTTGAATCTGATTCCGGTCAATCCGATTAAAGAGAGGGATTATGTTCGACCGACAAGGGAAAGTGCGCTGAATTTTAAAAATAGGCTTGAAAAAGAAAAATTAAATGTTACTATAAGAAGAGAAATGGGTTCTGATATTGATGGAGCCTGTGGACAGTTAAGAAGACGTTACACGAAGGATTAGCATAGATTCGGGAGGATTCATTAATGAAAGCATTTTCAATGACAGATGTCGGAAAAAAGCGGGAAGTGAATCAGGATTATGTATATGTGTCTACTACGCCGGTTGGAAATATTCCTAATCTGTTTGTTGTGGCAGACGGAATGGGCGGTCATAAGGCCGGAGATTTTGCATCCAGATATACAGTAGAGACACTGAAGCAGGAGATTAAAAACAGTAAAGAGGATGGACCGGAGGCAGTTATGCGTAAGGCAATCCAGACTGTGAACCATAAACTGATGGAAGCAGCGGCAAAAGACGTGAAGCTGGAGGGAATGGGAACAACGCTTGTGGCAGCTACTGTAATCGAGCATACGTTGTATTTTGCCAATATTGGTGACAGTCGCCTGTATTTGATTAATCAGGAAATTAAACAGTTGTCAAAAGATCATTCTCTTGTGGAAGAAATGGTGAGACTTGGCGGGATTAAGCCGGAAGAAGCAAGATTTCACAGAGATAAGAACATTATTACGAGAGCAATTGGGGGAAAGGAAGAAGTTGAGATTGACTTCTTTGAATATCATTTGAAAAAGGATGACGTCATATTGATGTGTACAGACGGACTCAGCAATATGGTAGAAAATGATGAATTGTTCCGCATCGTACAGTCTCGCAGAGATGTTGTAGATGCAGTAGAGAAATTAATAGCACGTGCGAACGATAATGGGGGAAAGGATAACATCGGAGTTGTTGTTGTTGAGCCGTTTGCAGGTGGGTCAGAGGTGAGCTTATGATTAAAGAAGGTGTTGTATTAGCGAAGCGCTATGTCGTACTCGATAGAATCGGTGCGGGCGGTATGGCTGATGTCTACAGAGGAAAAGATGAAAAGCTGAACCGTTATGTAGCGATTAAAGTACTGAAGAAACAGTTCCGTGAGGACGATACATTTGTAAAGAAATTTCAAACAGAAGCACAGTCCGCAGCGGGATTGATGCACCCGAATGTTGTAAATGTATATGATGTCGGCGTTGACAGAGGCTTGTACTTCATAGTCATGGAATTGGTAGAAGGGATTACTCTGAAGGACTATATTGAGAAGAAAGGGCGGCTTTCTGCAAAAGAGGTTATTAGTATTGCGATTCAAATCTGTGCAGGAATTGACGCGGCGCATCAGAATCAGATTATCCACAGAGATATTAAACCGCAGAATGTCATTATTTCCAAAGAAGGAAAAGTAAAAGTAACTGATTTTGGAATCGCTAAGGCAGCCACTTCTCAGACTGTGAGTACGAATATTTTAGGTTCTGTTCACTATACATCTCCGGAACAGGCCAGAGGGGGCATCAGCGATGCTAAGAGTGATATCTATTCCCTAGGAATTACACTTTATGAGATGGTAACAGGGCAGGTGCCGTTTGATGGAGATTCGGCAGTTGCAGTTGCAGTAAAGCACTTAAATGAAGAAATTATCCCACCATCCAGCATTGCAATTGGAATGCCGAGAAGTCTGGAACAGATTATTATGAAGTGCACTCAGAAGAATCCAAACTGCCGCTACCCGAATATGACAGCCTTGATCGCAGATTTGAAACGTTCGCTTGTGGATCCAAACGGGAATTTTGTAGTAATTCCGACAGCAGATAATCTTGGCGATACTATGATGGCATCGTCTATTGATATTGAGCGTGCCAGAAGAGAAGCAGCAG
>JAGZJD010000004.1 GCA_018365895.1 Lachnospiraceae bacterium | reverse complement strand
GTCTGTATTTTCGGCTTCAGATGGAGAATAAGAAGACAACACAGAAAAATCAGTACAGTGCAGGAGCTTGTGAGATTAAAAAACAGATTTATCAGGAAGCTATGGAGGTATTTCATGATGAATTAGAATTGGCGCTGCAAAAACTGATGGACTCCGTGGAGAGTGGATATATGATGAAAGTATAGAAATGAAAATAATAGAGTGGAAAAGAATTAATAAAGTGGGTTATGAATAAAAGCTGTCAGGGAAATGTTTTTCTGGCAGCTTTACTGTTATTTTAGAGAAGTATTGGGGAATGAACGTGTATTAGTTATCATATATATGTAAATAAAAGCTGTGAAGGAAGCAGAAATGAAACGAAAACTGGAACTGACATTCGTACTTCTTCTTATGATTGGAGCGTTAATCTTCAGCAGACGTTTAAGTAAGATGATTGCTCAGGAGGCATCCGGAAAAATAGACTCTGTTGATGTAATAATCGATGCAGGGCACGGGGGAACGGATCCGGGTAAGGTTGGGATCAATCAAGCGCTGGAAAAAGACATTAATCTTGAAATTGCAAAAAAACTTGAAAAACTCTTAAAAGAGAAAAATATTTCCTGTAAAATGGTGCGGACAGAAGATAGGCTGCTTGCTCCGGAAGGATCGAAACAGAAGAAGATTGAAGATATGAAAGAACGAGTCAGAATAATTAATGAGATACGACCGTCACTTGCGGTTAGTATTCATCAAAATAGTTATACAGAAGAATCTATTAAAGGGGCACAGGTATTTTATTATAAACATTCAAAAAAAGGGGAAGAACTGGCAAAACAAATGCAGGAGGCGGTCAAAGCTTTGGATGAAACAAACCACCGGGAGGCGAAAGCAAATGAAACGTATTATCTTCTTAAGAAGACGGAGGTACCAACAATCATCGTAGAGTGCGGTTTTTTAAGCAATCGTGAAGAGGCTGAAAAACTCTCGGGAGAAGAGTATCAGAATGAGGCTGCGAAAGCAATTGCAGAGGGAATAGAGCAGTGTATTTCCCTTGTCAAGCGTTAAGAAATTCGTTATAATGGGGACTATGGAAACAATTATTAAAAAAACAGGTACAAATGAATTAGAAAAAGAAGTAATCCGACAGGCTGGGGAGATATTAGAGGATGGAGGGCTTGTGGCGTTTCCGACAGAGACTGTCTATGGTCTTGGAGCGAATGCCTTAGATGAGGAGGCTGCAAGGAAAACATATGAGGCGAAAGGGCGCCCGTCCGATAATCCTTTAATTATTCATATTGCAGATATTGAAGCGCTGGATGAGATCGTAAAAGAAATTCCTCCGGCGGCGCACTGTCTGGCGAAGCGTTTCTGGCCGGGACCTCTGACGATGATCTTTGAGAAGAGTGAGATTGTGCCATATGGAACGACAGGAGGTCTTGATACAGTTGCAGTGAGGATGCCGGCAAACGATACGGCGAGGGCTCTGATTCGTGCAGCAGGAGGATACGTGTCAGCGCCAAGTGCAAATACATCAGGACGTCCAAGTCCGACAGAGGCTTCTCATGTGGCTGACGATCTGAACGGCAAGATTGATATGATCCTTGATGGAGGCAGTGTACAGATTGGTGTGGAATCTACTATTGTGGATATGACGGTTGTTCCGCCGATGATTCTGCGTCCGGGAGCTGTGACGAAGGAAATGCTGGAAGAAGTGATTGGCGAAGTTGCTGTTGATCAAACTCTTCTTTCAGATCAGAGTAAGGAGGCACCGAAGGCGCCGGGAATGAAGTATCGCCACTATGCGCCGAAAGCAAGGCTTACGATTGTGGAAGGTGAGATTCTGGATGTTGTGAAAGCAATCCGGCAGCTTACTTACGACAAGATCCGGCTAGGGAAAGGCGTTGGGATTATTGCGTCCAATGAGACACAGAAAGATTATACTTATGGAATTGTGAAACCGATAGGAACACGGGAAAATGAAGCAACAGTAGCAAAGAACCTGTATCGGATTCTCAGAGAATTTGACGAAGAAGAAGTGGAGTATATTTACAGTGAGGCATTTGAGACAGACGGCATAGGAACAGCAGTAATGAATCGTTTGATGAAGGCAGCAGGACATCAGATCATTCCTGCTTCAGAGATTGTAAAGCTTCAAAAATTCAGAAAAATTATCTTTGTCAGTGACAGCGATAACAGCCGCGGACCAATGGCTGCAGAACTTTTGCGGTCACAGCCGTTGAAACAGGAGTATGAGATTAGTTCAAGAGGTTTGGTAGTACTTTTTCCGGAACCTGCCAATCAGAAAGCCGAAGCGATTATGAAGAGTAAGCAGTTGACGCTTGAGAAGCATCAGGCAGAAGCATTTGATGCAGAAGTACTGACAGATGAGACACTTGTTTTGACAATGAGTGAAGAATTAAAAAATAAGATTCTTGCAGAATGTGAGAAATGTGAGAATATTTATACGTTAAAAGAATTTACCGGCGGAGAAGGGGATGTTACTTCACCTTACGGGCAGCCCCTTGCAAGTTACGGAGAGACGTTTGAAGAACTTGCAGATCTGATCGGAAAACTTGCAGAAAAGTTAAATAAGGAGGCAGAAGAAAAATGATAGCACTTGGATGTGATCACGGTGGATATGAATTGATGCAGGAGGTCATCAAATATCTGGAAGCAAATAATCTGGAGTATAAGAATTTTGGATGTCATGGAGAATCTGTAGACTATCCGGAATACGGAAAGCTTGTAGGACATGCTGTTGCAGAGGGCGCATGTGAGAAAGGAATTTTAATTTGTGGAACAGGAATCGGTATTTCGATTGCAGCTAATAAAGTCAAAGGAGTGCGCTGCGCACTTTGTTCAGACTGCTTTTCAGCGCAGGCAACGAGAGAGCATAATAATGCAAATGTGTTGGCGATGGGAGGACGTGTAATTGGACCTGGTCTTGCAGTTAAGATTGTTGATACATTTTTAAATACAGAATTTTCAAATGATGAACGACATGTAAGACGAATCTCACAGATTGAAGACTAGAAACGATACAAAGACCGGATAACGGTCAAAGAATAGAGGAGAAACATATGTCAAAAGTACAAGTGATGGATCATCCGCTGATTCAGCATAAAATCGGAGTGATCAGGAGAAAAAATGTCGGAACGAATGAATTTCGTGCAATTATTAGTGAAATTGCGATGCTCATGTGCTATGAAGCGACAAGAGATTTGAAGCTTCAGGACGTTGAGATTGAGACACCGATCTGCAAGACGGTTGTAAAAGAATTATCCGGAAAGAAACTGGCAGTTGTACCGATTTTAAGGGCGGGACTCGGAATGGTGGACGGGATGCTTTCTATGATTCCGGCAGCTAAGATTGGGCATATTGGTCTTTACAGAGATCCGGAGACATTGGAACCGGTAGAGTATTACTGTAAACTTCCGGCAGATTGTCAAGAGAGAGAGGTATTTGTAGTAGATCCGATGCTTGCCACAGGAGGCTCAAGTGTTGCTGCGATTCAGATGCTGAAGGATAAAGGTGTGAGAAATATTCATTTTATGTGCATCATTGCCGCTCCGGAAGGTGTGAGAAAGATGCAGGAATGTCATCCTGACGTGGACATTTATATTGGAGCATTGGATGAGAAATTAAATGATCACGGCTATATTGTGCCGGGCCTTGGAGATGCAGGAGACCGTATTTTTGGAACAAAATAATGGAGGTGGCAGAAATGCCAAAACGTAGCGACTATATTTCCTGGGACGAGTATTTCATGGGAATTGCGAAGATGTCCAGTATGCGTTCAAAAGATCCGAATACTCAGGTGGGATGCTGTATTGTAAGTCAGGAAAATCGTATTTTGTCAGTTGGCTATAATGGATTTCCTATGGGGTGTTCGGACGATGAATTTCCGTGGGACAGAGAAGGGGAAGATCCGCTTCAAACAAAATATCTCTATACGACACACAGTGAATTGAATGCAATTTTGAATTATACCGGAGGAAGTCTGGCAGGATCTAAATTGTATGTATCGCTGTTTCCGTGTAATGAATGTGCGAAAGCGATTATTCAGAGTGGAATCAAAGAAGTAATTTATGATTGTGATAAGTATGCAGATACGCCGTCAGTCATTGGTTCTAAGCGAATGATGCGCGCAGCAGGCGTAAAGATTCGCGCTTATGAGCGCAGCGGAAGAGAAATTAAGATTCAAGTATAAGTTTATTAAAAAATCTCCCAAATGGGAAATGTCTGTGTCAGAAAGACATTTCTTTATTTTGGGAGATTTTTTTATTATTGCAGACGAGCCTGTCGCAGCAGAAAGCAATAGCGTTTCCAGGCTGCATTTCCCTCGAAAATATAGTAATCGATAAGATCGGGATCAAGGGCAGATTGAAAGTTAATCTGTGCCAGCTCTATTTGTGTTTTTGCTTTATTGATTTCGTCAAAGAGAAGCTTCTGATCTGGCGGAAGTGTCTGCTTTTTATGAAAAATTCCCATGACAGCTCCTTTCTGTAAGTATTTGTAACTGTAGTATGTGTCAAAATGTGTATAAAATACCAATACTTCACATATATATAGATCAAGAAAGAAAAAAGGTGACAAAATTATGTCAGAGAGACGAGGATTTTCGATAGCAATACATTTCATAGTGCGGGCAATTGTGGGTATGGCAATAATTTATGGATTAAATTTATATTTGGAATCTCAGCAGATTCCGGTTGCAGTTGGTATGAATCCGGTGTCGCTTTTGACATCCGCAGTCCTTGGAATTCCTGGGGTTGCGCTCCTTTATGCGATTTTGTTCTATCAAATTTTGTGAGACTTTCACAAAGTTGAAGAAACTGTGAAAAGGTTATGGACAAGAAATTTTCTTGTGCTATAATATGCCTACAAGTAATTTCTAAAATTCTTATTTATCTATTTTATCTAAGTTCATTTATCTATTTTTAAGTCTTTATGTTCAGTAAGAATTTCCAGATTACGCGAATACAAAAGAGAAAGGAGGACATGCTTGGAGGAGAAAAATTTTGTAATCTGCGACAACGAACGAGAGTATGGAATTCGTTTTATGGAGCGGGTGCAGGCACATGCAGAATTCTATGTGCAAGTTCGATGGCTTTCTTCGGTAGAAGAGGCAGTGGAGTTTTTGAAAAGACAAAGAATCTATATTCTGCTGATTGGCGAGACATTTTCTTTAAGAGAACGTGAGAAGATTGATTGTGATCACTGTTTTGTTCTAGTTGGGGAAGGAGAATGCGATCTTGCAGAAAGAGAAACAGCTGTCAGGAAGTATCAGCCGGCGGAAGATATTTTGCGAGAGATTTTGGAAAAGTGTCTTGAACACCAGGAGGCATCATTATTTCGGCTTGTTAGTAAAGAAAGACGCATAATTGGTTTCTATTCTCCGGTGCAGAGCACAGCACAGACGAGAATGGCTTTGGCGCTTGGAAAAGAGATTGCCAGAAAAAAAGAAGTGCTTTATCTTAATTTTCAGCCTTATTCAGGATGGTATCAGGAAGAAGAAAATTACCGAGGATTATCGGAACTTATTTATTACATTCGACAGGGTGATCAAAAGACGGGAATTCGGGCAGGAACGATATGCCGTCATATAGATGGAATGTCAGTGGTAATGCCGATGGAAAATGGAGAAGATCTGAAAATGGTAGCCTGGGAAGAGTGGGAGACATTACTTGAACAGATTTGTTCAGAAAGTAAGTTTGAAGTAATTCTTCTGGATCTTTCAGAATGTGTGCAGGGCCTTCTTTCCATGTTGGAACTTTGCAAGGAAATTTATATGCAGAATGCATCCAACGAAGAGGAAGAAGAGCGGATATTACAGTTTCAGGTGAATATGCGGCAGATGGGAAAAGCACATTTGTTGGAACGAATCCGGTTTGCGGAAGAATAAGACCGGTAGGGAAGGAGAAGAGTGGAACAGAGGAAAAGAAATATATGGATAGAAGAAATCCAAGAAGAGATTTTGAATGAGATAGATCTCTCGAAAGAAGTGGAAGATGATATGTTGGCAGAAATGATTCGTGAGATATTAGAACTGCATTCCAGCCGGGAATTTATTCCACTGAAAGAAAAGGCATCTATCGGAAAAGAATTATTTAATACTTTTCGGAAATTGGATATTATCCAGGAATTTCTGGAAGATGAAGAAGTAACAGAGATTATGATTAACGGTACAGAGAAGATTTTTGTGGAAAAACACGGACAGCTTTATGAGGCAGAGAGACACTTCTATTCGAAAAAGAAATTGGAGGATGTCATTCAGCAGATTGTAGCCGGAGCGAACCGGATTGTCAATGAAGCATCGCCTATTGTGGATGCCAGGTTGCCGGATGGATCCAGGGTAAATGTCGTATTAAGTCCTACCGCTTTGAATGGACCGATTGTTACAATAAGAAAATTTCCAAAAGAGGCAGTAACCATGCAGCAACTTGTGTGTTGGGGTGCGCTTGATGAAGAAACAGCAGAATTCTTAAAACTTCTTGTTAAATCAAAGTATAACATCTTTATTAGTGGAGGAACCGGAAGCGGGAAAACCACATTTCTAAATGCATTGTCAGAGTTTATTCCAGAAGACGAGAGAGTTATTACAATTGAAGATAACGCAGAGCTTAAGATACAGGGAATCCGAAATCTTGTGCGTCTGGAGGCGCGCAACGCCAATGTGGAAGGGATTGGAGAAATTACAATTCAGGATTTGTTTAAGTCAGCTCTTCGGATGCGTCCAGACAGGATTTTAGTTGGGGAAGTGCGCCAATTTGAAGCATTTTCTATGATTGAAGCAATGTCATCAGGACATCCGGGATCTATGAGTACCGGACATGCCAATAGCCCGCAGGATATGTTGATGCGGCTTGAGACAATGATTTTGACTGGACTTAACATTCCGCTTTTGGCAATTCAGAGAAAGATTGCCTCCGGTGTGGATATCATAGTGCATTTGAGCAGATTCCGGGATAAGAGCAGAAAGGTGGCAGAGATTGTTGAAGTACTTGATTGTGTGGAGGAGGGGATTCGTGTGAATAAGTTGTATGAATTTGTGGAAGAATCCGTTAGCTCAGGGAAGATTTGTGGAAAGTTGGTGAAATGCGGTGCGCTTACCCAGAGAGAAAAATTATTGGCAGCAGGATATTCGTAAGAGAGAAGTATTAAAAGGTATCGTGCAGGGAACAGCATTTACAGGAGTAACCGGATATCTTTGTTATGGCAGCAGAGCTGGAGTATTTTTGTTTCTGCCATTTACGGTAGTCTATCTTTTATACTATCGCAAAGAATTAGAAAAAAAACGAAAGAGAGAGTTTGGAGTACAGTTAAAAGATATGATGCAGGCAGTAGCAAATGCATTAAAACTTGGATATTCTGTGGAAAATGCATTGCTCCAGGCACAGAAAGATCTGGATAAGTTGTATCCATCCCAGTGTTGTATAAACAGAGAACTCCAATATATGAGAAGACAATTAGAAATGAATATTCCGGCAGAGCAGGTGTTGGAAGGATTAGCGAAAAGGACCGGGCATGAAGATGTAAGGGCATTTACTACAGTAATGGTACTGGCAAGAAGAAACGGAGGGGATCTTGTAGAGATTCTGCAGAATGCGATTCGTCAGCTATGTGAACGGATGGAGGTGAAGAAAGAAATTGAAGTAGTTTACGCAGCGAAGAAAATGGAATTTTATGTGATGTCGGGAATTCCGGCGGGGATGATTGCATACATGAAATTGTGTTTTCCGCAATTTATGGAAATGTTGTATGGGACAGCTTTTGGAATGATATTTATGACGATATGTTTGGCAGTATATGTGTCGGCATTTCTGTGGGGAAAGCGGATTATTGAGATTGAGGTTTAGAAAGAATTTTGAAGGAGGGAGAAAAAATATATATACGAAAGCAGAGAGAACAAAAGAAAGAGCGTTGGATCGGAAGGAAAGAGGTCCTCCGGGCAGGAATAATTCTTTTATGCACAGCCGTACTTGCAGTCGCACTATATTTTGTGGATAAAAAATCGGCAGATTTAAGTAATGGTGGAAAAATTGAACGAAATGGTTATGGTGGTGCAAAGAAAACAGAAGAATTATATGTAGAGGCAGGCGGAGAACGAGAAAAGGTTATCATAGAAATACAACCTCAGACATATACGGAAAAGGAACTGGAAGAGTTGTGGCCGAAGGCGAGAGATGAGATAGATCAAGTGATTCTTGGTGAAAATCATTCTGAAAAAGAAATTAGAAAACCACTTGTCCTGCCGACAAAAGTGCCGGGAATGGAAATCGCTGTTCGCTGGGAATTTAACAGATATGATGTAATCGACCTTCAGGGAAATATTCTTTCACCGGAAGAGACAGGAACACAAGTATGGATTACAGGATATATGAAATGCCAGGAGAAAGAAGCGGTTTATGAGAAAACGGTTGTAGTATACCCGAGAGAAAAGTTAAGTGTATTTGCCCAAAATGCAAAAAAGGCAGCTGAAGATGCGGGCAGAGATCAAAAAAGCGAAAGATATTTGGAACTTCCTGAGGAAGTAGGGGGAAGAAAGGTTACATGGCAGAAGAAGACAGAAGGGCGAGCTGTTCCTGTACTGGGAATTGGAGTGATAGCGGCAGCAATTTCTTTACTGCTGACACGTCAGGAGGAAGAAAAACAGAGAAAGGAGAAAGAAGAACAACTGATACTTGATTATCCGGAGTTATTACATCAGTTTACGTTGTTGGCAGGCGCCGGAATGACAGTAAGAGCAGCATGGAGGATGATTGTAGAAAGCTCGGAACAAAGTGATAGAGAATTAATACGGCAAATGCGCTGTACGCTTCGGGAAATGCAAAGTGGGATTCCGGAAGAAGAGTGTTATGAAAGATTCGGAATGCGATGTAAAACGTCAGCTTATATGAAATTTGGCGCAATGCTGTCTCAAAATCTGAAAAAAGGTGCGAAGGGGATGGGAATATTATTGAGAACGGAAGCTGCGATTGCATTTGCAGATCGAAAACGACAGGCAAAACAACAGGGAGAAGAAGCGGGAACGAAGCTTTTGATGCCAATGTTTCTAATGCTTGGAGTGGTACTATTGATAGTTGTAGTGCCGGCATTTTTTTCTATGAGCGTCTAGGAATGTGGAGAAATTTGGAAATGAAGGGAGAATGTGTATGAATATGTTATGGATTAGATGGAAACAAAGTATTGAAAATTTGAAAGAAGACCATGGGATTGGTGTTGTAGAAGTATTGCTGATTTTGGTGGTACTGATCGGTCTTGTACTAATCTTTAAATCACAGCTGACAAGTATCGTAAATTCTATTTTTCAAAAAATTGTTAATGAAAGTTCAGGAATTTAAGTTTTTATCTGGCAGTGTACATGCAGAAATGACAGTATTTCTCAGCTTAATATTTGTTATATTTCTTTCGTTTATCGGCGGAATTTTGGAAAGTGCATCGTTGCAGGGGATGAAGAGTGAGAAAAGAGCAGATGTCAGTCTTGCAATGGATTCGGTATTTGCTGAATATCACAGTAAACTATTTGAGTTGTATCATATTTTCTCATTAGATGGAAGTTATGAAAGCGATGCTTATGAAGAGAAAAAAATATGTGACCGTCTTAATTATTATGCCGGAATGGAAGCAAAGCATGAAATTGAAAAGATTCAAATGTTGACAGATCATAACGGACAGGCGTTTTATGAGCAGGCAGTTCGTTGGATGGAGACAGAGATTGGTCATGGTGTTTTAGAGCAAATTCCGAAGATGGAAGAGTTGTGGAAAGAACAGGAAGAGCAGTATACCGACAGAGAAGAAGAATTGGATCAAGCATTGGAAGAAGTAGAAGAGGCGATGCCGTCTGAAGAAAACCCGTTTACAGATGTTATCCAAATGAGAAATGATGATTTTCTGAAGAAGATTCTTCCAGAGTCAAAACAAATCTCCCAAAAACGAGTGAACACATCTGAGCTGCCAAGCGGACGGAGATTGTTAAGCGGAAGAGGAGAATTTTTAGATCAGATTTTGGGAAATGAAACGATATCAGATATTTTATTCGGAGAATATATGCTTCGTCATTATAATAATGGAGTCACAGAAAGAGAAGAATGCGGAAATGGATTGGCGTATGAGATGGAGTATATTCTAGAAGGAACAGATGAGGATGCGGAAAATCTTACTAGAGTATTAAGGAAAATACAGGGAATTCGCCTTGCATTAAATTATGCGTTTCTTCTTTCAGATGCGCAGCGGTGCGCTAAAGCACAGACATGGGCGGCAGCACTTAGTGCAGTAATTCTCATGCCGGAGCTGACAGAAGTATTAAAACATGCTTTGCTGCTTGTGTGGTCTTACAGAGAAACAGTTGCGGATCTTCGGATATTAATGGCAGGAGAGAAATGTATTTTCTGGAAGACAGACAGCAGTTGGAGGACAGAATTTTCAGAAATTCTGATTCCGGATGCTCAAACACAGGAAGAAACAAAAGAAGAGAACGGAATCGGATACGAAGATTACTTGCGGATGTTTTACGCAGTAACAGAAAAAGAAACAATGAGGATGCGCGCGATTGATATGTTGGAAATAAATCTGAGAAAGCAGGAAGAAATGGATTATTTTCGGGCAGACAAATCTGTAAATAAAATTGAGATGCGTACAACATGTACATTTCGGCGAGGAATTAGCTATCAGTTTAAAACGTATTATGAGTACCGGTAAGGAGGTGAATACGGATGCCTTTTTCATCCATATATTTACGCAAACAAAATAAAATAATATTAAGAAAGGAGAAAGACGCCGACATATCTCTAACTAAGAGGAAATCTTCCCACAAATCTGTGAAAAAGGCATCTATATTTGCCTCTTTGCCGGGAAGCATCACGCTTGAAACAGCATTAATTGTACCATTTTTCTTTCTGGCACTTGTATGCATGCTGTATCTTATTGAAATAATGACGCTGCAGATATCGGTAAAAGAAGGCTTGCGTTCAGCAGGAAAAGAAGCAGCCGAGCAGGTCTATGGGATACCGGCAATTATTACTTCAAAAGTAGAAGAGGAGGTAAGAGAAAGCGCAGGAAGAGACCGGTTGGACAATAGCCTAATCAGCGGCGGCGCGTCAGGAATTGATTGTCATGGTTCCTGGTATTCTATGGCAGATGGGATCGTTTTTCTAAAAGCAGCGTATGAAGTGCGCCTGCCGATTCCGGTTATGAGAATTCCTCCTGTTCGTTGTGAAGAAAAAATACGGGTAAAAGCATGGACAGGGTATCAGAGCGGGGGAGTTGAAGGAATACTGCCGGCGGAAATTGTTTATGTGACAGAAACAGGGATTGTGTACCATAAGAATCCTCACTGTACTTATCTGGAACCGTCGGTACGGCAAGTTTCGGCAAATAGTGTAGAAGAACTTCGAAATAGCAGCGGGGGAAAATACTATCCGTGTCATTCTTGTGGAAATGCAGTTCATACCGGACATTATTATATTACAGATACAGGAGACCGTTATCATACTTCAGCAGCGTGCAGCAAGCTTCAGAGAACGGTATATGCGGTAGAAAAAAGTGAAGTTAGAGGAAAGGGGGCATGTTCAAAATGTTCACGATAGGAACGCTGTCTGTTGAAATAATTACTGTAATATTAATGATCGGGCTTGGCGTGCTTGATTGGAAAGCGCATCATCTCCCAAAATTACTTTTGGGAGCGCTTACCGTTTTGGCAGTGATTGCAAGAGTGGGAGGAAATATATCATTTCCGGTTTTCATATCCGGAACGATTCCGGGAATATTGTTTTTGATTCTTAGTTGTATGACGAGAGAAGGTATTGGATACGGAGATGGATGGGTTGTGTTGATTCTTGGAGTAGTATTTGGTTTATGGAAGACCGTATGCATTTGTATGATTGCTTTATTTGGCATGGCATGTGCCGCAATGATTGGAATGTCAGTGTTGCATTGGAATAAGAAAAAGCGTCTTGCATTTGTCCCGTTTCTTGCGGTGGGATGTTTAGGAGTGGTTTTAATTTGAAATATAGAACAGATATAGAAATGTGTGATAACTATAATTTGAGAGCAAGCTTTACGGTCGAAACGGCAGCAATATTTCCTGTAGTTTTTTTAGTGCTTGTCAGTGCGGTGTACCTTTCTTTTTTCTTTCACGATAAACATATTCTGCAAAGTGCAGTGATAGAAACAGCAAGCATTGCCAGTGAGAGAATGAGGCTTTTAACACCTCCGGAGAAAGAAGAGTTGGCTGAACACTTACAGGAACGGATTCGTGGGAAAATGATTTATTTTTCTGCGGCAACAGTAGAAATTATATGTGAAGAGGAAAATGTAGCAATAAATGCAGCTGCACATAAAAGACGGATGCGTATTCGAGCAGATGCAGTTATGAATGTCACTGTTCCGGAACAGGAAGTTCGAAGAGTTAGACATTTTAGAGAAGTGGGGGAGTAGACTATGGATGTATCTTACAGAAGAGAATTAAATCGAACACAGTTGATTTTTGAAGCGGCAGGAATCAGAGAGAAAGATTATCAGATTTATATGCTTGAGGAAAATCGACCAGAAGGAATTTTGCCGATTATAGTACAGGGAGTAGGAACAAAAACACAATATAAGTATGATATCAGTGGAAAGATATCTATTCGTGCTCTTTATGAAAAAACAGGAATACAGTTTGATGAGATTTGTAGTCTTATAATGCAGCTAACAGAAACGATAAAATGTTTGGAGACATTTATGCTTGATCCGGATAGAATCATATTGGAACCGGAATTTATCTTTTATGAAAAACACAGGTTTTTATTTTGCTATTATCCGCTTCATACAGGAAATCTTCATCAGGCGTTTCGTGAGTTTTCTGAGTATTTGATCCGTCAGGTGGATTGTGAAGATAAGACCGGAATTTGTCTTGCTTATGAACTACATAGAATTACAACAGCAGAAAATTATTGCCTGGACAAGGCATTGGAACAGGCATATCGGATGATGGGGGAACAGGAGAAGGAAGAAAATGAAGCAGAAGAAAATTTTAGATATGAAGATATTATTGAGGAAGAAGGAATGGGAATAGGAATACTTAGAGAAGCAAAAACACCTTTTGGTAAATTGACAGGACTATTCGGAAGAAAGCGGTTTCGAGATACTGAAAATGATTAAAAACTCTGGAAAAATTGAGAAAATAAGGATTGTAGTGAAATTTAAACTATACTATAATAGACTCAAGTACTAAAATTGGTAAACATTGGAAAGGAAGCCGGCATGACAACAGGGAAAAAGGCATGGATGACGATAGGGATTGCAGCAATTAATATCGCTGTATTTCTTGTACTGGAATGTACTGGAAATACCGAAAACGGCGCATGGATGCTAAAAGCAGGAGCTATGTACGTTCCTCTTTTTGAAAGCGGTCAATACTATAGAGTCATTACAAGTATGTTTCTGCATTTTGGATTTCATCATCTGGTAAATAACATGTTTCTGCTTTTTGTTCTTGGTTCTCAAGTTGAGTTGGAAACAGGAAAACTAAGATTTTTGTGTATTTACATGCTTAGTGGAATTGGCGGTAATCTGTTCTCAATGCTAAATGAAATTCAAACCGCTGACTATGCAGTTTCTGCCGGTGCATCCGGAGCCATTTTCGGTATGGTAGGAGCTCTCCTTTATATTGCAATACGCAATGGAGGCAGGATCGGAAGTATGACCTGGAAAGGAATCCTTGTCATGATTTTAGTTACATCTTATTATGGGGTTACAACTTCCGGGATTGATGTTATGGCTCATATCGGAGGTCTCATATGTGGGTTTATCAGTTCCATATTTCTTTACAGGAAGAATTACCGAAAAGGTAGTTCCGCATCCGATATTGGAAGTCAGATCTAATGTACCCATGTGCGAATTGACGATTCGTTTTACAATTGCAAGTCCGATTCCGGAGCCGCCTTTTTTAAAGCTGACAAAAGGGTTAAAAATGTGGTCAATCTGTTCAGGAGTAATTCCACATCCTGAATCGGAAATAGTAATATGAAGTTTTCCGCAGCGCATGAATGCTTTGAGGTGAATAGATCCGGAGATATTGTCTTTATGTTCTGGATCAATGGCTTCAAAAGCATTTTTTAGCAGATTAATCAAAACTTCTTTTAATAAAGTCGGATCACCCATCAGGTCTGGTAGTTCCGGCGCAATATGAGATGTAAATTCAATATTGGAAGAAGAGATTGATGCTGCAAATGAAAGAGCAGCGTGCCGAAGAAATGGTGTTGTATGTATTGTTTCAAATGAAGGTGCGGCACCATGTCCATAGGCAGAGAGTCTTGTAAGAAGTTCTATCATAAATTCTACATCATCAAACAAAGAGTCCCAGTGAGTATAAGATGCCACTTCTGGATGCTGATGTTCGATAAGCTGCAGTGTGCTGTAGATGATTGTCAGAGGATTTCGTAGTTCATGAGTCATCTGACTTAAAGAAAACGAGTTGTCATCCATCGTATTTAAAAAAGTATTTGTTATCATATTTATCCCACCTTTCTATAATGACAAGTCTAGCACCGGGTAAATAATTATACAAATAAAATCAAGAAACAAATTGTGACAAATTCCGCAAAAATAGTAAGTTATAATAGCAAATGAGGTGTTGAAAAATGAAAAAAGATGATTGTATTTTTTGTAAATTGGCGAATGGTGAAATCCCGACTGCAACATTATATGAGGATAATGATTTTCGGGTAATTCTTGATCTCGGACCGGCATCAAAAGGACATGCGTTGATTCTTCCAAAAGAACATTATGATAATTTATATGAGTTGGATGATGAGATTGCATCAAAAGTGCTTGTACTTGCAAAAAAGATGATTACAAGAATGACAAAGGCGCTTGGATGCGATGGTTATAATCTTGTCCAGAACAATGGAGAAGCAGCAGGTCAGACAGTTCATCATTTCCATCTGCATTTGATCCCGCGTTACAAAGATGATCAGGTAGGACTAGGGTGGAATATGGGGAAACTGACAGATGAGGATAAAGAAGAGATATTAACAAAATTTCACGAGACGATATAGCATAATCAATACGAATGATAAGAACCTGAGAATGAGATCCATAGGGATGAGGGTATGAATAAACAAGAATTACAAAATGAATTTTGGAATAAAATTTATGATGATTATGCTAAAGTGATTTTAAATATAGCGGCTGATATTTTGAAAGATGAATATCTGGCACAAGATGTCGTGCAGGAAGTCATGTATAAATATTATGTTTATCTTCGTGAAAATGATGTTGAATTTGAAAAAAGCTGGTTGATTAAAGTAACAAAAAATGTATCCTTTAACTTGGTGAAGAAGCTGAAACACGAATTGGATTATATAGATTTTGATCAGCTTCAGATAGAGGAAGATGAAATGATCAATGGATATTCAAGTACAGAAGATGCCTATATCCGTGAGTTTTGTCAAAGGGAAGCAGAAGAATTATGCAATCAGATTTTTGAAGAGACAAAGCATGAACATAAGAATGCATATGAAGCGCTGAAAGCTTTGTATCAGAAGAAGGAAACACGAAAAGAAACGGCACATCGTCTTCATATGTCAGAGAATGCGCTTTATACAATGATGTCAAGAACCAAGGCAAAGCTGAAAAAACAATATGGCAGTAAATACACAGAAATCACAAAGATATAAAACGGGGCTGTTGCAAAAAGGTTTAAATACAAGACACACGTTGGGAAGATCCAAAGAATTGTCTGTAGATAAGTTCTATTTTGCAACAGTCCCATAAAGAATTAAGTAGTCTTATAGAGAACTATTTTGCAGCCTGTTCAATTAAATGAATGATTGTATCGATAGAATCCTGCTGAGAGGATTTTTTCATTGCATTGATATAGGACTCTCGATTGTTATATAACTTGTGAATAGTGTCCAGAAGAGAGGTATTTGTTAAATTTTCTTCTTCCAGTACAAGGCTGAAGCCTTGTCGTTCAAAGGAACGGGCATTTAAAATCTGGTCTCCGCGGCTTGCATTTGCAGAAAGCGGAATTAAAAGGGTAGGTTTATGCAATGCCAGAAGTTCACAGATGGCGTTGGCACCGGCGCGGGAAATGACAATATCTGCAAGTGCAAATAAATCTTTGAGTTCTTCTTTAATATATTCAAACTGGACATATCCAGGAAGATTTTTTAAGGAATCATCAATTTTTCCTTTTCCGCAAAGATGTACCACATGAAAATCTTTTAAAAGTTCCGGAAGGACGGCGCGGACTGCATTGTTGACTGCGACAGAGCCGAGGCTTCCTCCGATAATAAGAATCACAGGTTTATCCGCAGTCAGATGACAAAAATCAAGGGCTGCGATTTTATTTCCGTGAAGAAGTTCCTGACGGATCGGGGAACCGGTCAGAACTGCTTTTTCTTTCGGGAGGTGCTCAAGTGTCTCCGGAAAATTGCAGCATACTTTTGTCGCGGAAGGAATGGAGAGTTTGTTAGCGAGACCTGGTGTCATATCAGATTCATGAATAATTGTAGGAACGTGTCTTCGTTTTCCTGCCATAACAACAGGGACAGATACGAAGCCGCCTTTTGAGAATATGACATCCGGTTTAAGTGTTTTTATTAATTTATTAGCTTCGCTGAATCCTTTTAATACGCGGAACGGATCAGAAAAATTCTTCATGCTGAAGTAGCGGCGAAGCTTTCCGGAAGAAATTCCGTGATAAGGTATTCCGAATTGTTCGATTAGTTCTTTTTCGATTCCATTGTAGGAACCGATGTAATGGATATCGTAATTGAGTTCCTTCAAACGAGGAAGCAGGGCAATATTCGGTGTAACATGTCCGGCAGTGCCACCGCCGGTTAATATGATGCGTTTCATAAAGTTCCCCTCCTAATATTTTCTACGATTATCTTAACAGATTTAAAAAAAAGTGCAAGATAATCAGAAAGAAAGAGGCTGATGTATGGATGAAAAGAAAGAATTATGCAAGAAATCAAGTGAGAATAGAATAAAAAATCCTTCCGAATCTTCTGAACAGACAGAGATGGCTAATCATCCTGTGCTAAAACCGACACCGGAAATGAAAGAACGTCTGAAAAAGCGAATTGAGGAATATGAAAAACAGAGAGAACTTCAGGAACAGCTTTATGCACAGTTATCCGAAGAAGACAGAGAAGCGTTGAAGCTTGGGAAAGAACTTCAAAAGCAGAGAAAGATAGAGGAGTTCCAAAAAGAATCTCGTAGAAAGAAAAACAAACGTACAAAATCTGCAAATTGGAAGAAAAATATTGTATCAGCAGTTGCGGGAATCGGAATTGTAATAGCAGTGACCTCTGGTTTTACTATTGCCAGTGTCGGAGGACCAAAACAGGCGTTGAAGATTGCGCGGGAGATGTTTGGAGAGAGAAATCGCATCACGATTAATGGTGTAACAGAAGCGGAAGAAAAAGAGTCTGGAATGGATAGCATGGATGCGGAAGAGCAGGCATATCAGCAGATTAAAGATGAATTAGGATTTGATCCGGTAAGACTGGGATATCTGCCGGAGGGGATGGTTTTTGAGGAGAGCGTGTTAGATGAAACATCACAGGATGCCTATTTGTATTATGAAAAAAAAGACGAAGCAATTTCTTACATGATAAAGAAGCAATACAATGAAGGAAGTCTTGCTTTAGATATAGAAGATCAATTGCTAGATAAATTTGAGATTCAAGTAAATGATATTTCTATCTGTGTATCAGAATATTGGATTGAAGATGCTCAAGAAAAAAAATATGTATCAGAATTTATGTATGAAGATACTTGGTATTGTATTTTTGCAAAAGTAGAAAGAAAAGAAATTGAGAAAATTATAAAAAATTTATTTTTTTAATGAAAATATGTAAGGTTTTTGTAGTTTGATTGTCTAATATATAAAGGAGGCAAACAAAATGAAAAAAGCAATAACATATTTTATGGCATTAACGTTAGTTTTAGGAAGTATTGGAACATCTTCGATTATTTCCTTGGCAAAAGAAAAAGAGAATCTAAGTAAAGAAAGTTATGCAGAAGGAAGTTTGGAAGTAATGCCCTATGGAGCATATCTTCGAGCAGGAACATCCAGTATCAATAAAACAGGAACTGGGAAAATTTATGCGAAAGGTGTTACTCTTGGTGAAGGAACAGTGTCAAAACTATCTGTTAGTGTTCGCGTAGAGCGGTTATTGGGAAATGCATGGGTGCAGCAGGATTATTTTGCGGCAACAAAATATAATGCTAATAATGTGGCAGCTAGTAAAACATTGACAGTACCGATTGGATATTTCTATCGTGTAAAAAGTATCCATGGAGCTAACACTGACAGTAGCAGTTCCTGGACAGAAGGTCTCTACATTTAATTATTCATTCAGCAACTATCAACAAGATTATTTATCACAAATCAATTAAGTTATTTAAGTAACCCGTCAACAATATGATTTTTGTAACAAGGGGCTCTGCCCGCCGCTTTCACAACATACTATACCAAATACTAAAAAATAATAATATGTAAACAACATACCATACAGCTCTTAATGAGCAAAGATGAGAGCGGCGGGCAAAGCCCCTAAAAAATCATTTCTTTTCTTCTATAGATCAGCTTCAGTATAGCATTTCAGTAAAAGAATCACAAGAAATAAAGAAACAGTTTCCATGCTTTGCGGAACATTTGAATACAGTAAACGTATCTAAAAGGTTTCGTGTCTAATAATAAAAAACACCTCTCCGAAACAATGAAATTTGTAACGGACAGGTATCTTTTCATAAAATATATACAAATATATGCACATCTGTATGACATATCTTCTTTGTTTATTTGTTATCTTGTTGTTCTAATGCAAGTTTTAAAGCTGTAGCAAGCTGATCTGGACAGGAAGTTGATTTTGTTCCGCAGCGAATTCCTTCTAATCGGGAAATTGCTTCATGTACATTCATTCCCTGAATAAGAGATGCAACTCCTACTGTATTTCCCGGGCATCCGCCAACAAATTTAACTGACTTAATGATATCATCTTCAATTTCAAAAAGAATCTGCCGTGCGCAGACACCTTTTGGTGTGTACTCCATAATATGTTCCATGATAAAATCCTCCATTATTTACTGATTTATTTGCTAGGATATTATATCAAAGACATTTTGGGATTGCTACAATTATGTAAAATTTCTATAAATGTCAGTGCTAATAGAGATTGTCTTTATACAGACATTATTGCTTGTAAAAGACTTGGAGAGTCTGTATAATAGCAGTAATTATGAGATAGATAAAAAGGAGATTCTAGATTATGATAGGAATTATTGGAGCAATGCAGGATGAAGTCGAGACTCTGATCTCTGATATGAATGTAGAAGAAAAAACAGAATATGCATCTATGGTTTTCCATAAGGGAAATTTATGTGGTCAGAATGTTGTAATTGTAAAGAGCGGCATTGGGAAAGTAAATGCTGCAATTTGTGCACAGATTTTAGTAGATAAGTTTCATGTGGATAAGCTGATTAATACAGGTATTGCGGGATCGTTGGACGCAGCAATTGATATCGGCGATATTGTTATTTCTACTGATATGGTTCAGCATGATGTGGATGCATCAACTTTTGGAGATCCGGTAGGACAAGTGCCAAATATGGATGTATTTTCCTTTCCAGCAGATAAAGAGCTTATAGAAAAAGCAGTCGAAGCGAATACAGAGGCAAATCCGGATATCCATACATATACTGGACGGATTGTCAGTGGAGATCAGTTTATATCTGACAATGCAGTTAAAGAAAGACTTGTGTCTCTCTTTGGAGCGAAGTGTACAGAGATGGAAGGAGCTGCGATTGGACATGCGGCATACTTGAATAAAGTTTCGTGTGTCATAATTCGTGCAATTTCGGATAAAGCCGACAATAGTGCAGAGGTAGATTATCCGGAGTTTGAAGCGAAGGCAATTATCCATTCTGTAAGGCTTGTGAAATGTCTTTTGAAAAAACTTGGCTAGTATGAAAAATATTATTTGATAAGATGCGACAAAAAACAGTTAGTTGAATGTAGAAATGTGGCGAACGATTTAGACTTCCTTTCTTTCTTTTTTGCGATATAATGTGTGCACAGTGAAACACAGAGAAGTAAAGAAGGAGGGAACGATTACAATGTTACGAACAATGGTAGATTATAATGTAATGTTCTATGTAATGGGAGTTGTGGCTGCAATAGGCGTTTGCAGTAAACTGGTTTCTCAATTTGCACTGAAGAGACTTGTGCGTGCATCTGGAAACATGAATAAGAGTACACATAAGCTAATGAAACTAATGAGGGCAAAATATGAACATGCCTGTATGATTAGTGATAAGGTACAGAATGTTGGGGCGTTTGTGGACAAGTATGTTTTCGAATATCGGATTTTAGGGTTTCGTCTGCATACATGGCAGCAGATACAAAAGCAGACAATGTGGATGAGTTCATTGCTCGGTGTGCTCGGTGCGTGGATGCATTATTCTGTGTATGGTATGGGAGAAGCGATTTATCGATATGCAGGAAGCGGTGCAGTGCTGATGGTGCTCTTGTTTCTTTTACATATCACAACTGATGAGAAATATCTGCTAAAATCTTCTAAAACATATATGATAGATTATCTGGAAAATGTTTGTGCACATCGGTATGAAAAGCTATATCAAAAAGAGACAGCATCCCGCGCTTCTTGTGAGCATGAGCAGCTTGTGAGTGAAGACGTCGAGAAGAATGGAGAAATTTTTCTTTGTGAGCCCATGGCAGATACAAAAGAAGAGAGCAGCACAGAGGAGATATCTGCGGAGGCAGTACAGATACAGGAAGCACTTGCAAAAACAACTGCAGAAATGAATTTGCAGATGGAAACATCAGATAGAGTTCTGACAGAAGAGAAGGAGCGGATCGAAGCAGAGGCTGATGCAGTACCGAGAGAAGCAATGATTCGGGAGATTTTGGAAGAATTTTTAGCGCAGCGTACATAAATTCAGATGTCTGCCTTGCGAAACGAATAAGGGTTTGCTAAAATATATCACAGTAAGGGTTTTTACAACTTCTTACTGTGATATTGTATTTCTTCAGAAGATAGGATATCCGGATCAGAGATAAAAAGGAGTGTAGATCTATGGCAAAAGTAACATTTGATTATGCAAAAGCGAATACATTTATCGGCGAACATGAAGTAGATAGCATGAAAGCATTAGCAGAGGAAGCAAAGAAACTTCTTCTGTCAAGAGAGGGAGCAGGCAATGATTTTCTTGGATGGATTGACCTGCCGGTTGATTATGACAAAGAGGAATTCGTAAGAATTCAGGCGGCAGCTGAGAAGATCAAACAGGATTCAGAAGTGCTCGTTGTTATTGGAATTGGCGGTTCTTATCTTGGAGCAAGAGCTGCAATTGAATTTTTGAGACACAATTTTTATAATATGGTTTCAAAAGAAATTCGTAAGACACCGGAGATTTATTTCGTAGGTAATAGTATTAGCAGTACATATATCAAACATTTAATCGATGTAATTGGAGATCGTGATTTCTCTGTGAATATTATTTCCAAATCAGGAACAACAACAGAGCCGGCGATTGCATTCCGTATTTTTAAAGAGCTATTAGAGAAGAAGTATGGAAAAGCGGAAGCTTCAAAAAGAATTTATGCGACAACAGATAAAGCGCGTGGAGCATTGAAGGGACTTGCAACAGAGGAAGGATATGAGAGCTTTGTTGTACCGGACGATGTCGGAGGACGTTTTTCTGTGCTGACAGCAGTAGGTTTGCTTCCAATCGCAGTTAGTGGAGCTGATATTGAGAAGTTAATGGAAGGCGCTGCATCGGGAAGAGAACTTGCATTGGAAAAACCATTTGAAGAAAATGATGCACTGAAATATGCAGCAATCCGTAACATTTTACACCGCAAAGGAAAATCGGTAGAAGTTCTGGCGAATTATGAACCAAGTCTTCATTATGTAAGTGAATGGTGGAAACAGCTCTATGGAGAAAGCGAAGGAAAAGATCAGAAAGGTATCTTCCCGGCAGCAGTGGACCTGACAACAGACCTTCATTCTATGGGACAGTTTATTCAGGATGGTTCTCGTATTATGTTTGAAACTGTTGTAAATGTGGAAAAATCACAGGAAGAGTTGTATATTCAGGAAGAAAAAGAAGATTTAGACGGCTTGAATTATCTGGCAGGAAAGAGCATCGATTTCGTGAATAAGAGTGCAATGAATGGTACAATCCTTGCGCATACAGACGGATCTGTTCCGAATCTTATGGTAAATGTTCCGGAACAGAATGAATTTTATCTTGGACAGCTTTTCTATTTCTTTGAATTTGCATGTGGTGTCAGCGGATATATTTCAGGTGTGAATCCATTTAATCAGCCGGGAGTAGAAAGCTACAAGAAAAATATGTTTGCGCTTCTTGGAAAACCTGGATTTGAAAAAGAACGGGAAGAATTATTAAAGAGACTTTAATATACAATAGAAAATGGGAGACGGAGCGATGAGCTCCGTCTTTCGTGTACGGAGGAAGAAAATCATTGTTATCAAATCAAGTATTGCATAAAATTATTAAAGATATTGAAAGAATTTCAGGGGCACAGTGTTCTGTCTGGAATATGGAGGGAAAATGTATTGCAGGTGTTGAAAATACAACAGCTGTAATGAGCCGGGAAGTACAGGAAGTTATTGAAGATGTTGCGTGGTTGACAATGAAGTCTGTCGATAAAAACGTTTATTTCGTTGTATCAGATGAAGGAGTTCCGGTACAGATTTTGGCTTTGAAAGACTACAAAGGAGACTGTCAGTTAGTTGGAGAGATGGCTGTCAGTCAGCTTGAAAATCTGCAGCAGGCATACAAGGAACATTTGGATAAGAACAGATTTATTCAAAATTTGCTTTTGGATAATCTTTTGCTTGCGGATATTTATAATCAGGCAAAGCGGCTTCATGTAGAGAGTGATACAAAAAGAGCTGTTTTTTTGATTGAACCAAAGACATCAGATGATGCAATGGTCATGGAAATGCTTCGGGGAATCTATGCCGGAGATACGAAAGATTTCGTGACAGCAGTTAGTGAAGGAAGCATGATTTTAATCAAGGCGCTTGAAGAATCAGAAGGATACGAGGCTCTTTTGAAAATTGCAAAAACAATTGTAGATATGATGGAAACAGAAGCGATGGTAAATGTGCGTGTTGCATATGGTACTATTGTGAATGAATTGAAAGATGTTTCTAAGTCATACAAGGAAGCAGGAATGGCGCTGGATGTTGGAAGGATTTTCTATGCAGAGAGAAGTGTTCTTGCCTATAACGAGCTTGGAATCGGACGTTTAATCTATCAGCTTCCGGTATCACTCTGTGAAATGTATCTTCAGGAAGTATTTGAAGGTAAATGTGTAGATCAGTTTGATGAAGAAACAATCGCAGCAGTTAATAAGTTTTTTGAAAATAATCTAAATATTTCAGAGACAGCAAGACAGTTATATCTGCACCGAAATACTCTGGTATATCGATTAGAAAAGATACAGAAAATGACAGGGCTTGACGTAAGAACGTTTGATGATGCTTTGACATTTAAGATTGCGATGATGGTTTCTGAGCATTTGAAATTCTTAAAACAGAGAGAATAATAAGCTGTGTGCGACAACAAGAATTACTTGTCTTTGATAATTTGCTGTGCTAAAATGAAAAGAATCAGAAAATAGATAAGACAGGAGGTTGTTTGCATGGTCAATTTATATAAAAACGGTGTATATTTAGTAAACGGAACAGAGTTACTTGAAGACAGACCGAATATCGGAGCGTTATTAAAACAGCGAACAGGAAAATCTGTATCACAGAGCGAAGCGGAAAAAGAAACAATTGCTTATCGGATTTTGGAAGCACATAATCTGTCTGGGAATATGGAACATCTCCGGATTCGGTTTGATAAACTGACATCGCATGATATTACTTTTGTCGGAATTATCCAGACAGCAAGAGCATCCGGGCTTGAGCGATTTCCGATGCCGTATGTATTGACAAATTGTCATAACAGTCTCTGTGCGGTAGGTGGTACGATTAATGAAGATGATCATATGTTTGGACTGACATGTGCAAAGAAATACGGTGGTGTCTATGTGCCGCCGCATCAAGCGGTCATTCATCAGTTTGCCAGAGAGATGCTTGCAGGAGGCGGGAAAATGATTCTCGGCTCGGACAGCCATACGAGATACGGAGCACTCGGTACGATGGCGATGGGAGAAGGGGGACCGGAGCTTGTAAAACAGCTTTTAAATAAAACATATGATATCAAACGCCCGGAAGTGATTGCTGTATATCTGGATGGTGAGCCGATCAAAGGTGTTGGTCCACAGGATGTTGCGTTAGCAATTATTGGCGCAACATTTAAAAATGGTTATGTCAATAATAAAGTAATGGAGTTTGTCGGCCCTGGGGTGGAAAAGCTAAGCGCAGATTTCCGAATCGGAATAGATGTTATGACAACGGAGACAACTTGTCTATCTTCTATTTGGAAAACAGATGATGTTATTCGGGAATTTTATGACATTCATGGAAGAACGGAAGACTATCGGCAGTTGGAACCTGGGGAAATTGCTTACTATAACGGAGCTGTCTATGTAGATCTTGGAAGTATCCGGCCGATGATTGCAATGCCGTTCCATCCAAGCAATACATATACGATTGAAGAACTGAATCAAAATCTGGATGATATTCTCCACGAGGTAGAGAAAAATGCGCTTGTGAGTCTTGAAGGGGCAGTAGCGTATTCGCTTCAGGACAAAATCCGCAATGGAAAACTATATGTGGAGCAGGGAATCATTGCGGGATGTGCCGGAGGCGGTTTTGAGAATATTTGTGCAGCAGCAGATATTGTTCGCGGCAGAAATATCGGCTGTGATGAATTTACATTTAGCGTGTATCCTGCAAGCATGCCAATTTATATGGAATTAGTTAAAAATGGTGCGGCGGCGGAATTGATGGCAGCGGGAGCTGTATTAAAAACAGCATTTTGCGGTCCTTGTTTTGGAGCAGGAGATACACCTGCCAATGGTGCCTTTAGTGTTCGCCATTCTACGAGAAATTTCCCGAATAGGGAGGGATCTAAACTTCAGAATGGTCAGATAGCTTCAGTTGCACTTATGGATGCAAGATCTATTGCAGCAACTGCCGCAAATCAGGGCTATTTGACACCGGCAACAGATTTTGATATCGAATACAAACAGCGCAAATACTATTTTGATAAAACAATTTATGCAAACAGAGTATTTGACAGCCATGGAGAAGCAGATCCATCCGTGGAGATTAAATTCGGGCCTAATATTAAAGATTGGCCGGAAATGCCGGAGCTTCCGGAAAATCTATTGTTAAAAGTGGTATCTGAGATACATGATCCGGTCACGACAACAGATGAGTTGATTCCATCCGGCGAGACGTCCTCTTATCGTTCAAATCCGCTTGGACTTGCAGAATTTGCTCTGTCCAGAAAAGATCCGGAATATGTAGAACGTGCGAAAACAGTGCAGGCAGCACAAAAAGCGATTGAAGCAGGAAGCTGCCCGTTGGAAGTACTGGAAGAATTAAAGCCGGTAATGGCTAAGGTTAAGGAAAGATTTCCAGAAGCAGGAGAAGGAAATCTTGGAATTGGAAGTACAATTTTTGCGGTAAAACCGGGAGACGGGTCTGCCCGTGAACAGGCAGCTTCTTGTCAGAAGGTGCTCGGAGGATGGGCGAATATTGCAAATGAATACGCAACAAAGCGCTATCGGTCCAATCTGATCAACTGGGGAATGCTGCCATTCCTTACAGGAGAGAAAGATACTGAGCTATCATTTCGGAACGGAGATTATATTTATGTGCCGGAAATCCGCAGAGTTATCGAAGAAAAAGAAATATTAGTAAAAGCGTATGTGGTCGGTACAGAACTGAAAGAAATTCAGCTGACAATGGGAGAACTGACAGATAATGAACGAGAGATTATCTTAAAGGGATGCCTGATCAATTATTATCGCGGATAAATAAAATATAAAATTTTAATATTTTGTGCAACATTGTCCCCTTTTTGTTACTCTATATGTATGACAGAGTAATGAAAGGGGGATTTTTATGTATGAAATTAATCAAGAGACGAATGTATTTCTTGTTAAGCGAGCAAAGAAAGGCAGTACAGAAGCTTTTGCAGAATTATATGAGCAGATTTATATAGATTTATACCGATTTGCGCTGTATACAATGGGACATAAGCAGGATGCGGAAGATGTGGTAAGCGAGACGGTAATTGCGGCATATGAGAATCTTCCGCAATTAAGAAATGAGAAGGCATTTCATGCATGGATTTTTAAGATTCTTGTGAACATTTGTAATAAAAAATTGCGTCAGAAGGTAGAAAGACCGATTGAAGAGCGGCCGGAAGAGTCAGAGCATCCGGATTATGCACAGGCATATGATGTGAAGAATGCATTTCAGGAACTTTCAGAGGAAGAGAGAGAAATTGTGGGACTAACTGTATTTGGAGGCTATACGAGTTTGGAACTTGGACAAATGCTTGGAATTAATTCTAATACAGTTCGTTCTAAGAGAAGTCGGGCACTTGACAAGCTTTCTAAGAAGCTGAAGTTTTAAAGGAGGTTTGAAGGATGGATAATAATGAGAAGAAGATTGTAGAGAATTTGGATTATATGACACAGAATACAGAAGTACCGGAATCGCTTAAGCCTGAGAATATTGAAAAGATGCTGAGAGATCATCGGTTGGAACAAAAGAAACCAAAGAAAACATTTCATTGGAAGCGAGCATATACAAGAGCAGCGGCAGCAGTTGTATTTCTGTCAGTTATCGGAGCAGCGGCATCGGCGTTGAAAGTAGATCGGACAGCGGAGCTTGTGTCAGATTATGTTCCGGGACTTGACAATGGAAGAAGAGAAGACAAGGCATCTATTCTATATGCAGAGAATTATGATAAAGTTTATAACTATATTCAGGCGAATGCGGAACAAATGGAAAAAGTAAATGAATCTTTTGCATCTGATACGAGTCTTTATTCTAGTGCGCAGAGGGAAGATGGAGCAGCAATTGCCGAGAATACAGACTCAGCACCGAAAGGTCAGGGATATTCTGATACGAATGTAAGGACAGAAGGTGTTGCAGAAGGTGACATCGTGAAGACGGACGGAGAATTTCTATATATTCTGAAAGATACACTGGCACAGATTAATATTGTCGATATTCGTGAAGAAGAGATGAAATCAGTAGCAACGATTAATCTTGAGAAAGGGATGCAGGGAGCAGAACTTTATGTACAGGGAAAACATCTGATCGTGCTTGGTGTTATACAGGAAGAAGCCGAGGATTCTATTTATCAGGAAAAGACATGTGTTTTGACTTATGATATTCAGGATCGAGAAAATGTAAAAAAGATCGGACGAGTAACACAGTCCGGAAGTTATGACAGCTCAAGAATTTCTGATGGATATTTATATGTATTCAGTAATTTCTATGCATCAGCAGATTGTAAGAAAAATGAACCGGAGTTGTATGTTCCGGAAGTGGGAGAAAAACTTATTGAACCAAATAAAATTTTGCTGCCATTGGAAGAGAACGGAAATATGTATTATGTCGCATCATCAATTAATCTGGAAGAACCGAATAATATTGTAGATAGCAAGGGGATTTTCCATAATGGAGGAATGACATACGTAAGTTCCGATCATATTTATCTTTGTGAGGCGTCTAGGGATGAAGAAGGAGCAATTTCTACATGTATTAGAAAGATTTCTTATGAAGATGGAAAGCTTGATGGTAAGGCAGCGGCTAATGTGGACGGAAGATTGGAAGATTCATTTTCAATTGACGAATATAATGGATACCTTCGTATGGTTGTAATGAAAGATGATCAGGTAAGTCGTGCAGAACCGCTTCTTCGCGAATTGGAAGAAGAGACAGCGGTAGAAGCAGAAGAAAGTAATGCGCTTTATGTGTTGGATCAGAATTTGAAGATCATTGGAAGTATTGAAGGAATTGCTCCGGGAGAGAGGATTTATTCAGCAAGATTCATGGGAGATACTGCTTATTTTGTAACATTCAAGGAAACAGATCCGTTGTTTTCAGCAGATTTATCTGATCCAACGAATCCAAAACTGATTGGAAGTCTAAAGATTCCTGGATTTTCAGAGTATCTGCATCCGTATGGAGAAGGATTATTGCTTGGTATCGGGATGGATGTAGATGAATCCGGTGTAACAACAAATGGAGTGAAGATTTCTATGTTTGATATTTCAAATCCGGCAGATGTGAAAGAAATTCATAAGACAGTTCTGGAAAATGTGTATGGAAGCGCTGCGCTTTATGACTATAAAGCGGTTCTTATTGATGAAGAAAAGAATATGATTGGATTCCCGACATATGGCGAGAATGAGAAATACTATGTGTTTAATTATCATTCGGAAGTCGGATTTGAAAAAGTTATGGAAGAAGAGATCAACAATACATCATGGATGGACGTCAAGGGGCTTTATTCAGGAGAACGTTTATATATCGTAGGGGGGAATGTAATCGAATCATATCAAATACCGACATATAAGAAAGTTGACGATATAGTGCTTCAATAGCTAATTAACAGAAAATTACTATAAAATGAATAATATAACAAATAAAAATAAAAATATTTCAAAATAGTATTGACAAAATAAAAATCAAATGCTATTATAAAGTCAACCTAATCAAAGAAAACTAATTCAATAATTTCCGAAACGGAAACACTTCAATTTTCAAGTAAGAAGAATAGCTTCCGGGAACAAAAT
The DNA here is from genome assembly GCA_018365895.1 of Lachnospiraceae bacterium. The sequence continues at coordinate 63,333 of JAGZJD010000004.1, read as the reverse complement.
TCAAAGTTATTTCTGACGAGAAAGGAAGTAACAAGAAGGAATTAAAAAGAGGAAGAATGATAAATCTGAAAAGGAAATGGAATAGTTTTCAAGTAAGAAAAAGAAAAGTAGATTTGATTGGAATATAATGGAAGGAGGCTTTGACCGTTGGATGTAGAGCAGACAATTCAATATGTGAGTGGTATGGTAAATACAAGTTCCTGTAGTGAAAGCCTTTACCATAGATTATAATCCAAATCAAAGTAGAATAATCAGCTAATTCGGAGAGAAATTATTGGATTAAAAAGATTCTCAGATAAGTATTTACAAACATATTGAAAAGACAATACCACAATAAATCAAAGAATAACTTAGACGATGTGTAAAGAAACATTAGCTAAGACTATCATAAGTATATTCGCATCTTTAAAGAGGTTATAGAAATAATATCCAAGTAAGATGTCAATCAGAAACGATATAGATACAATAACGGAGAAGGATGCCTAATATGTAAATGATAGTGAAGAATATGAAATCATAACTTTGACTTATTATTTAAATATAATATAAAAGGTAACAGGAACAGGAATTGATAGATTCCTCCGATAAATATTAAAAAAATATTAATTGAATATTACAATAACGGTTATAATTTTAAAAATTATAACCGTTATTTTTTGACATTGATATTCCCCTGTGGTAAACTTACTATAATTATATTCTCATATTGGATGAATTTTTATAGGAATAAAAGCAGATGATTTGTAGAGGTGAAATCAGTGGATAAATATGAATATCGGGTAAAAACAGAACAGATGTTGTCTTATATGGATAAGAAAGCGTACAAGAAAGCAATGGAAATAGCTGATACGATAGACTGGCGAAGAGTAAAGAATGCATCTATGCTTTGCTCAGTCAGTGAAATATATGAAAATAATGGGGAGTATCAAAAGAGCAGGGACGTGCTGTTTGTTGCATATGACAGATCTCCGGGAAGCAGAAAAATTATATATCGTTTAGGAATTCTTGCATTAAAGATGAATGATATTAATGAAGCAACAGATTGTTACGAAGAATTTGTTCAGCTTGCGCCAAAGGATCCGAATCAGTTTATCTTGAAATATAAAATTTTAAGAGCACAGAAAGCACCACTGTCGCAGCAGATAGATGCTCTCGTAAATTTTAAAAAATCAGAATATGTTGAGAAATGGGCATTTGAACTTGCTAAATTATACCATGAAGCGGGAATGACAGCGGAGTGCTTGGAAGAATGTGATGATCTAATTCTGTGGTTTAGTGAAGGAAAATATGTTTATCAGGCGATGGAACTTAAGATGCGCTATAAACCACTGACACCGGCACAGCAGGAAAAATACCGTCAGAGAAGTGAAGGAAAGAGCGCTCATTTTGGAAAGATTGCAACGATTCGCAAAGAACTTCCTACGGACATAAAGCCACAATCTGAAAAGACAGAAAAGGATATTGACAGTGAGGCTGCAGAAACAGAAATGACAGAAGAGAAGCGGGAAGTGATTTCTGAAAAAGCAAGCAAATTAAGTAAGGAATCAGTAAATGAAGGTAATGAAGAAGATGTGAAAGAAAGTCATGTAAAGAATCATTCTTCAGAGGTGAAACATATGGGAACACAGGAAGCATTTATTAAAACAGCAGGATCTAAACGTGCAGAGGAATCTGTGGATAGAGCAAAATCAAATCTATTTCAAAAAACCGGAACAATGAAGATTGAAGAGATTTTGCAGAACTGGGAAGCACAACAGAGAGAAGCAGAAAGAGCAATTGAAGCTGAGAAAGAAAAATATAAAGAGGAAACGCAAAAGAAAGTAAGTCAGGATACAGTGCAGATTCTTTCGGCGGATATCCAGAAGCTTTTGGATGAATTGGAAGGAAAAGAATCAGAAAAAGATGATTTGTTGTTTGAGATGCCGGAGGAAGAGGCAGCAGAGGAACTTACATCGGAGGAAATTAATGATTTATTAGAAGAACCGGAAGAAGAACCTGAGTTCGAAAATAAGGCAGATCTTGTTGAAGCACTTTTTGTGTTAGATGAAGAGGAAGATATCGATGAAAGTGTTGAAGAAGAATTCGATGAGGAAGATGAGCCTTATGAAATAGATGAAGATTTTCTTGAAAGCGACGAAGAACTTGAATTGCCAGAATTAGAAGAAGATGAAGAACTTGAACTGTCAGAATTAGAGGAAGAAGAATTTGAACTTGATGAGACAGAGGAAGAAGAGTTTGTACTGGATGAAAATGATGAGGAAGATCTTCAAGAAGAGGAATTTGATGCAGATTATGAAGTAGAAGATGACTTTTTTGAAGACGAAACAGATGTTGATTTTCAAGAAGATGAAGAGGATGATTTTATAGAAAATCCAACTCCGATGGAAGAACCGGAGGAAGATGACGAGTATGAGGATGATTTCGAAGAAGATTCTGAAGACGAAGATGACGAGTATGAAGAAGAGTTAGACTTTGACGAGGAAGAGGACTACGAAGAAGAAGTGGACTTTGACGAGGAAGAGGACTACGAAGAAGAAGTGAACTTTGACGAGGAAGAGGACTACGAAGAAGAAGTGGACTTTGACGAGGAAGAGGACTACGAAGAAGAAGTGGACTTTGACGAGGAAGAGGACTACGAAGAAGAAGTAGACTTTGACGAGGAAGAAGACTACGAAGAAGAAGTGGACTTTGACGAGGAAGAGGATTACGAAGAAGAAGCGGACTTTGACGAATATCCGGAAGAGGAATATGAGGAATTAGAAGAAGAGATTGAAGAAGAGGAAGAGCCGATTGAGGAGATCGAAGAAATTGAAGATACGCAGAGTATGATTAAGCGCTCTCCGGGCGGTGTTGTTCTGGATACGGGATTTGTTGTGCAAGGACGCTATGATCTTGAAGCCCAGAGTGAGATTGGTTTGAAAGCAGGTCTGACAGAAGAACAGAAGAAGTTATTCTCTTATTTCGTTCCGGTGCGCGGCATGAGTGAGCAGATTGTAGATGTGCTTGAGGCTGATAAGAGATGTAAGAAGAGATTTGGAACATCACGCACAGGAAATATTGTTATTGTCGGCCGTAAAGGAACCGGTAAAACTGTTCTTGCGGTAGATGTTGTTAAAGCGATTCAGAAGGCAAGAAAGATTAAACATGGAAAAGTTGCTATTGTAACAGGTGAGGCATTGAATAAAAAAGATGTTTCTGATGTAGTTGATAAACTGCATGGAGGTGCTCTGATTATTGAACGTGCAGGAAGAATGAATTCCAGAACGGTTCGTGAACTAAATGAATTGATGGAAGAGCAGACGGGAGAACTTCTTTTTGTTCTTGAGGAACAGAGAAAACCACTTGATAAATTGATGAATGCAAATCCGGCATTTAAAAAGAAATTTACATCAAGATTGGAACTCCCGGTATTTATCAATGATGAGCTTGTAACATTTGGACAGACATATGCAAAAGAGAATGGATATCGAATTGATGAGATGGGTATTCTGGCGTTATACAGTAAGATTGATATGATGCAGAAAGAAGATCATGCAGTAACAGTTGCAGAAGTAAAAGAGGTAATGGATGCTGCGATTGCTCATTCTCAGAAGGCAAATGTAAAACATCTTGTAAAGAGAGTATTCAAAAAAGGAACGGATGAATCTGACAGAATTATCTTAAAAGAGGACGATTTCAAATTGTAAAATATTATAAAAATATCCGGTTGGAGTAAAGAAGAGGGTTTTGTAAAATGAGAAAATCATTTGCCAAAACCCTTTCTTTTTATGTTGGGGTAAAGTATAATATGTATATTAGAGAAATCCAGGGAGAGTGGAGAGTATGGCAAAACAGATAAAGAAAAAAGCATTTGAAATTGGGGAACTTGATCAATATTTGTTTGGTCAGGGAACACATTATGAGATTTATAAAAAAATGGGAGCTCACAAGGTAAAGAGCGGAAGAAAGACCGGGGTTTATTTTGCAGTCTGGGCGCCGCATGCAAAACGCGTTTCTGTTGTGGGAGATTTTAATGACTGGGATACGACAGCAGACATTATGACAAGGGAAGAACCACTTGGAATTTATACGCTTTTTGTTCCTGGAGTAGAAGAAGGAATGCTGTATAAATATTGCATTGAGACACAGAATGGGGATTTGTTGTTTAAGGCAGATCCATTTGCTAATTATGCGGAGATGCGTCCGGGAACAGCATCTCGCGTAACGGATATTTCTAATCTAAAATGGACTGATAATACATGGATGGAGAATCGTAAGACATGGAATCAGGATGAGGCTCCGGTTTCAATTTATGAAGTACATATCGGTTCCTGGCGGAGAAGACCGGGGGCAGAAGATGAGGGATTCTATAATTACAGACAGTTTGCTCGTGAGATTACAGAGTATGTGAAAGAGATGGGCTATACTCATATTGAGTTGATTGGGATTGCAGAGCATCCGTTTGATGGTTCCTGGGGATATCAGGTAACGGGATACTATGCACCGACTGCGCGTTACGGAACACCGGAAGACTTTGCATATATGATTAATTATCTTCATAAGAACAAAATCGGAGTGATTCTTGACTGGGTTCCTGCACATTTTCCAAGAGACGCACATGGACTTGCAAACTTTGACGGGACACCGACATTTGAATATGCAGATCCGAAGAAGGGAGAACATCCGGACTGGGGAACAAAGATATTCGATTACAGTAAGAATGAAGTAAAGAATTTTTTGATTGCTAATGCACTGTTTTGGCTTGAATATTTTCATGTGGATGGTTTGCGGGTAGATGCGGTTGCATCTATGCTTTATCTTGATTATGGAAAACAGAGTGGGCAGTGGGTACCGAACAAATATGGAGGTAATCAGAATTTAGAGGCGATTGAGTTTTTTAAACATCTAAATTCCTGCGTACTTGGACGTAATCCGGGCGCTATGATGATTGCGGAAGAGTCAACAGCCTGGCCGAAAGTAACCGGAAAACCAGAAGATGACGGGTTAGGATTTAGTATGAAGTGGAATATGGGATGGATGCATGATTTCACAGAATATATGAAATTAGATCCGTATTTCCGGAAAGGTTGTCATTATCAGATGACATTTGCTTCAAGTTATGCATACAGCGAGAAATATATTCTTGTGTTGTCTCATGATGAAGTGGTACATTTGAAATGTTCTATGCTGAATAAGATGCCGGGGCTTGGGTTTGATAAGTTTGCGAACCTAAAAGTAGGATATGCATTTATGATCGGACATCCGGGTAAAAAGCTTTTGTTCATGGGACAGGATTTTGCTCAGCTTCGTGAATGGAGTGAGGAGCGGGAACTGGACTGGTATTTGTTAGGTGAGGAAAATCATCAATATCTGCAGAACTTCACAAAGGATCTGTTCCGTCTGTATCATAAGAACAAAGCGCTGTATGAACTGGATGCAGTTCCGGAAGGGTTTGAATGGGTAAATGCAGATGATAAGGACAGAAGTATTTTCAGTTTTATCAGACATTCTAAGGATAATAAGAAAAATCTTTTGTTTGTATGCAATTTTACTCCGGTGGCACGGGAAGATTATCGTGTAGGTGTCCCGCGAGGCAAACAATACAAGCTGATTCTTAACAGCGATGATAAGAAGTATGGCGGAAGCGGAGCAGAGAGACCGCTTGTATATAAGGCCAAGAAGAAAGAGTGTGATGGAAGACCGTATTCTTTTGCATATTCTCTGCCGCCGTATGGAGTTGCCGTATTTGAATTTTAGAAAATATAAGAGAATAAGTTTGCTTTACTGTTATTTTTTGTTTCGACAGCAAAGATGTGCCAACGCATCGGCTGCCTCGTTGAAAGAGCGCTGAAGCTGACAGAGACATCGATTCCATTTGGGTTTGTTATATAGGAATCTGCAAAAGCGGAAACGAAAATGATTATGATACATAAAAAATCTGCCGTAGTCGTTCTTGATAATAAGATATGCGACTGCGGCAGATTTGATTCTTAAGGTTTTGCAATTAATTTGTGAATTGGATTGCCAAGAGCAGAGAATTTGGCCTCGTATTCTGTCATGACATTTCCTTCATTCATGGAAGGATCGTTATGAAGATCAAAGGTATGTCCAAGTAATGTCCAGCCTGCTTCAGGAATTTGTTCAAGAGAAAAGTCAAAGAGTGGGCGATTATCTGTTTTGAATTCCAGAATGCCATCTTTGTTTAGAACCGGGGCATATTTTGCAAGAAAATTAACGGAAGTCAGACGGCGCTTTGCGTGGCGTGCTTTTGGCCATGGATCAGAAAAGTTCAGATAAATGCGTCCGATTTCTTCCGGGGCAAATACTTCCTGAATGTCTCCGGCATCCATACAGATAAAACGAATATTAGTCAGGTGACAGAATTCTTCAGAATCGTATTTCTCAAGTGCACGCAGTAGCACACTGGAATAGCGTTCAATTCCGATATAGTTAATTTCAGGGTTTTGTTTTGCGAGTGTAAGAATAAATTGTCCCTTTCCCATACCGATTTCGATGTGGATCGGATGATTGTTTTGAAAAACGGAAGACCATATTCCACGGTTGGCAGTTTCATTTTTTATTGCGATTGGATGATTTAAAATTACTTCATCCGCACGCGGAATATTACGAAGTCTCATAATAACTATACTCCTTGTAGGTTTCTAATAAATATTGTTTCAGAGTTTGTGTTTAACTCTTTTATAATAGAAGATTTTTGATTGTTCGACAAGTATTTTCTGTTGGAAGAAGAGGAATTTTAAGAAAAAATAAAAAAGTTCTTGCTTTTCTAAATTCTATGGTATATAATATCACTTGTGTTAAGAACTAAATACGATTTGCACCATTAGCTCAGTTGGTAGAGCAGTAGACTCTTAATCTATTTGTCCAGGGTTCGAGTCCCTGATGGTGCACTTGAAGCACTGTTTTTGATGAATGTACATCGGGGACGGTGCTTTTGTCATATAGAAAATGCGGTGCGTTGCAAGTGATTTGATGATATGATACAATAAAGACGCAATGTAAAGTAGTAAAGGGTGGAACGTGACGATGATCAGAACGTGGCTGGCAGATGTATCTGTGTTAAAATCAGAGGTAAAATATCAGGAATGTTATCAGAAACTGCCGCCGGAGCGAAAGGAAAAGGCGGACAAGCTTGCCAGAGAACAGGGACGATGGCAGAGCGTTGGGGCAGGAACCCTTTTAGAACGTATGCGCAGCCGATACGATCCGACAGGAAAGGCACTGTATAATTTGTCTCATTCGGGAATGTATGCGATCTGTTCCATGGAAGATGATGAGAGGCGATCAACGAAATTGGGCTGTGATATTGAGGTTATAAAGGAATATCGCAGAAAAGTAGCAGCACATTTTTATACAGAAACAGAGTTTCATATGATTGAAAATTGTGCAGGAGAAGAAGAGAAAAAAGAATTATTTTACCGGTTTTGGGTGTTAAAAGAGAGTTTTATGAAAGCGACAAGACTTGGGACAGCGCTTTCTCCAAGAGCGTTTGAAATTGGCTTCGAGGAAACAGGAGCAAGGCTGCTTAGTCGTCCGGAGGAATTTTCGGAACCATTTTTTTATCGGGAATATGAAACAGAGGGAGTAGGAGCAAAAATTGCGGTGTGTGCAGATGAAGATGATTTTGCACCGGAACTTCATATAGAGATATTGTAGACAAAAGAAAGCGGGAAAATATGGAAAAACAAAAGATAAAGTTTGGAGTACTTGGAAAACGTGTGCACCGTGCTTACAAACGTATGCGGCCTGCACAGAGACGGAAAATGATATTGAATACTGCAATTGTAATTGTAGGAATTGCGGCAGGAATACTGTCCGGCTATTTGTTGGGAGAAGGACTTGCAGAACGAAAGGCAGTTGCTGATATCAAAGCAGCAGAGAAGAAGCTTTACCGAATCCAGGAACAACTTCAGGAAGCAAATCAGCAGTTGGAAGAAAGTGGTGCGGGAGAAGACGCAGCGCTTGCAGAGCGTATGAAAGAGTTCGAGGATGGAATTCCGTGGAATATGACGCTTGTCAATGCGGAAAATCCGATGCAGGAAGGATATGTGCCGGAACTTGCAGAGGTGGAGAATGGTTATAGTGTTGACGCGAGAATTGCAGAGGATTTGAATGCGATGCTTGCGGCAGCAAGAGCTGACGGATGCCAGCCGCAGATATGTTCTGCCTATCGGTCTGTGGAAAAGCAGGTTCAGGTTTTTAATGATACAGTCAACAGTTGGATAAATCAGGGCAGCAGTTTCTGGGATGCTTACCAGAGGACGACACAGGAAGTAGCGCTTCCAGGTACGAGCGAGCATGGAATTGGACTCGCAGTTGATATTGTTTCAAACCAGTATGCGGAGCTTGATGCAAAGCAGGCAGAGACTAAAGAAGCACAATGGCTTCAGGAGCATTGTTATGAATATGGTTTTATTTTGCGATATCCACCAGAGAAACAATCTCTGACAGGTATTATCTATGAACCGTGGCACTACCGATATGTGGGGCGGGAGATGGCACAGAAGATAAAAGAATCAGGTCTTACACTGGAGGAATATTTAGGAAAAACTTATTAAAAATTTTGCGAAAAAAATTGTCAGATCCGAAAGAAATCGGTCAGGAATTTGACAGCGATTGCGTTGACGAATGATAGTGGATTTGCTAAAATAATAGAAGAAAATAATTGGTTTATGTAGAAATGATTACGTTTCGGATAATGGATATATGATAGTACGGAGGAGGAAGAGACATGTTGGATTTGACATTTGGTGAACAGGTGAAGATTGTTTTAAGCCGTAAGGGAATGACGATTAAAGAACTGGCAGAGACGATAGAAGAACGTACCGGGAAAAAGATGTCGAGACAAAACCTGACACAGCGCCTTGGAAGAGATAACTTTCAGGAGCAGGATATGCGAATGATTGCTGAGATTTTGGAGTGTCCGTTTCATTTGAGTATTCTGGATGATGACGATGCAGAACGGGTAGCGCAGGAAGTAGAGCATGCAGCTGAGATGATACATCAGGAAGAGGAGAAGCATCCGGAAGGACCTGTACAGAGATTCATTGTGGCAGGAGCTAATCATCATGAGGAACTGATCTATAGTCCGGTCAGAGATGTGACAATTGGCGAGCTTGCTGATTTTGGTGAAGCAATGAAAGAACAGGAAGAACAGGAAGAACAGGCTGAACTGGAAGAGACAGAAGCAGAGAATTCGGAAGAAAACTTTGCAGAAGAATCTGCAGAGCAGATGGAAAGCGAAGAGCTCCAGGAAGCAGTTTTGGAAGAATCTGTATCTGAAGGAGAGGAAGAAGAATCTGAAGAGGTTAGTAGTACAGAAGAAGTAACACCTGAAGGAGAAGAAGTTTTAGAGGAAATTACGCAGGAAGCAGATACAGCAGCGCAGGAAGAAGTAACGGAAGATAAGACAGAAGCAGACGAAACAGAGTATAGAGTAAGTGAAGAAGATTATGCAAAGAAAAAAGCTGTAACGAATGTCTTTAAGGAATATATTAAGAAGCCGCTACTGCGCGGATATAATAAAGCGCATACAGAAATGGAGCGTGAAGAAGAACAGGCGTCAGAGATTCGGGAAGAAGTGCAGGCTCCGATACAGGAAGCAGCAGAAGAAAGAAAACCGGAACCAAAAGAAGAAGTAAAAGGCGAGATTAATCCTTATACAGGAAGAGAGTATGAGACGAATAGTGTTCGTATGCATCCAAAGAGAATTGGTTATGTGCAAGTGTATGACCGTGCGGATCATAAATGGACAGATATGACAGAATGGGCATTTCTCGGTTATCAGGAACGTAAAAAAGCAATGCTTGGAAAGGAGTATGAGCCGCCGATCTACTTGGATTAATCGGAAGTATTTGCAAGAAGCAATAAGGGGTGTTTCAAATGAAGATTTGAGACATCCTTTCTTAATATGGAAGGCTTAAATAAGAGTCAATAGGAGGAACTGTATGGAATGGAAAAGGCTGCTGTCAGAAAAACGGTGCCGGGAAACTGCCGGACAGAGAAATTATTCTGATCTTCGGAGTGAATTTGAGAAAGATTACCATAGGATTATTGGAAGTGCATCTTTTAGACGGCTCCAGGATAAGACACAAGTGTTTCCGCTGGATAAAAGCGATTTTATAAGGACGCGTCTGACACATTCGTTAGAAGTGTCCTCTCTTGCCAAATCATTGGGGCAGAATATCGGTGAATATATATTAAGTAAAAAATGTGATGATACATTTACAGCTCAGATGAAAGAAGATCTATGTAATATTGTACAGTGTGCCGGTCTGATCCATGATATTGGTAATCCTCCGTTTGGGCATTTTGGAGAAATCACGATCCGGGAATGGTTTGAAGAGCATTTGCCGCAGATGATGTTCTATGAGCGACCGGTCACAGAGGTACTGACAGAGCAGATGCAGCAGGATTTTTATCATTTTGAAGGAAATGCACAGGCGCTGAGGCTTGTGAGCAAGCTCCATTTTCTTGTTGATGAATATGGAATGAATCTGACATATGGGCTTTTAAATACAATTATCAAATATCCGGTATCATCATTAGAGGTTAATCCATTTTCGGATCATTTGAAAGATAAGAAAATAGGATATTATTATGCAGAGAAAGCGTTGTTTGATGAGATTACAAAGGAAACCGGAGCAGGGAAGCGAAGACATCCGCTCACCTATATTTTAGAAGCAGCCGATGATCTGGCATATAAAACAGCCGATATTGAGGATGCATTTGTAAAAGGTTTTGTTTCTTATGAAGTATTGAAACAAGAGTTGGAAAAAATGCAGATGCAGACCGGATTTGACGCGTCAGGGACATTGGAGCGGCTTTATTGCAGAGCAGAAGAAAAAAATTTACAAGATCCGGCAGAGTATGCGATAAAAAACTGGCTTGTACGGGCACAATCTTATCTGATACAGTGTGCAACGGAAGGATTTACAAAGAATTATGATAAGATTATGGGTGGAGAGAAAAAGACAGATCTTTTTGAAGGAACAGATGGAGAAGAACTTATGGAACTTCTTGGGAATCTGGCATATAAAAAAGTGTTCGCTACAAATACGATCTATAGAATGGAAGTAACAGAATCTGTGATTGTACATTTTCTGATGGATAAGTTTGTGGGAGCAGTTATTTATTACGATACTGACCGGAAATTAAATTCTATTGAGAAGCGGCTTGTGTCTTTTATTTCTGAGAACTACAGAAATGCTTATCATTGTCATGCAAAAGGTAAGTCAGAGGAAGAGAAGCTGTACCTTAGACTGCTTCTTGTGACAGATTATATTTGTGGAATGACGGATAGTTATGCGAAGCGTCTGTATCAGGAGATGAATGCAATGGTCTCTTAGTTCTTTTTCCTTATTTTCCAGAATAAACTAATAAAAAGAAATAGTGGGAAGGTAAGGAGCATGGAAAGTTTTATTCGGTATCTTTATGAATATAAGGATGAGCAAAGAGTACGGAATGTTGGGTTTGTAAAGGTGGATCAGGGAGAGGAAGGAGGAACGCTACAAATACACGGAAGAGGAACATTTCTGAATGATGCAGATATTAGAGTATATCTTGTTTATATGGAAGGAAAGAGATGCCGCGGGATTTTGATGGGACAGTTGGAACATGTGCAGTCAATCTTGAGCTGCCGTCTTGTCTATGATAGGGAAGAAATTGAGCCATATGCAGATTTGGAAGAGCTGAGAGGAATCATGCTTGAAACAAATGGACAGGGTACATATGCTGCAGTGTGGGATGAGGGCGTGCTTCCGCTAAATCAGATGGAGCCTGCAGTTCCGAGAGAGGAGCGTCCCGGTATGGGAGAAGATATGGCTTCGGAGGAATCGGTGGAAGCAGAGGTGTCGGAAATATTAGAGGCCTGTGCCGAAGAAGGAGTTGTAGAGAAAGAACCGGGAACGGATGCCGAAGAGGAAGAGAAAGAAGAATTGGGAACTGACGCTGAAGAGGAAGAAAAAGAAGAACCGGGAACGGATGCCGAAGAGGAAGGAAAAGAAGAGCCGGAAGCCGTTGCAGAAGAGCAGTCGGAAGAAAGCAATGAGAACAGACAGGAGCAGAGATATTGTAAAATTATGCGAGAGGATATGAAAAAACTGTCTCAAAAGAACTGGTATCTTGCGAATAATAGTTTTTTGCTTCATGGTTATTATAATTATCGACACCTTTTGCTGATTACAGATGAGGGAAAACGGTATCTTGGCGTGCCGGGCATCTACCATCGAAGAGAAGAAGCAGCGGCTCGTTCGTTTGGATTTTCGGAATTTTGCCGCATTTCGGAGGATAGTATTATACTGTCGCCGCAGGAATGTGACAGAGAAAATGATTTTGGATATTGGTGCAGGGAACTGGAAGGGGAATAGATTATGAAGAAACTTACAGATGATGAACGGTTTATGAAAGAAGCAATACGTCAGGCAAGAAAAGCTTATGCCATTGGAGAGGTGCCGATCGGCTGTGTGATTGTATATGAAGGCAGAGTGATCGCAAGAGGATATAACCGCAGAACGATTGATAAGAATACGTTGGCACATGCGGAACTGCTTGCAATACGCAAAGCAAGCCGAAAGGTGGATGATTGGAGACTGGAAGGCTGTACAATGTATGTGACGTTGGAGCCATGTCAGATGTGTTCCGGGGCAATTATTCAGGCGCGGATTCCGAAAGTCGTAGTTGGATGTATGAATCCGAAAGCGGGCTGTGCAGGATCTATTTTGAATCTTCTTGACGTACCCCAGTTTAATCATCAGGCAGAACTTGTGACAGGGGTATTGGAAGAGGAATGCAGTCAGATGATGAAAGAGTTTTTTAAAGAGCTGCGGGAAAAGAAAAAAGCGGCGAAAAATGAAGAGAAAAAATGTGAGAAAATTGAGAAAAATGATTGATATATCTACAGAAATGCGATATACTAATAGAACGTGCAGCCGGGGTGTTAGCGGTACCTTGTACCTACAATCCGCTATAGTGGGGGTGATGTTACACAGAGGGCTTTCTTTTGCGAAGCTGCCTCTGGTAAGTGGCGTTGATGTCTGGGTCTCACGCGGCGAGACTCTGTGAACCGTGTCAGATCGGGAACGAAGCAGCACTAAGCAGATGCTTTCGGGTGTTGTGAGGGTGCCTGGGCTGAGTTTACTGCCAGAGTAACGTTCGGGGGAGACTGTTCGAAGTGTAACGCACGTAAAGAGAAAAGAGTTTTGAATTGGCATCCGGTATGGGTGCTTTTTTTCTATATAGAAAATACTTCAGGAGGAGAGAGATATGAAGATAGTGTTAGCAGCAGTGAATGCCAAATATATACATTCCAATCTTGCTGTGTACAGTCTGAAAGCATATGCGAAGGCATTTGCATCAGAAATAGAGATTGCCGAATATACGATTAACCAGCAGACAGACGATATTCTAATGGATCTTTATAAACGACAGCCGGATATGTTGTGTTTTTCCTGCTATATATGGAATCTGCGGTATGTGGAAGAACTTATAAGAGAAATCCACAAGATTTTGCCGGAAACAGTTTTGTGGGCAGGCGGACCAGAAGTGTCCTATGACAGTCGGAATGTATTAGAGCGACTGCCGGAGTTGACAGGCGTTATGAAAGGTGAGGGAGAAAAAACATTTCTTGAATTGCTGAATTGCTATCACGGTAAGGAAAAAATACAGGATGATCTGGAAGATGTTACCGGAATTACATTTCGCAGGGCGGACGGTGTGATCGTAGAGAATGAATGGCGGGAGATCATGGATCTGAGTGAAGTACCTTTTGTATACGAAGATATGACATTGTTCGAAAATAAGATTATCTATTATGAATCGAGCAGGGGTTGTCCGTTTCGATGCAGTTATTGCCTGTCATCTGTAGATAAATGTCTTCGTTTCCGGAGTCTGGATCTTGTTAGGAAAGAGCTGCAATTTTTTTTGGATGCGAAAGTGCCGCAGGTAAAATTTGTAGATCGGACGTTTAACTGCCGCCATGAACATTCAATGGAAGTGTGGTCTTATATTAAGGAACATGATAATGGTGTGACAAATTTTCATTTTGAAATTTCGGCAGATCTTCTGAATGAAGAGGAAATTGCATTAATCAGATCAATGCGTCCCGGTTTGATTCAGCTTGAGATAGGAGTGCAGTCTACGAATCCGGAAACGATACGGGAAATCCGCCGGACGATGAAGTTTGAAGAAGTTGCAAGAATTGTGCGAAAGTTAAATGAAACGAAAAATGTACACCAGCATCTTGACCTGATTGCAGGACTTCCGTTTGAGGATTATGAAAGTTTTGGAAAATCCTTTGATGATGTGTATGCACTCCAACCGGAACAGCTACAGCTTGGATTTTTGAAGGTACTAAAAGGCTCTCATATGGAAAAAGCAAAAGAGGAGTATGGACTTGTGTATAAAAATGAGCCGCCGTATGAAGTACTGTATACAAAGTGGCTGCCATATGCAGACGTACTTAAATTAAAAGGGATAGAGGAGATGGTGGAAGTCTATTATAATAGCGGACAGTTCCAGTATACATTGAAAGCTTTGGAGAAAGAATTTTCTTCTGCGTTTCAGATGTATGAATCGTTGGCAGTATTTTATGAACAACATAAGCTTCATCAGATGAGTCATTCGAGAGTGACAAGATATGAGATACTGCTGGATTTTGTAAAACAAATCTGTCCTGATAAAGAAGATTTCTACAAAGAGTTGCTGACATTTGATCTGTACTTGAGAGAAAATGCAAAAACTCGTCCGGATTTTGCAGGAGAATCACTTGTGACGAAAGAATGGCTTCAAGAATTCTATGACAGAGAAGCGAAAGAACCGGTCTGTCTGAGAGGATATACAGGGTATGATAAACGTCAAATGAGAAAAATGACTCATGTGGAGAAATTTACCAGAGCTTCTGAAAATATCTGCGGAAAAGAAGAGCCGGTTTATGTACTTTTTGATTATCAGGATCGAAATCCGCTAGATCATCAGGCAACATGTTATTTCTTGCAAAATGACGGCAAAGAGTATAAAATGGCAAATAAGTAATCGGAGGTGACAAATCCATGAACTTTTTTAATAAAAAAACACGTAAGATGGTTGCGGTCATTACATTAATTGTAATTGTGGCAATGGTATTGACGATGATTATTCCGTATTTGATGTAATTAACAGACCATATAAGGGGGACGAGGATGAAACTAGGGAAAGTGACACAGACTGTAAGAAAGAGATCTGTGTTAAAACAGTTGAAATCAAAACGGCAGGAAATTTTCCCGGATATGACGGTGGAAGAGACGTGCTGGGGGATGAAACCGGGAGAAGGGGAGTCGATACTTCTCGCGGAGGCGGTAAGATATGGAAATCAGAAAGATTTGGGAGTTTATGCGATAGCAGCGGCAGTAAATGATCTGGCGGCCCATGGAGCATCAGTGGTTGGAGTGAGTGCAAGGATCATGTTGACAGCCTATGCGTATGAATCAAGGCTAAAAGCAATGATTGCTGAGATGGAGCAGGCGGCAGAAGAGCAGAGATTCCAGATTGCGGATGTGAAAGTGGAAATCTGTCCGGTTATCTCTACAACACTTGTAAGTGTTACAGCAGCAGGACTTGTGAAAGAGAAAGAAATGTGTCGGATTTCTGACCCGAAAGCAGGTCAGGAGCTGGTGTTGACAAAGTGGATCGGGATGGAAGGAACGCTGCGCGCGTTAGAAGAACGAAAAGAAGAACTGGAAGAGCGGTTTGTTCCGGCGTTTTTGAAGCAGACAGAATTTTGGAAGAAGTACTTATTTGTACAAAAAGAAGCTGAGATTGCAAGAAAGTATGGAGCATCAGCAATGCATACAATCACAGAAGAAGGGGTGCTTGGCGCACTCTGGGAGATGGCAGATTCTGCAGATCTTGGTATGTGCGTAGAGATGCGAGAACTTCCAATCCGACAAGAAACTGTGGAAATATGCGAGTTCTGTCATTGGAATCCTTATGAACTAACATCTGCCGGATGTCTGCTGATTGCGGCAGAGGATGGTGTGGGACTTGCAGAGGAACTTCGCATGGCACATATTCCGGCAGCAGTAATTGGAAAGTTTACAGACGGCAATGACAGAATTCTAATGCGAGGCGAAGAAGTCAGTTATCTGGATCGTCCGGCAGCAGATGAACTTATGAAGCTGTTTGCGGATGAGAAAGAAGCATAGACAGGAGGAATGCGAAATGGATATGAGAACACAGATTTTAAAATACATGGAGAAGAACAGTAAAGTTGATCCGAGTGAACTGGCAGTTCTGCTTGGAACGAACGAAGTAACTGTTGTAAATGAGATCGCTAAGATGGAGAAGGAAAATATTATTTGCGGTTATCATACACTGATCAATTGGGAAAAAGCCGGAACAGATTCTGTTACAGCGCTGATTGAAGTGAGGGTAACTCCGCAGCGCAACAGAGGGTTTGAGCGGATCGCGGAGCGTATTTATAATTATCCGGAAGTGAATTCTGTGTATCTGATTTCCGGGGCATATGATCTTCTTGTTACGATTGAAGGAAGAACTTTAATGGAAATATCACAGTTTGTTTCTGATAAACTCTCTCCGATCGATGAAGTGATTTCTACAGCGACACATTTTATTTTGAAAAAATACAAAGATCACGGAACAATTATGAATGCAAAAGAGAAGGAAGAAAGGATGCCGGTGAGTCTGTAATGAGAAATCCATTATCAAAAGTTGTAACAGAAATAAAACCATCCGGTATTCGTAAATTTTTTGATATTGTAAGTGAAATGGAAGATGCGATTTCCCTTGGGGTTGGAGAGCCGGACTTTGATACTCCGTGGCGGATTCGGGAAGAAGGAATTTATTCTCTGGAAAGAGGGCGCACATTTTACACGTCTAATGCAGGATTAAAAGAACTGAAAGAAGAAATTGTGAAATATCTCAAACGCACAGTGAATGTAGAATACAATCCGGCAAATGAAGTTGTTGTAACGGTTGGAGGAAGCGAGGGAATTGATATTGCCCTCCGGGCAATGTTAGATCCGGGTGATGAAGTGCTGATTCCTCAGCCGAGTTATGTTTCTTATCTGCCATGCACTGAATTGGCAGGTGGTGTTCCGGTAACGATTCCGCTGAAAAATGAAAATCAGTTTAAATTAACTGCGAAAGAACTGGAAGCATACATTACGCCAAAAACAAAGATTCTTGTACTTCCATTTCCGAATAATCCGACAGGTTCTGTCATGACAGAAGAAGATCTTCGCCCAATTGCAGCGCTTGTGGAAAAATATGATCTTTATGTCATTTCTGATGAAATCTATTCAGAACTTACTTATGGAGACAGACATGTATCTATTGCAGCGCTTCCGGGGATGAAGGAGAGGACGATTCTGATCAATGGATTTTCGAAAGGGTTTGCTATGACAGGATGGCGCCTTGGATATTCCTGTGGGCCGAAAGAGATTATTGAGCAGATGATTAAAATTCATCAATTTGCAATTATGTGCGCGCCTACGAATAGTCAATATGCGGCAATTGAAGGTCTGCGCCACTGTCAGAAGGAAGTAGAAGAAATGCGCGAAGCCTATAATCAGAGAAGACGGTTTTTGATGCACGAATTTGAGCGTATGGAGTTACCGTGTTTTGAACCATTCGGAGCATTTTATGTATTTCCGTGTATCAAAGAATTTGGCATGACATCAGAAGAATTTGCACTGAAGTTTTTGGAAGAAGAGAAAGTCGCAGTTGTTCCCGGAACAGCATTTGGTGATTGCGGAGAAGGTTTTCTTAGAATTTCTTATGCATATTCGCTAGACGACTTAAAGGAAGCAATTTCCAGACTGGAACGATTTATTATAAAATTACGCAAGGAGAAAAAGCATGATTAATATTGTTTTATTTGAGCCGGAAATACCGGCTAACACGGGGAATATCGGAAGAACTTGTGTAGCTACTGGAACGAGACTGCACTTAATCGAACCTTTAGGATTCCGATTAAATGAAAAAGCGATTAAGCGTGCGGGAATGGATTATTGGGATGATCTTGATGTAACAACCTATATTGACTATGAAGATTTTCTGGAAAAGAATCCGGCAGCGAGGGAAAAAATGTATATGGCAACAACAAAAGCAGTTCATGTGTATACAGAAGTGAATTTCGAGCCAGACTGTTATATTATGTTCGGAAAAGAAAGTGCAGGTATACCGGAGGAAATCCTTGTACAGCATAAGGAAAACTGTATTAGGATTCCAATGCTTGGAGAGATTCGTTCGCTGAATCTTGGCAACTCAGTTGCTGTTGTTCTTTATGAGGCGCTTCGACAGAATGGTTTTGCAGGGATGAATCTGGAGGGACATTTGCATAGGCTGGAGTGGTAGAAACATTCCAGTCTAAAAGATTTGTTAAATAAAAAAGTCAAATATTAAAATTGTGAAAAATTACTAAAACTGATTGATAAAATTAAAACGGTGTGATAGTATTAGTTAATACGAAGGGTGGTGATTGTGTGTTACAGGAAACAATCAAGGCAGTCAAAGATGCCGAGAATAAGGCCGAAACTATTCTTAAAGAGGCCGATGAAAAAGTGATTTCCTTAAGAGAACAGGCAAATCAGGATGCAAAAACTCTAAAGGAAGAGGAAGCAAAAAAAGCTCGTAAACACGCAGCAGAAACGCTTGAGGCAGCAAAAGCCAAAGCTGAGAGTGAGATGAAGATTTTTGATTCCGAAACAGAAAAAGAAATTGCAGCGTTAAAGCAGATGGCAGCGGCAAAAGAGAATAAAGCCATTGAGATGGTGATTTCAAATCTTTATTAACCGCTGTATTTTTTTAGCTACAAATTTTGTACTAAAATAAATACAATCCTGAAAATGCAGTTTCAAACTAAAAAAAATAGAGAAAGGAGGAGTTGGTAATGGCAGTATTGCAAATGCAGAGATTTAGTATCTGTGCATTGAAGAAAAAGCGAAAAGCAATATTGGAAGAACTTCAGGCTTTTGGGGCGTTGGAAGTAAATGTATCTTTTCCGGAAGAAGAAGAACATTCTCTTCAGAAGATGGATACGGTAGAATCCCGTCAGACATTTGATAAGAATGCGACATTGGCAGATAATGCACTTGAAGTTTTGCAGGAATTTGCACCGGAGAAGACGTCAATGTTTTCTTCACTGGAAGGCAAAGCTCTCATTGATAAATCAGTTTATGATGAGACGGCAGAACGAAAAGACGAGATTATCTATACAGCCAATGAAATACTTGGTCTGAAGAAAAAGCTTGCAGAGAACAAGGCAGCAATCGTGAAGGTGGAGAACCAGATTGAAGCGCTGACTCCGTGGCTTGACCTGGATGTTCCGATGGATATTCAGGGAACAAAAGATGCTGCAGTATTGATTGGAAGTATTAACAGTCAGGTAACGCTTGATGATATCTACACAAAGATAGCTGAGGCGCAGCCGGAGCTGGAAGCGATGGATATTCAGATGATTTCATCCGACAGCGATCAGACATGTATTGCGGCAGTTTGCCTGAAGAAAGATGTGAAAGAGTTTGAAAAAGCTCTTCGAAGCATCGGTTTTTCAAGACCAGCTCAGAATATCCGAAAAATTCCGCGTGAATTTAAGCAGGAATTACAAGAAAGTGCAGCAAAAATCGCAGAAGAGAATGAACAGATTGAAAATCAGATCAGAGAAATGGCAGTTGCCAGAGATGATCTGAAATTAATCTCAGATTATTTCAGAGTCCGTGCTCAGAAATATGAAGTACTCGGACAGCTTCCGCAGTCAAGAGATACATTCTTTATCAGCGGTTATATTCCGCAAAAGAAAGTGGATACGCTTCGTAAGAAACTGGAATCGAAATATGATATTGTAATTGATGTCGAAGATATTCCGGATGAAGAGGAAGCGCCGGTTCTCCTGGAGAACAATAAGATTGCAGGATCTGTAGAAGGCGTTCTGGAATCTTACGGACTTCCGAAGAAGGGAGAGATAGATCCGTCAGCAATTATGTCGATCTTCTATATTTTCTTCTTTGGACTTATGCTTTCTGATGCAGCATATGGAATTATTGTTTTTATCGCATGTGCAGTTGTATTAAAGAAATTCCCGAGAATGAGTGAGGGAATGCAGAAAACCATTCGTATGTTTAAATATTGTGGACTCTCCACATTATTCTGGGGATTAATGTTCGGAGGTATATTCGGAGACGTAGTATCTGTTGTCTCTCGTGTATTCTTCGGTCATGAAGTAACCGTACCACCCCTATGGTTTGAACCATTAAAAGACCCAATGAAGCTTTTGATCTACTCTCTGGCATTTGGTGTGATCCACCTCTTTACAGGACTTGGAATCAAAGGTTATCTGTGTATCAAAGAGAAAAAATACATGGATTTTATCTGTGATGTTGTTCTTTGGTATATGCTGCTGATCGGTCTGATCTTAATGCTGCTTCCAAGCCAGATTTTCGTATCAATGACTCAGATGAATATCGTATTCCCGCCGGCAATCGCAATGCTCTCGAAAGTACTGGCTATTGTTGGTGCAGCCGGTATCGTACTGATGTCAGGAAGAAGCAATAAGAATTTTGGACTTCGTATCGCACTTGGCGCTTATGATCTGTACAATATTACAGGTTGGCTGAGTGATGTGCTTTCTTATTCTCGTTTACTTGCATTAGGACTTGCAACAGGAGTTATCGCTTCTGTAGTAAACCAGATGGGAAGTATGTTTGGAAGTGGAATCATCGGAATGATCGGATTCCTTGTTGTATTTGTTGTTGGTCATACACTGAATATGGCAATCAACTTATTAGGTGCATATGTGCACACGAACCGTTTACAGTTCGTAGAGTTCTTCGGTAAATTTTACGAAGGCGGCGGACGCCCGTTTAATCCATTTAAACAAGAAACAAAATATGTTGATATTAAGGAGGAATAATATCATGAGTGAATTAGGATTAGTTTATGCTTTATTAGGAGCAGCAGTAGCTGTATTTTTAGCAGGTGCAGGATCATCAATCGGTGTTGGTATCGCAGGTCAGGCTGCATCAGGAGTTGTAACAGAAGACCCAAGTAAGTTCGCAAAAGTACTTATCATGCAGCTGCTTCCTGGTACACAGGGTATCTACGGTCTGCTTGTTGGATTCATCACATTATCTAAGATTGGTCTGTTAGGCGGAACACCGGCATCAATCGATCCAAAAACAGGTCTTTTGATCCTTGCAGCATGTCTTCCAATCGGTATCGTAGGTCTTATCTCTGGAAAATATCAGGGAAAAACAGCAGCAGCATCTATCGGTATCGTAGCAAAGAAACCAGAGCAGTTCGGTAAAGCTATGCTGTTCCCGGCAATGGTTGAGACATACGCAATCCTTGCTCTTCTGATCTCTATCTTAGCAGTAAGTGCTATTCCGGTTTAATTTGCAGCGGAATCAAGAATGTAAATATAGAAATCAAAGAAGGAGAGTTCAAGGATGGCTGGATTAGATAAAATTGTAAACCAGATTCTGGAAGAGGCGAACAACTCCGCAGGCGAAAAGATTCAGGATGCAAAGCAGGAAGCAGAAGAAATCCTGCAGAAAGCAAGAGAAGAATCAGCTAAGGAAACTGAGAAGATTGCAGCAAAGTCTGCAGCTGACGTGAAGAATTACGAAGACAGAGTTAAATCTTCCGCAGATCTTTCCAGAAGAACAAAAATTCTGGAGACGAAGCAGGAAATGATCGCTGCTGTCCTCGACAAGGCATATGCAACTTTCTGTCAGAAATCTGACACAGAGTATTTTGAAACAATCAAAGCAATGCTGAATAAATTTGCGCTGGCAGAAGATGGAGAGGTCATTTTCTCAGCAAAAGACCTTGAAAGAATGCCGGATGGATTCGCAGAAGAGATCCAGAAGATTGCCGCCGCAAAAGGCGGAACACTTGCCCTTTCAAAAGAGAGCAGACAGATAGAATGCGGTTTTGTGCTTGTATATGGAGGCATCGAAGAAAACTGCACATTCAAAGCGCTGTTTGATTCTCAGAAAGATGAATTACAGGACAAAGTTCAGAAAATATTATTTTTATAAAGCGCATTCCGCGAAAGGAGGATTTGGCTTATGGCAAAACAGGAATACACCTATGCGGTTGCGCGAATCAGAGCGAAGGAAGTGTCATTATTTTCAAAGTCTGTGATTGAGCAGCTTCTCACATGTAAGACGGAACAGCAGTGTCTGCAGTTTTTGTCTGAGAAAGGTTGGGGAGATGCAGATACTCCAATGGAGGCAGAGGCGATACTGACACGCGAGCGTGAAAAAACATGGGAACTGATGAGAGAATTGGCAGATGATATGTCAGTCTTTGACGTACTGTCATATCCGGATCTGTTCCAGAACCTGAAGGCAGCAGTAAAAGCAGCAGTCAGCGGTTTGGAACATCTGGATATCTTTGTACAGGATACAGCAATTTCCGGTGAAGAGATGCTGGATATTGTAAAGAGCAAAGAATTTCACAGACTTCCGGAATTCATGGCACAGGCAGCGAGAGAGGCTTATGACACACTTCTGCATACAAGAGACGGACAGTTATGCGATATCATGATTGATAAAGCTGCACTGGATGCTATTTATGCAGCCGGTATGAAGGCCGAAGATGATCTGATCAGAGAATATGCAGAGTCTACAGTGGCCGTTGCAGATATTAAGATTGCAGTTCGTTCGCAGAAGACCGCAAAATCTTTGGAATTTATGAAAAAGGCTATGGCAGAGTGCGGCACATTAAGTGTCGATCATCTTGCCCATGCGGCGCTGAATGGAATGGAAGCAATTCAGGAATATTTAGGCGGAACTGTGTATGCACAGGGAGCCGAAGCACTGAAGGAATCTCCGTCAGCATTTGAGTGCTGGTGTGATAACCGGATCATTGAGACGATTAAGCCTCAGATTCGGAATCCATTTTCAATTGGTCCTCTTGTTGCATATGTAATCGCAAGAGAAAATGAAATTAAAACGGTGAGAATTATTCTTTCCGGTAAGCTCAATGGGCTTCCGGAGAAGTCTATCCGGGAAAGGATAAGGGAAATGTATGTATAAGATTGCAGTAATTGGCGATTATGACAGTATTTACGGCTTTGCCACACTGGGTCTTGACACATATCCGGTTACGGACCCGGAGAAGGCAGCAGAACAATTAACGCAGCTTGCTAAAGGAGGATACGCTGTAATCTATATTACAGAAGCCCTGGCAGCTGTGTTGGAACACGAAATAGATAAATATCGTCTTGAGAAACTTCCGGCAATTATTCAGATTCCGGGTGTATCAGGAAATACAGGTGCAGGTGTTGACGCAGTTAAGAAATTCGTCGAGCAGGCAGTTGGTTCAGATATTCTATTTGGTGATGAATAGGAAAGTGGGTGATTAGTCCAAATGAGTAAGGGAACGATTAAAAAAGTTGCAGGACCGCTGGTTATCGCCAAAGGAATGCGTGACGCTAATATGTATGACGTTGTGCGTGTAAGTAATCAGCGTCTGATCGGTGAGATCATTGAAATTCATGGGGATGAGGCCTCAGTACAGGTTTATGAGGAAACATCAGGATTAAAACCAGGAGAACCGGTAGAATCCATCGGCGAACCTATGTCAGTAGAATTAGGACCTGGTCTGATCACAAGTATTTATGACGGAATTCAGCGTCCGCTTGATGATATCATGAAGGTATCCGGTGGAAACAGCCTGAAGCGCGGTGTCGAAGTTCCTTCTCTGAAAAGAGATAAAAAATGGGAGTT
Organism: Lachnospiraceae bacterium; assembly: GCA_018365895.1. The sequence continues at coordinate 39,604 of JAGZJD010000004.1, read as the reverse complement.
CGTTCCGATTGCAAAAGTTGGCGATGAGGTAGAAGGCGGAGACGTTCTTGGTACTGTACAGGAGACAATCGTTGTACAGCAGAAGATCATGGTACCTCCTTCTATGAAAGGTAAAGTAAAAGAAATCAAAGCGGGTACATTTACTGTAGATGAAGTTATCGCAGTACTTGAGACAGCAGACGGAGACAAAGAACTTACAATGGTACAGAAGTGGCCGGTTCGTAAAGGACGTCCGTACCAGAAGAAACTTCCGCCGCGTCAGCCGCTTGTAACAGGACAGCGAGTTGTTGATACATTCTTCCCGATTGCTAAGGGTGGTGTTGCAGCTGTACCTGGACCATTCGGAAGTGGTAAAACAGTTATTCAGCATCAGCTTGCAAAATGGGCTGAAGCAGATATCGTTGTATACATTGGATGTGGAGAACGTGGAAACGAAATGACAGACGTTCTGAATGAGTTCCCGGAACTGAAAGACCCGAAAACAGGTCAGTCTCTGATGCAGAGAACAGTTCTGATTGCGAACACATCAGATATGCCTGTTGCTGCCCGTGAGGCATCTATCTATACAGGTATTACAATTGCAGAATATTTCCGTGATATGGGATATTCAGTAGCTCTTATGGCAGACTCTACATCACGCTGGGCAGAGGCGCTTCGTGAGATGTCAGGACGTCTGGAAGAGATGCCAGGTGAAGAAGGTTATCCGGCTTACCTCGGTTCTCGTCTGGCACAGTTCTACGAGAGAGCTGGTCATGTAGTATCTCTCGGTAAAGATGCAAGAGAAGGTGCACTTTCTGTAATCGGTGCTGTATCTCCTCCTGGTGGAGATATTTCTGAGCCGGTATCTCAGGCAACACTTCGTATTGTAAAAGTGTTCTGGGGACTGGATTCCTCACTTGCTTACAAACGTCACTTCCCGGCAATCAACTGGCTGACAAGTTACTCTCTGTATGTAGATGATATGGGTAAATGGTTTGATAGGGAAGTTGCAGATGACTGGATGGCGGACCGTCAGAGAATGATGAGTCTTCTTCAGGAAGAAGCAGAACTGGAAGAGATCGTTAAGATGGTAGGTATGGACGCACTTTCACCGACAGACCGTCTGAAGATGGAAGCATCACGCTCTATCCGTGAGGACTTCCTGCATCAGAACTCTTTCCATGAGATTGATACTTATACATCTCTGAGAAAACAGTACCTGATGATGAAACTTGTGCTTGCATATTATGACAATGCAGTAGAGGCGTTGAAAAATGGCGCACCATTAAATGATTTAATCAACCTGGCAGTTCGTGAACGTATCGGACGTTACAAATATACACATGAAGATCAGATTGAAGAAGAATATAAGAAAGTGAGCGAAGAGCTTCACAAAGAAATCGCCAACACACTTGGAAAGGAGGACTTCTAAATGCCGAAAGAATATAGAACCATACAGGAAGTTGCCGGTCCTCTGATGCTGGTACGCGGCGTAGAAGATGTAGCATTTGATGAATTAGGTGAGATTGAGCTGTCCAACGGCGAAACACGTCGTTGCCGTGTTCTTGAAATTAACGGAAGTGATGCACTCGTTCAGTTATTTGAGAACTCAACAGGTATCAACCTTTCCGACAGTAAAGTACGTTTCCTCGGACGAAGCATGGAGCTTGGTGTATCAGCAGATATGCTTGGCCGTGTATTCGATGGTCTGGGACGTCCGATCGATGATGGTCCGGAGATTCTTCCGGAAGCAAGAATGGACGTAAACGGTCTTCCGATGAATCCGGCTGCAAGAAGCTATCCGGAAGAGTTCATTCAGACAGGTGTATCAGCAATTGATGGTCTGAACACACTTGTTCGTGGACAGAAACTTCCGATCTTCTCAGCTTCCGGTCTTCCACATGCTAACCTGGCAGCTCAGATTGCAAGACAGGCAAAAGTACGCGGAACAGACGAACCGTTCGCCGTTGTATTTGCTGCTATGGGTATCACATTCGAAGAATCTAACTTCTTCGTAGAAAGTTTTAAAGAAACAGGTGCGATCGATAGAACAGTTCTTTTCATGAACCTGGCAAATGACCCTGCGGTAGAGCGTATCGCTACACCGAAGATGGCATTAACAGCAGCAGAATACCTTGCATTTGAGAAAGATATGCATGTACTTGTTATCCTGACAGATATCACAAACTATGCAGATGCACTCCGTGAAGTATCAGCAGCTCGTAAAGAAGTTCCGGGACGTCGTGGATATCCGGGATATATGTATACGGACCTTGCTACAATGTATGAACGTGCAGGCCGTCAGGTTGGTAAGAAGGGAAGTATCACAATGATCCCAATTCTTACAATGCCTGAAGATGATAAGACACACCCAATCCCTGACTTAACAGGATATATTACAGAGGGACAGGTAATCCTGAGCCGTGATCTTTATCGTAAAGGTATCCAGCCGCCGATCGACGTTCTTCCGTCTCTGTCACGTCTGAAAGACAAAGGTATCGGAGAAGGAAAAACTCGTGCGGATCATGCCAATACAATGAACCAGTTATTCGCAGCATATGCGCGTGGTAAAGAAGCGAAGGAATTAATGGTAATCCTCGGTGAAGCTGCTCTTACAGAGATCGACCTGATCTATGCTAAGTTTGCAGATGAATTCGAGAAAGAATATGTATCTCAGGGTTATTTCACAGATCGTCCGATCGAGGAGACGCTGGAAATCGGATGGAAATTGCTTTCTATCCTGCCAAGAAGTGAGCTGAAACGTATCGATGATAAGTTCCTGGATATGTATTACGGAAAATAATCCGTAAGGAAACTTAGAAAGAAGGTGACGATCGTTGGCATCTACCCAGGTAACTCCAACTCGAATGGAGTTGACAAGATTAAAAAAGAAATTAGTCACAGCTACAAGAGGTCATAAACTTCTGAAGGATAAACGTGACGAACTGATGCGGCAGTTCCTTGATCTCGTTCGTGAGAATATGGAGCTTCGCAAAAAAGTAGAGGCCGGGATTCTTTCTGCCAATAAGAACTTTGTAATCGCTAAGGCAGGTATGTCAGCAGCAACGCTGAATACTGCGCTCATGATACCGAAACAGGAAGTAAATCTGGAAGTAAGTGATAAAAATGTTATGAGTGTTGATATTCCGGTTATGGAATACCACACAAGAACTGCAGATGCAAATGATATCTATTCATATGGTTTTGCATTTACATCCAGCGATCTTGACGGAGCGGTGAAGTCACTTGCGGATATTCTGCCGGATATGTTAAGACTTGCAGAGGTAGAGAAAGCCTGCCAGCTCATGGCATCTGAGATTGAGAAAACAAGACGGCGTGTAAATGCGCTTGAGCATGTAATCATTCCGGAGGCACAGGAAAATATCAAATACATTACAATGAAACTGGATGAGAATGAGCGAAGCTCTCAGATCCGGTTGATGAAAGTAAAAGATATGATGCTGGAAGAGGCTCATCATTACAGTGAAAAGGCATAGAGACCTGGAATCTGAATAACAATTAAATAGAAGTAAAGAAAGCTGTCGCTTGCAATGTAGATTGTGAGCGACAGCTTTTTTCACATTTTAGAGAATTTTTCATATGGTAAACTATATTAAACTGAAATGGAGTACAGAACATGGAATATCGTCTACCATATTATATGACTTATCCAATGCCCCTTGCATATGATGATGAAAAAATCGATCGAAGAGACTTTGAGTACATGAAAAGCATGTATCCGGATCTGGCAAAAAAGATACTTCCTTATGTAGAGGCAGAATGTGACCGGATGGAGTATGAAGGAAGTATGATCTATGATGAATATCCGGATCAGCTTCAGCTTCGTATGATGTGCAGCAGGATTTATAATCAGGTAATGCAAACAAGTGATAGAAAAGAAGAAACAGAACTACAGATGCAGTATTATGGGGGAGCAAGGGAGAGAGAACAGTTAGTGCGGGAACTGGTTCAGGTCCTTCTTTTTCAGGAATTATATAAAAGAAGATGTGATAAAAGACACTGCCGGAGAAAATTTTATTAGATATTGTTTAAATTTTTAAAACAATTAAAATTATTAATGGAAAACGAAAGCGAAATATAAGGTTTTGTAGAAAATATCAACTTTACGGAAGAAATATGCTGTGATAAAATAAAAGAAGAACATGTGCGAAACCGGGGAGAAGTACAGATGAAAAATAGAAACATCATCGTATACTTGAAAGCGTCTTTTGACACAATAAGTAAATAGAATCGAACGCTCAGCGGCCTGTGCAGCGTTGGAAAATAAAAAATATTTTACAAATCCGTATTTTATGCTATAATAGTAAAGATTATAAGCTTTTAGGGGCTTTCTTTTTTATTTTTGCAAATAATATTTTAGAAAAATAAATTGGATCTGTAAATAGAAATCGATAATCGAGGTGCGATATGGAACAGTATATAATTAAGGGTGGTAATCCGCTCGTTGGTGAAGTTGAGATTGCCGGTGCAAAGAATGCAGCGCTTGCAATTCTCGCGGCAGCGATCATGACGGATGAGACAGTAACAATCGATAACCTTCCGGATGTGAATGATATTAATGTATTGCTTGAAGCAATCAGTGGAATTGGAGCAACTGTGCAGAGAATTGACAGGCATACTGTTAAGATTAATGGGAGTACGATCAGTGATCTTGCGATTGAATATGACTATATAAAGAAGATTCGTGCATCTTACTATCTGCTGGGTGCTTTGTTAGGAAAATACAAGAGAGCAGAAGTTGCGCTGCCAGGCGGATGTAATATCGGAAGTCGTCCGATCGATCAGCATCTGAAAGGTTTCCGTGCTCTTGGAGCAGAGGTTGAGATTGAGCATGGTTCAATTCTTGCAGAAGCAGAACGACTGAAGGGAACACATTTATATTTTGATGTTGTCAGTGTCGGAGCGACAATCAATGTAATGATGGCAGCAGCGATGGCAGAGGGGAATACCATTCTGGAGAATGTTGCAAAAGAACCACATGTCGTAGACGTTGCCAATTTCCTGAACAGCATGGGCGCTAATATTAAGGGAGCAGGAACAGATGTAATTCGTATCAAAGGGGTTTCCAAGTTAAATAAAACATCATATTCTATTATTCCGGATCAGATTGAAGCTGGTACATTTATGTTTGCGGCAGCAGCTACACGCGGAGATGTAACGGTGATGAATGTAATTCCAAAGCATCTGGAGGCAACGACAGCGAAGCTTGTAGAGATTGGATGCGAAGTAGAAGAATTTGATGATGCAGTAAGAGTTGTGGCGAAGAAGCGTCTGGGACATACACAAGTAAAGACACTTCCATATCCGGGCTTCCCGACAGATATGCAGCCGCAGATGGGAGTACTGTTATCTCTGTCAGAAGGGACAAGTACGATTACAGAGAGTATTTTTGAAAATCGTTTCAAATACCTGGATGAGCTGGCTCGTATGGGCGGTGTCTCTAAAGTAGAGGGAAATTCTGCAACGATTGAAGGCGTAGAGAGATTCTCTGGTGCGAGAGTAAGTGCTCCGGATCTGAGAGCCGGTGCGGCGCTTTGTATTGCCGGACTTGTGGCAGATGGAATTACGATCGTAGACGATATTGTTTATATCCAGAGAGGATATGAATGCTTTGAAGAGAAGATCAGACGTCTTGGCGGTTTGATCGAGAAAGTAGAGACGGAGAAAGACATTAAGAAATTTAAGCTGAAAGTCAGCTAGGAAAGCATTAAGTAAATACCGGAGGAAAGTGAAAAAATTGCTTGACATTTCCGGGGAAACGGTATAATGTATATCGTGCAGCAAATGAAAATAGAAGAAATAGCCTTTTATTCAGAGTGGTGGAGATACAAAGGATCTGTGAAGCCACGGCAACCCCTCAAATATCGAGGAAGGTGCCAGCCTGAGCGAGTGATCGAACAATAAGAGGATTGTTTAAGATAGAGAAACAGTCCGATTATTCGGGCTGTTTTTTCGATGTATGATAGTAAGAAAGGACTTTAAGATGGAAAGAAGATTATTTACATCAGAATCAGTAACAGAAGGACATCCGGATAAAATGTGTGACGCAATTTCAGATGCGATCCTGGATGCATTAATGGAACAGGACCCAATGAGCCGTGTTGCATGCGAGACAGCAACAACAACAGGTATGGTTATGGTTATGGGAGAGATTACAACGAATGCTTACGTAGATATCCAGAAAATTGTGCGTGAAACAGTTCGCGAAATCGGATATACACGAGGAAAATTCGGATTTGATGCAGATAACTGTGGTGTCATCACAATGATCGATGAGCAGTCAGAAGATATCGCTCTTGGAGTAGATAAGGCGCTCGAAGCAAAAGAGCATACAATGACAGATGAAGAGCTGGACGCAATCGGAGCCGGAGACCAGGGAATGATGTTTGGTTACGCATGTGACGAGACAGAGGAATATATGCCATATCCGATCTCTCTTGCACATAAGTTATCAAGAAGACTGACAGAAGTAAGAAAGAACGGTACACTTCCATATCTGAGACCAGATGGAAAATCACAGGTTACAGTAGAATATGATGAAGAAGGTGTTCCGTGCCGTCTGGATGCTGTTGTACTTTCTACACAGCACGATCCGGATATTACACAGGAGCAGATTCATGCCGATATTAAGAAACATGTATTTGAGCCGATCCTTCCGGCAGAGATGATTGATGAGAAGACAAAATTCTTCATCAACCCGACAGGACGTTTCGTAATCGGTGGACCTCACGGTGACAGCGGACTGACAGGACGCAAGATTATTGTTGATACTTACGGTGGAACAGCTCGTCACGGTGGTGGTGCTTTCTCCGGAAAAGACTGTACAAAGGTAGACCGTTCAGCAGCTTATGCAGCGCGTTATGTTGCCAAAAATATCGTGGCAGCAGGTATTGCAAAGAAATGTGAGATCCAGCTTTCCTATGCAATTGGTGTTGCACATCCGACATCAATTATGATCGATACATTTGGTACAGGTAAGATTGCAGAATCTAAATTAGTTGAGATTGTCAGAGAGAACTTTGATCTTCGTCCGGCAGGAATTATCAAAATGTTAGATCTGCGCCGTCCGATCTACAAACAGACAGCAGCTTACGGACATTTCGGACGCAACGATCTGGATCTTCCGTGGGAGAAATTAGATAAAGTGGAAACACTGAAGAGTTATTTATAAAAAGAAAAATAGCAGAACAATTAAGCGGAGATATTGCAGCAGCAGTGTCTCCGTTTTTTATGAAAAATTTATAAATGTTTATGTGTGCTTTCGTGAATTGTCAGCAAACTTATGGTATGATAAGAAAGAAAAACAAAGTGAAAGGATGTAGATGTATGAAGCTGAAAATGAGGCTGATCATAGCATTTATTACAGTCATTACACTTCCGGTTTTTTTGACATCACTGGCAATTGTAGGATTTGGACAATACCAGATTAAAGCAATTGAGAAAACATATGGAATTACAGGGACAACCTACGAGACATTTTCTAATCCAACTCAGATATTTAACAGGCTGACAGAAGCCTCTTATCATGAACTGACGGACGTTGCAAGGTGTACGCCGGCACAACTTGAAGACGCCACATATCTGGAAACATTTAATAAACAGCTTTTAAAGAAAAATTCATATCTTCTTGTAAGAAAAGCAGATACAATTGTATTTCTTGGGGAAGAACTGGAAGGAACAACAAGGGTAATAGACAAACTTCCGGCATATAATTCAGATACATCCGGTTCTGAAAATGGAGTTTATCTTGGAGGGGAGCTTCCGGTATTATTAAAGCAGGTAGACTTTAAGTACAGTGACGGATCTAAGGGAAGTGCGTTTATTGTGACTGATGTAGGAGAAGTTATGCCGGAAGTGAAGGAATTCCTGATTGATATTCTGATGGCAGTGATTCTGACACTTGTGCTGACGGCATCACTGATGATTATATGGATCTACCGGGGGATTTCACAGCCGATCGCAAAGATGCAGGATGCTGCAAATAATATCAAAGAAGGTAATCTGGATTTTGAATTGGAACCGGAGACAGACGATGAGCTTGGAAGTCTGTGCCAGAACTTTGAAGAAATGAGAAAAAGACTTCAGGATAATGCGGAAGAGAAGCTGAAATTTGACCAAGAGAATAAAGAGCTGATCAGTAATATTTCTCATGATCTGAAAACTCCGATTACAGCAATTAAAGGTTATGCAGAAGGAATTATTGATGGAGTTGCCGATACACCTGAAAAGATGAATAAATATGTTCGGACGATCTACAATAAAGCAACAGAGATGGAGAGACTGATTAATGAGCTGACATTGTATTCAAAGATTGATACGAATCGAATTCCATATAATTTTGCAACACTTCTTGTGGCAGATTATTTTGATGACTGTGCAGAGGATCTTCAATTAGAACTTAGCGCAAAAGGAGTAGGTTTTACTTATTTTAATTATGTGGACAGCAGTGTTAAGATCATTGCAGATGCAGAGCAGTTAAAGAGAGTAATCAATAATATTATTTCAAATTCACTGAAATATATGGATAAAGAACAGGCAATTATCAATTTGAGGATTAAAGATGTAGGAGATTTCATTCAGGTTGAGCTTGAAGATAATGGAAAAGGCATCGGCGCAAAGGAGCTTCCAAATATTTTTGATCGTTTCTACCGAACGGATGCGTCACGGAATTCTTCAAAAGGAGGCAGCGGAATCGGACTGTCGATCGTGAAGAAGATTGTGGAGGAGCACGGTGGAAAGATCTGGGCGACAAGTAAGGAAGGAACCGGAACGACAATGTATTTCGTAATAAGAAAATATCAGGAGGTACCTGCAAATGAGTAGGATATTAATAATTGAAGATGAAGAAGCAATTGCAGAGCTGGAAAAAGACTACCTGGAGTTGAGCGGCTTTGAGGTTGAGGTGATGAATGACGGAAGCGCAGGATTACATCAGGCGTTAAATAAAGACTATGATCTGTTCATTCTTGACCTGATGCTTCCAGGTGTGGATGGATTTGAAATCTGTAAAGAGATTCGAAATAAGAAGAATACTCCAATCATTATGGTATCAGCCAAGAAAGATGATATTGATAAGATTCGTGGACTTGGGCTTGGAGCAGATGACTATATGACAAAACCATTTAGCCCGAGTGAGCTTGTAGCGCGTGTAAAAGCACATTTAGCTCGTTATGAACGGTTGATTGGAAGTAATGCACAGGAAAATAAAATCATTGAAATCCGTGGGCTTAAGATTGATACAACAGCAAGAAGAGTATGGGTAAATGGTGAAGAGAAGACATTTACCACAAAAGAATTCGATCTGCTGGCATTTCTTGCAAGTCACCCAAACCATGTGTATAAGAAAGACGAATTGTTCAGCGAAATCTGGGATATGGAATCTATCGGAGATATTGCGACAGTAACAGTTCATATCAAGAAGATTCGAGAGAAAATTGAGTTTGACACCTCAAATCCGCAATACATTGAAACAATCTGGGGTGTGGGATATCGATTCAAGGTATAATAAAACAATTTATCATTATGAAAAAATATAATAGAGAATTTTGAAATGAGATTAGGATAGGAAAAACCAACAGTAAAATAGGCTAAAATGCCTGTAAAACTGTTGGTTTTTTGTTTGTTTATTACAATTTATTAATGGAAATAGAGGAAAGTTATAAATAGCAATATATATAAAAAATACAAATTAGACAAAATAGTAGGGGGGGGTAGAATTACATCAATTATATTTTATACAGGAGGATAAGAGAATAGAATGAAGAAGAAAGTATTAGCATTATTAATGTGTGGAATTCTTGCTGCTTCTAGCTTAATAGGATGTAGTAACAAAAAAGAGTCGGATAATGCAAAAACAGAAACTCAAACAGAAAAAAAAGAAGATTCTGATGAAAAACAAAAAGTAACCATTGCAATTGGAAATGGTTATAAACCTTTTTGTTATTTAGATGAGTCTGAGAAACCAGCTGGATATGAATATGAAGTATTCGAAAAAGTGGCTGAGAAAATGTCTGATAAGTACGATGTAGAAGTTGTTTGTGATTCATGGGATAATTTATTTACAGGTTTGGAAACAGGAAAGTATGATGTTGTCTCTCATCATTTGGCATCTAATCCACAGAGAGCAGAAAAATATAATGTTTCTGCAGAATCATTGATGTATTTTGGCGAATATAGAGCGATTCACAAAAAAGGACGTACAGACATTACAGATTTGGAAAGTCTTGCAGGAATGAATTTGGCAAATGGTGATCATGATAATATGGGCAAAAAGTTTTTGGCATATAATGAAGAACATCAGGATAACCCGATTATTCTGCAGGAAACCGTTCCATCTGATGAAAGTATGATTGCTGGAATTGAAAATGATTTATATGACGCTTATATAGCACCTGTTTTTGATTTGCAAACACGATTTTTAGACAAATATCCAGAGGCAGATATTGAAATGAGTAAAGTAAGTGTTGTAGATGATGATGCTGACTGTGGAACATATGCACTATTGAAAAAGGGAAATGATGAATTTCAGAAAGATTTTGATGCTGCGATTAAAGCGGTTAGAGATGATGGAGCTATTAAAGAGATTAGTATGAAATGGTTTGACGCTGATTATTCTGTTGTTCCGGAATAAGTGATTACAAAATAATAATAAGATAAACTAATTACAAATATACAGGAGGATAAGAGATAAGATGAAGAAAAAAGTATTAGCATTATTAATGTGTAGCGTTATGGCAGTATCAGTACTTGCAGGATGTGGTGGTTCTAAGGATTCTAATGAGGGAAATACAGCTAAAACAGAGGAACAGGATAAAGGGGCAGAAAGTGGCGATAAGAAAAAAATTAAAATTGCAATTGGAAATGGTTACAAACCATTCTGCTATCTTGATGAAAATGAAAAACCATCAGGTTATGAATATGACTTGTTTCAAGAAGTGGGCAAGAAAATAGCTGATAAGTATGAGGTTAAAGTAGTTTGCGATTCATGGGACAATTTATTTGGAGGACTTGAAACTGGTAAATATGATATTGTATCGCACCATATGGCTTACAATAAAGACCGTGCTGAAAAATATAATGTTTCATCAGAGTCATTAATGTATTTTGGAGATTATCGCCTTGTATTCAAAAAAGGACGTACAGATATTTCAGATATGGAAAGTCTTGCTGGCAAAACATTGGCAAATTCCGGAAATGATAATATTGGTAAAGCATTAGTTGCATTCAATGAAGAGCATCCAGATAATCCGATTGTTTTGCAAGAGACAATGCCAAATGATGAAAGTATTCTTTCTGGTATTGAAAATGGTCTTTATGATGCATATACGCATACAGTGTTTGATTGCCAGACAAGATTTTTTGACAGATATCCAGAGGCAGAAATAGAAATGAGTACTGTGAGTTTATTAGGTGATGATGCAGATTGTGGTACATATGCACTTCTGAAAAAGGGAAATGATGATCTTCAGGCTGACTTTGATGCTGCGATTAAAGAGCTTCGAGAAGAAGGGGTAATCAAAGAACTCTGCATGAAATGGTTTAATGGAGATTATTCAGTAAAACCGGAATAGAAGATAAAGTCATTGTTTAGAAAGACGAGGAGACGGAGATGTTTTCATGGAAATATGTAGTTGAATATTTTCCGGATATTATAGAAAAATTTCCAGTGACATTGGAACTGGTGCTTGTACCATTTGTAATTAGTTTTATATTTGGTTTTCTGATTGCAATTGCGAGATTAAAGAAAATTCCGGTTTTAGAGCAGTTTCTTACAGTCTATGTATCATATGTACGTTGTACGCCAGTCATTACACAGATGTTTGTTGTTTATTTTGGTATTCCACTACTTATGGCCAAATTCGGAATTGATGCATATGAGTGGAATCCGGTTATATTCGTATTTATTGCGTATAGTATCAATATTTCGGCATTCTTATCAGAAACAATCCGTTCATCTATTTTAGCGGTACCATCTGGACAGATGGAAGCAGGTTATGCGGTTGGAATGTCAGAATTTCAGACAATGCGGGATATTATTGTCCCGCAGGCTTTGAAGATTTCATTGCCAATGTTAGGAAATATGTTTATTGGATTATTCCAGGCAACAGCACTTGCATATATGGTGAACGTAATTGATATGGTAGGAAAGGCAAGAAATATTAGCGTATCAAGAGGACATATGCTAGAAGGATATATATGTTGTGCAATCGTATTTGCAATTATCAGCCTTGCACTAGAAGCGATTTTTAGATATGTGAATAAACGATTAGCCTTTGGACAACGAGAAGTATATGGAAAAAGACGGAGGCAGGGTGCGAGATGATTCAAGGAAAATATTTTATTCTTTGTTTGCAGGCTGCAATTTCTAAGGTTCCGCAAAACTTATTAATGTGTTTTGCAACACTATTTATTTGTCTGATTATAGGAATGGGGATTGCGTTAATCAGAACATATCGTGTACCTGTTATTGCACCTATTTTGGATGTGGTAATTGCACTTTGTAAGGCATTTCCTGCAAACTTAATTCTTTTGATTTGTATTATGGTTTATACAAATACATTTAATGATGTAATTAAAGCATTACATTTAAAAATTACAATCCGAGATGTGAATTTAATCTATATTGCGATTGTTGCGCTTTGTATTGTTTGCTTGCCGGGGATTTCCGAAGTTTTACGAAGCGGTTTGATGGCAATTCCGCGCGGACAATTTGAGGCGGGATATGCGATAGGAATGACATCCTTTCAAACATTTCGTGATATCATCCTCCCGCAGATGTTTAGAGTTATTATTCCGATGTTAACAAATAGTACATTATCATTAATGAAAACAACTGCATTAGTAAATGTTATGGGAGTTAGTGATATTTTAAAAGGTGCGACAGATGCTGCAACAGACGCATATTGTTTTTTAGAAGCGTATCTTGCTGCGGCAATTGTATTCTGGGTACTTGGTGTTATTATTGAAAAAATTGGAAAATCATTGGAAAAGTCTTTTTCAAAGAGTGTTAAGCAGATGGCAATGAGATAGTAGAAAGGATAATGAAATGGAATTAATAAATCTTATCAATCATGCAGATGATGTGAAACAATCCGTAATAGAGCATCGCAGAAAAATCCATACATTTGCCGAACTAGGTGGAAAAGAATTCAAAACAAAGGAATATATTTTAAAAATAGTAAAGAGGTTACACTTACAGTTTGAAGAAGTAACAGAAACGGCGCTTATAGCCACCTTGGATACAGGAAAACAAGGACCTCACATAGTTCTTCGGGCAGATATAGATGCGCTTCCAATAAAGGAGAACCAGCAAAATCTTTGTCAAACGCGTACATGTATATCTGAGCAGGAAAATACATGTCATGCTTGTGGTCATGATGCTCATTGTGCGATGCTTCTTGGCAGCATGGAAGTCTTGTGTTCTATGAAAGAAGAACTTAATGGAGTGATTTATTTTTGTTTTGAAGCAGGAGAAGAGGTTGGGACAAGCCACCGACAAATTTTAGAAGCACTGAGTAAAAAAAGAGTTGATACAGCATGGGCAATTCATGTATATTCAGCTTTAGAGTCAGGAAAAATAGGTATTTGTGAAGGACCTTGCATGGCTGGTTTTGCACCATTGGAATTAACGATAAAAGGAAAAGGCGGACATGGGTCTAGACCAGATCTTTCGATTAATCCCGTGTTTGCAGCGGCAGCGATTGCGGCTAATATTCCGGGAGCGTTTGTGAACCAATTGAATGTTGAAAAAACAGTAACATTTGGATTAACTTCTATTAGAGGTGGAGAATCATTTAATATTTTCCCAGAAGAAGCTTATATTAGTGGTTCTATGCGTTTTTTTGATCGTGAAGAAGGAATGAAAGCAAGAGATATTGTTATTAAAGTAGCTGAACATACTGCGGCAATGCATAATTGTCAAGTTGATTATAGTAAAATGGCGGGAGAAGTCGGAATCCCTGTTATTAATGATGTTGCATGTGCAAAATTAGCTAAAAAAGCAGTTAAAGAGATTTATGGAGACGAAGCGGTACCAGATGTTTTTCAACGTTGGTATGCATCGGAGAGTTTTGGAAAATATTTACAAGAATATCCTGGAGTGCTTGCTCTTTTAGGGATTAGAAATTTCGACTATGGAAGTGGTGCAGAACACCATAATGAACGTTTTGATGTAGATGAAAATGTTTTAGATATGGGAGTAAAAGCTACTGTAAATTATGTGGTGAATTTGATGGAAGGAAGCAATATAAAATGATTGAGATAAAAAATATTAAAAAAAGTTTTGATGATTTAGAAATATTGAAAGATGTTTCACTTTCAGTTCAGCCGCATGAAGTTGTCGTGGTACTTGGTCCAAGTGGTTCTGGAAAAACAACCATGTTAAGGTGTATTAATTTTCTCGAGCATGCTGACAGCGGTACTTTAACTGTTGGGGATACAACTGTAGACTTTTCGAAGGTATCTAAAAAAGAAATTAGAGAAATTCGTAAAAAAGTAGGATTTGTATTTCAAAACTATAATTTGTTTGCCAATAAAACAGCTTTGGAAAATGTAATGCACGGACTTGTGGTTGTAAAGAAAATGTCTAAAAAAGATGCAAGAGCGAAGGCAGAAGAAGCCCTTGCATGGGTAAAAATGGAAGATCGTTTAAATAATTATCCATCTCAACTTTCTGGTGGACAGCAGCAGCGTGTAGGAATAGCAAGAGCAATTGCGATGGAGCCGGAAGTAATTCTTTTTGATGAACCTACTTCAGCATTAGATCCGGAATTAATCAATGAAACATTAGAGGTAATGAAGAGTGTTGCAAAGCGAGGAATTACAATGCTGGTTGTTACGCATGAACTTAGTTTTGCACAGGATATTGCAGATAAAGTGGTATTTATGGACGGAGGAGTTGTTGTAGAAGAAGGAACACCGAATGAAATATTTAATCATCCAAAAGAAGAACGAACAAAACAATTTTTATCCAGAATTATTGCTACAAAATCATTTAATAAAAAAGCAGGAGAATAACAATGAAATACGATTTTACTACTATTTTAGACCGAGAAGGAAAAGATGCAATTGCTGTTGATGGACTTGGAAAAATGCCTGGATTTGCTCCAGAGCGTCCAAAAGAGGGATTTGATGTTATTCCGATGTGGATTGCAGATATGAACTTCCCAACAGCACCACCGATTATCAAAGCTATGACAGAACGAATCCAGCACCCGTCTTTTGGTTATTTTATGACATCAGACGCGTATAACAACGCAATTATCAACTGGCAGACAAAGCGTAACCATGCAGAAGGACTTACAGCAGAATGCATTGGTTATGAAAATGGTGTTTTAGGAGGTCTGATGTCCGCGCTGAGAGCATTCTTACAGCCAGGAGACAGTGTATTGCTCCACAGCCCTACTTATGTTGGATTTACAAGCAGTATTATTAGTGGAGGTTATAAAATTGTTCACAGCCCATTAGTTCAGGATGCGGATGGCGTATGGAGAATGGATTATGAAGATATGGACCGCAAGTTAAAAGAGAACCATATTCATGTGGCTGTATTCTGCAATCCTCACAATCCATGCGGAAGAGTTTGGGAGCGTGAAGAACTTGAAAAAGCAATGGAAGTTTATAAGAACAATAACTGTGTTGTGATTTCTGATGAGATCTGGTCTGATATCATTTTAGAAGACAATCATCATACTCCGCTTTCTTCTATCAGCGAAGATGCAAAGAACCGCACCATTTCTCTGTATGCACCAAGTAAGACATTCAGTCTTGCAGGATTAGTTGGAAGTTATCATATTATTTATAATGAATATCTTCGTGATCTTGTAAGAGCAAGCAGCAGCAAATGCCATTATAATTCTATGAATGTTGTGTCTATGCATGCACTTGTAGGAGCTTACAGTGAAGAAGGCGAGGTATGGGTAAATGAACTTTGTCAGACATTAAGTGAAAATGTAAACTATGCATACAATCATATCGTAGAGAATTATGAAGGTGTGAAACTGACAAAACCACAAGGTACTTATATGTTATTCTTAGATTGCACAGAATGGTGCCAGAAGACAGGAAAGACAGTAGATGATCTTCTGAAAGCTGGATGGGATGTAGGAGTTGCATGGCAGGATGGAAGAGCATTCCACGGTGCAAATGCAATCCGTATGAACCTCGCATTACCGTTGAGCAGAGTAAAAGAAGCGTTTGAACGTCTGGACAAATATGTTTTTGAAGTGAAATAAAGAAGAAACTGCTTTTAGCATAAAAAGTCTGGTAAATCCCTGTAGGGGTTGCCAGACTTTTTTATGTACAAATTACTACTATCTTCACACATAGAAAAGTGCTATACTAATGAGTCAAAGGAAGAACAGGGAGAAAAATTATGGAAGAAAAATTACAAAAACCAATGACGGTATGCCTTTTGGCATTGTTATGTTGTGCGCTGTGGGGAAGTGCATTCCCATGCGTGAAAATCGGATATGAATTACTGCATATTCAAGATGTTGGAAGTCAGATTCTATTTGCAGGATATAGATTTTTTCTGGCAGGGATATTTACATTTGTAATAGGAAGTGTAATGGAGAGAAAATTATTAACGGTAAAACGTGCTTCCGTAAAATATGTTGCGGCACAGGGAGTTCTTCAGACTGCAATGCAATATTTTTTCTTTTACGTTGGACTGGCAAATACAACAGGAGCGAAGGGATCTGTTATCAATGCGTCAAATGCGTTTATTTCTATTATTGCGGCAGCAGTGTTAATCCGGACTGAAAAGATTACATGGAAAAAGGCTGTGGGCTGTGCGATCGGGTTTGCAGGTGTGATAGTGATTAATTTGTCGCCGGGAGCGTGGGGAGATGGATTTCATCTTCTTGGAGAGGGAATGATTTTTATGAGTGCATTATGTTATGGAATTAGTTCTGTCACGTTGAAAATGATTTCTGACAGAGAATCTCCGGTAACGATTACAGCATACCAGCTTTTGATCGGAGGTGCGCTCCTTGTGATCTCCGGTATAGTATCCGGCGGAAGTGTAACCGGATTTACATGGAAATCGTCATTGTTGCTTGGATATATGGCGTTGTTATCTACAGTTGCATTCAGTATATGGAGTCTGCTTTTAAAATATAATTCTGTCGGCAAAGTAACGATTTATGGATTTTCGATACCGGTATTTGGAGTAGCGCTTTCAGCATTATTTCTTGGGGAAAATATTTTATCCTGGCAGACAGTAATTGCATTAATTATGGTAAGTGTTGGTATTATTATTGTAAATAAAAGTGCAGAATAGAGGACATGCAATGAAATTTCATTATAAAAAATTAAGACAATCTCATATTTCTACGATGCAGCTGCTTGTATCTGGATTTTTAGGAATTATCCTGGCAGGGGCAGTTTTGCTATGGCTTCCGGTCAGCAATCAGCAACCGATTGCATTTATTGATGCTTTTTTCACATCCGTATCAGCGGTATGTGTGACAGGACTTGTAACAATCGTTCCGGCAGCTCAGTTTACATTATTTGGGAAAGTAATTCTACTGATTTTAATTCAAGTAGGAGGTCTTGGAATTATTGTATGTATGACGGTCTTTTTTATGCTGCTTGGAAAACGGATTACATTGCGGCAGCGCATTTATATACAGCAAACTTATAATATGGATACGCTTTCAGGAATGGTTCGTCTGATTCGCTGGGTATTGAAAGTTACTTTGGTAGTGGAAGTGATGGGAGCAATTGGCTATGCAATTCGTTTTGTTCCGCTATATGGGATTGGGAAAGGAATCTGGTATTCCATTTTTCATTCGATCTCGGCGTTTTGTAATGCGGGAATTGATATTCTTGGAGACAGCAGTCTTGCCGGATATGTGACAGATCCCGTTATCAATCTTGTGACAATGGCACTGATTATCAGCGGAGGATTGGGTTTTACTGTCTGGAGTGATATTCTTCATGTGCTGAAGATCCGGGAGACATATCAGAGAACGCCGGGAAGAATTTTCAGGCAAATGTCTCTGCAGACGAAAATGACACTCGTGATTACCGGAATCCTTATTGCAGCAGGAGGGATTGGGATTTTTTGCCTCGAGTATTCTAATGCGGATACCATTGGCGCAATGTCAAACGGAGACAAACTGCTGGCATCTTTTTTTCATGCCGTGTCTACTAGAACAGCTGGATTTGCAACAGTTGCACAGGGCGGTTTTCGAGATGCAACGATTTTATTTTCATGTATTTTGATGTTCATCGGAGGATCTCCGGGGGGAACAGCGGGCGGTATTAAAACAACAACTGCCGGGATGCTTCTCTTTTCCTGTGTTGCCGTACTGCGAGGAGGAAAAGATACGGAGTGCTTCGGAAGAAAGATTGCCGCCGAAAATGTCCGTACAGGAGCATCAATTGTGATGGTTGCGGTGCTTGCGCTTCTGGGAGGTACCATTCTTGTAGCGGCAGCAGAGCCTGCGATGGCTCTTGGAGATATCATTTATGAAACAACATCTGCGATTGGTACGGTTGGACTAAGTACAGGGATTACACCGATGCTTTCTGATTTTAGCAAATGTGTCATTATGTTTTTGATGTATATTGGAAGGCTTGGACCGGTAACAGTAGTGCTTGCCTTTGTATCACGTCAGGATATCGGAAAGAAAGCGAGAAAGCTTCCGGAACGACGGATTATGGTAGGATAGAGAAGTGTTTTGAAACGGTAAATAAGGACAGACAGCAGAGAGGAGTTATGCTATGAGAGAATATCTTGTATTAGGACTAGGGAGTTTTGGAGCCAGTGTTGCGCTGACACTCGAAGAAATGGGATGTAATGTAATTGTAGTAGATAAATCAGAAGAAAAAGTAGAGGCAATTGCGGATAAAGTCAGCTACGCAATGTGTGCTGATATTGAGGAAGAAGAAACGCTTCGCTCTCTCGGAGCAAGGAATCTGGATGGTGCTGTGATTGCGGCAGCGGAGCAGCTTGAGGCGAGCATTCTTGCAACGATTATCTTAAAGGAGATTGGAGTGCCGTATGTATTGGCAAAAGTCAATAGTCGTTTACATGAGAATATTTTGAAAAAAGTGGGTGCAGATGCGGTAATCTTTCCGGAAAAGGAAATGGGAATCCGGGTGGCGAGACGTCTTATTTCTACAAAAGTTCGGGACTGGATTAATCTTTCGGATGAGTATAGCATGGTTGAGCTGGCTATTCCTGATGGGTGGATTGGAAAGAGTCTTGTAGAATTAAAAATCCGGGAAAAATACGGCGTCAATGTAATTGGTTACCGGATTGGGCGTACAGTCAGTATTACGGTTGATCCTTGTAAGCCGCTGCCGAAAGATTGTGAATTAATTATGGTAGGTGCGGAAGAGGTATTACAAAAATTCCGTGAGAGTTAGGGAGATTTGAAAATATGATAACAAGTACAGGAAATGCACAAGTGAAACAGTTGATTCAGCTGCAGAAGAAGGCAAAAGCCAGAGAAGAGAGAGGGATATTTCTGGCAGAGGGGATACGGATGCTCAAGGAAACACCAAAAGAGCGTTTGGAAAAATTGTATCTATCGGAAAGTTTTTATGAGAAGAGAAAGAATGAACTGGATCTTGCCGGAGTTCCAATGGAAATTTTATCTGATCAGGTTTTTCGCCATGTCTCAGATACGCAGACACCACAAGGAGCTCTTTATCTTGTGAAGAGAAGTGAGACAACATTGGAAGATATTTTGAAACAGGAAAAGACTCCGTTTTTGATGGTGCTTGATAATCTTCAGGATCCAGGAAATCTTGGGACGATTATGAGAACTGCGGAGGGGGCAGGTGCGACAGGCATTATTCTCAGTAAAGATTGTGTAGATATGTATAATCCGAAAGTAATCCGCTCGACAATGGGGGCGATTTATCGGATGCCTTTCGTATATGTAGAAGATCTTCCGGCTGTATTGGCGGAATTAAAAAAATGCGGAATTGTAACTTATGCGGCTCATTTGGAAGGACAGCATTTTTATGATGAGGAAGATTTTTGTGAGGCGGCGGCATTTCTTATCGGAAATGAAGGAAATGGACTGCGTGAAGAGGTAGCGCATGCCGCAGAAAAGAAAATAAAAATACCAATGTATGGAAAGGTAGAGTCTCTTAATGCCGCTGTGGCAGCGTCTGTCTTAATGTATGAGGCTTGTCGGCAGCGAAGAAGAGATTTGACAAAGAAATAAAATAGTGTTAAGATATCCGGGCAATAAGATGTAACAAATTTGTAATAAATGTAATAAAATTAAAATAAGTGTGTATAATCTTATTAATAATTCGAAATTTGTTTCAAAACATATTGGAGGATATCAAAATGAAATTTGAAAAAGTAAAAATAATTTCCTGTGGAGCAGCGGTGGCGTTTAGTCTTGTTCTGGCAGGATTCTCCGGAGCAGCGGCAGAAACTCAGGAGAAAAGAGCATTGCAGCAGGAAAGTCCATTGGAAGCACTTTCATTCGAGGTGTGGGCGACGGAAACGAGCAAACATTTACAGGAAGAAAAGCGGGAAGAGGAAGCACGCCTGGAGGCAGAAAGAGTAGCGAAAGAAAAGGCGAGGCTTGAGGCAGAAAAAGCTGCAGCAGAAAAGGCTCGTCTGGAAGCAGAGGAAGCAGCTAGAAAAGCGGCAGAAGAGGCAGCGGCTGCAAAGGCGGCAGCAGTGGCAGAAAGTGAGAAAGAACTTCTGGCAGCGCTGATTTATTGTGAGGCAGGCGGAGAACCGTATGAAGGTCAGATTGCTGTAGGTGCGGTTGTTTTAAATCGAGTGGCCAGCGGAACATTTCCGAACTCTATTACAGATGTTATTTATGATAGTGGTCAGTTTGGACCGGCTATTACTGGGAAACTAGATAGGGTACTGGCTAGCGGAAAAACAACGGAGAGCTGTCGTCAGGCGGCGACAGATGCACTCGCGGGAGTGAATCCGGTTGGAGATGCATTGTATTTTGGATACGGTAACTATGGAATACAGATTGGAGGCCACTGGTTCCATTAAACTTAAGAAAAAAATAATTTGTCAAAATGATACTCCTACTTTATAATTAGGGTAATTTCCGGGGAAATGGGGAGACTATCTTCGAGAAATGAAATGTCTGCCGGAGAGCAGAGCTGATAAACAGAAAGGGAGTATCTGATTTGGACTTTATCACAGCAGGAGATTATAAAAATTATCTGGCGCGGATGTTTCAATTTGACTGGACGAAAGTATGTCTGGTCATGATTGCATCCGCGATTTTCTTTTTATTGATATATACGATTACACAATGGAAGTATTTGAGTTTTAGAGGGATCGGTGTTTGTATGCTTCTCGGTGTTTATATGGGCTGTGTTGCAGGAGTAACACTCTATAATCGGACACCAAGCGGAGTACATCGGGTGAATCTGGAGCTTTTCTGGTCTTACCGTGAATATTTTGAGACTGGAAGTAAGATTAGGATTGTAGAGAATGTATGTAATATTGTGATGCTTGTTCCGTTTGGCATATTAGTTCCTCTTTTGCTTAGGTGGACAAGGAATTTTGTTGTATTTTTTTTCTGTGATCTTGCATTTACAGTGTTTATTGAAGGAATGCAGTATTATACGACAAGAGGCTTGTTTGAGCTTGACGATATTTTTAATAATGCACTTGGCGGTATCGCAGGCTTTCTTATTTTTTCTATGATATATATGGTTATTCGGGATTGCCGAAGACTTTTTTGCCGAAGGCATATGTGCAGAGAATATTAAAAATTATTATGAAAAAGAAATGATTTTACAGAATTCTTAAATTTTTAAACACTGTTGTAAGTTTATTGAGAATATAGTAAGATGAAGAAAAGATTCAAGAGAGAGGAGGATGCATATGAATCCGATGATTTGGCTGGCGATTATTATTGTATTGTTAATAATCGAGATTGTGACGCTCGGACTTACGACAATCTGGTTTGCCGGTGGAGCTCTTGTAGCGTGTCTTGCCTCATTTTTTGGAGTGGGACTGGTCGGTCAGGTAATCCTCTTTTTTGCAGTATCGATCATACTTCTTGTACTGACGAGACCGATCGCGTTGAAGCACTTTAACGGTGACAGGACGAAGACGAATGTGGAGAGTGTTGTTGGTCAGGAAGGGATAGTGACAGAAGCCATTAATTCACTCTATGCAAAGGGAAGAGTAGAATTAAACGGAATGGAATGGTCTGCAAAAACAGAGACAGATGATAAGATCATTTCAGAGGGAGCTACTGTAGAAGTTCTAAGAGTAGAAGGTGTAAAATTAGTTGTCAAAGAGAAAGTGAGGTAGTATATGGGGATCTTTATGAAAATAATTGGAATTATGTTTTTAGTGATAATTGTGCTGTTGCTTGTTTCCTGTGTAAAGATTGTTCAGCAGGCACAGGCTCTGGTTATTGAGAGATTGGGCGCTTATCAGGCGACATGGAATGTGGGAGTGCATTTTAAAATCCCGATTCTGGAACGAGTGGCACGAAAAGTGGATCTGAAGGAACAGGTTGTTGATTTTCCACCACAGCCGGTTATTACGAAAGATAATGTTACAATGCAGATTGATACGGTTGTATTTTATCAGATTACAGATCCGAAGCTGTTCTGTTATGGAGTTGCGAACCCGATTATGGCGATTGAGAATCTGACGGCTACGACACTTCGTAACATTATCGGTGATCTGGAACTGGATCAGACATTGACTTCGAGAGAGACGATCAACACGAAGATGCGGGCATCGCTGGATGTTGCAACCGATCCGTGGGGAATTAAGGTAAACCGTGTTGAGCTGAAGAATATTATTCCGCCGTCTGCAATCCGCGACGCGATGGAGAAACAGATGAAGGCAGAGCGTGAACGAAGAGAAGCGATTCTCCGTGCGGAAGGTGAAAAAAAGTCTACAATCCTTGTGGCAGAGGGACATAAGGAATCTGCGATTCTGGACGCTGAGGCTGAGAAACAGGCTGCTATTTTAAGAGCTGAAGCTGAGAAAGAGAAGATGATTAAGGAAGCAGAAGGTGAGGCGGAAGCAATCTTGAAAGTGCAGCAGGCGAATGCGGATGGTATCCGTTTCCTGAAGGAAGCAGGAGCAGATGAAGCTGTATTGACGATGAAGAGCCTGGAAGCATTTGCAAAGGCTGCAGACGGAAAGGCAACGAAGATTATCATTCCGTCCGAGATCCAGGGCATTGCAGGACTTGTACAGTCCATTGCAGAGATTGCGAGAGAAGAAGACTAATTAGGAAGATGAGAGGGAAGAACATGCCAAAGGTGTGCTCTTCCTTCTGTAATTATATATCGAAGCAGTTCGAGGAGGAGATTATATATGAAACCAGTGATTGATCTTACGAAAGAATATGGGCTTGTATTTGACGGCGGCGGTGCAAGAGGAGCGTATCAGATTGGTGCGTGGAAAGCTCTGCGGGAAGCGGGAGTAAAGGTTTGTGCTGTGGCAGGAACATCGGTAGGAGCGCTGAATGGAGCTATGATATGTATGGGAGACCTTGAACTGGCGGAAAATATCTGGAAGGAAATCCGTTTCTCTCAAGTAATGGATGTGGATGACGAATGGATGCAGAGATTGTTTGACAGAGAGATTAATTTTTCAGAATTTATTTCGGAAATGAAAAAGACACTGAAAGAAGGCGGAGTAGATATTACTCCGCTGAAGAATTTGATCCATGATATTGTCGATGAAAAGAAGATTAGAGAATCCGGGATGGAATTTTGTCTGCTGACATTTTCGCTGACGGATCTGAAAGAGTTAGATCTGAGTATTCGCGATATTCCGGAAGGACAGCTGGAAGATTTTCTTCTGGCAAGCGCTTATCTTCTTGGGTTTAAGAATGAAAAGCTTCATGGTAAGAAATATATTGACGGAGGGGTAATTAATAATGTGCCTCTTGGGTCACTGATTGATAGAGGATATCACAATATTATTGAAGTGCGTATTTACGGGCCAGGAAGAGAACCGAAGATAAAACTTCCGGAAGACGCTATTATACATGAAGTTGCACCGAGAGTACGTCTCGGAAGTATCATTGAATTTGAGAAGCAAAGAAGCCGGCAGAATCTGAAAATCGGTTATTACGACACACTAAGGATGCTGTATGGACTTCAGGGAAAGATTTACTATATTGAACAATCAGAAAATGAATGTTATTATAAGGAAAAACTCCATCATATGACGGAAGCTAAGAAGCGGGAGATTGCTTTTATCTTAAAATTGCCGTTCGGATGGGGAGATCAGGAATTGTATATGGGAATGCTGGAAGCAAGTGCAAAGCTTCTGCGGATTCCGAAGTATGCAGTGTATACAGTAGAGGAGTTGTTAGAGTTGGTAAAAAAAGCATATATGCAGGAGAGAGAGAAGCAAGAGTTTCCGGAATTTGTAGAGCAGGTTGCAGGCAGACAGAATGATATCTGTCTGAAAGGAAGAAATTTCCTGACACTGAAAGATTTTATAAAAGAAGAGATTATTTATTTGCTGGATCTGGCGGCAGATTTGAAAGAGAAGAAACATAATGGCATTCCGGTAGATTATTTCCGTGGAAAGAATGTTGCATTAATCTTTGAGAAGACAAGTACAAGAACAAGATGTTCTTTTGAGATTGCTGCCAGTGACTTAGGAATGGGAAGTACTTATCTGGACCCAACGGTTTCTCAGATTGGTAAGAAAGAGAGCATTAAAGATACAGCCCGTGTTCTTGGAAGGATGTATGACGGAATTGAATATCGGGGATATGGACAGGAGATTGTGGAAGAACTTGCCAAATATGCAGGAATTCCGGTGTGGAATGGTCTGACAAATGAATATCATCCGACACAGATGCTGGCAGATCTTCTGACAATTCGGGAACATTTTGGAACATTGGAAGGAATTAAGTTCGCGTATCTTGGAGATGCCCGTTACAATATGGGGAATTCGCTTATGATTGCATGCAGTAAAATGGGAATGCACTTTGTAGCATGTGCGCCGAAGAAATATTTTCCAAATGAAGAGCTTGTAAAAGAATGTGAAGAGTACGCGGCTGAAAGTGGCGGAAGTATTACGTTGACAGACGATGTGTGGGAAGGCACAAAAGGAGCGAATGTCATTGCCACGGATGTATGGGTATCTATGGGAGAACCGGATCGGGTATGGAAAGAGCGAATCAATGATCTGACACCGTATAAAGTGACGGCAGACATTATGAAAAATGCGGGAGAGGAAGCTGTTTTCTTACATTGCCTTCCGGCATTCCATGATTTGGATACGCAAATCGGACGTGAAATCGGGGCAAAGTTTGGTCTGACAGAGATGGAAGTGACAGATGAGGTGTTTGAAGCGGATTATTCACTTGTATTTGATGAGGCAGAGAACCGTATGCATACGATTAAAGCTGTTATGGCGGCAACATTGTAGAAAAAACAGTAGAAATCTATTGAAAATAAATTTAAAAAGCGGAAAGGGAATATGATTCATGTATGATGAGAAAGTGGTGCTTTGCGGAGCGAATGCTTATGAGCAGAAATATTATCTGAACCCGGATTTTGACAGACTTCCGGAGCAGATACAGAATGAATTGAAAATTATGTGTGTGCTTTACACAGAAGATGTGGGAGGAATTCTGACGCTTGTATTTGAAGAGGATGGGGAACTGTGCTTTGAAGTAACAAGTGAAGAATTTGATCCGATGTTTGACGAGATCGGAAGCCGTTTAAAGATTAAAGAATTGCAGCGGACAAAACGCGAACTTCTGGAAGGACTGCAGATGTATTATCGGATTTTCTTTTTGGGAGAAGACATTCCGGAGCTGGATGAATAGAATGTAAAGGATTAAGAATTTGATGAGACAACTAACAATAGGAAACGTAACACTGGAAAATTCATATATACTTGCACCAATGGCAGGGGTAACAGACCTGCCATTCCGCTTGCTCTGTAAAGAACAGGGAGCAGGACTGCTCTGTATGGAGATGGTCAGCGCCAAAGCGGTACAGTATGAGAACCGCAATACATATGCACTGTTGAAAATCCACCCGGATGAAATGCCGGTATCACTGCAGTTATTTGGTTCGGAGCCTGATACAATCAGTGAAGTGGCAAAACGTTTGGAGGAGCTTCCATTTTCCATATTAGATATTAATATGGGCTGCCCGGTGCCGAAGATTGTTAAGAATGGAGAAGGTTCTGCGCTTATGCTTCAGCCGAAGTTGGTGGAGGAAATTGTAACAAAGACAGTAAAAGCAATCCGAAAACCGGTTACTGTTAAGATTCGGAAGGGATTTGATGACGAGCATATTAATGCGGTAGAAATTGCTAAAATTGTCGAGGCATCCGGAGGAGCGGCTGTGGCAGTTCACGGAAGAACAAGAGAGCAGTATTATTCCGGTCAGGCTGATTGGGATATTATCCGTAAAGTAAAAGAAGCAGTGAGCATTCCGGTAATTGGGAACGGAGATGTTACATCGCCGCTGAAAGCAGAAGAAATGCGGCGTCAGACAGGGTGTGACGGCATCATGGTCGGCCGTGGAGTGCAGGGGAATCCGTGGATTTTCCGTGAACTTGTGCAGTATGAAGAAACGGGAGTGATTCCCAAACGTCCGACTGCAGGAGAGATACGGAATATGATGCTTCGGCATGCAAGGATGCAGATGGAAGAGAAAGGAGATCATCTCGGAATTCTGGAGATGAGAAAACATGTTGCGTGGTATACGACAGGTCTTCCAAATGCAGCGAAACTCCGAAATGAGATTAATCAGACAGAAAGCTATGAAGAATTAGAAAGACTGCTGACAGAAAGGATTCCGGACAGATATCCGGAGAGAAATCAGGAAAGTGGTATATAAAAAGATATTTTGAATAGACATCTGAAAAGACGGTTTGAATCGCTTGACAATAGTAATGTGATGCGGTATAATACCAAGACTGCGGGAGTCCAACTTTTTTATAAAATGTACTCTGGTATAAAAATGATTATAAACATGCTTATTTATAGAAGCAATCAAAGATAGACAGGTAGCATGGTAGGAGGAAGAATCAATTATGGAAGAAAAGAAAACACTGCTTACTTACACAGGATTAAAGAAATTGGAAGATGAACTGGAGAACTTAAAAGTTGTCAAGAGAAAAGAAGTAGCAGGAAAGATTAAAGAAGCAAGAGAGCAGGGAGATTTATCTGAGAATGCAGAGTACGATGCTGCGAAAGATGAACAGAGAGATATCGAAGCCCGTATCGAAGAACTTGAAAAAATCTTAAAGAACGCAGAAGTTGTTGTAGAAGATGAAGTTGATCTTGAAAAGATTAACATCGGCTGCACAGTTCATGTATACGATTGTGAATTTGAAGAAGAATTGGAATTTAAAATCGTTGGATCTACAGAGGCGAACAGCCTTCAGGGAAAGATTTCCAATGAATCACCGGTAGGAAAAGCGCTTCTTGGCCATGTTGTCGGAGATACTGTAACAGTAGAGACACAGGCAGGCGTAATGGAATACAAAGTGTTAAGAATTGAAAGAACAGCGTAAAGCAAGCGAAGGAGTGAAAAACGTGGGAGAACAGAAGAACGTACAGGAAACTGATTTAAACCAGTTAAGAAAGGTGCGCCGTGAGAAACTTACAGAATTGCAGAATAACGGCAAAGATCCATTTGTAATTACAAAATACGATGTGACAAACCACAGTACAGAGATCAAAGATCATTTTGATGAGATGGAAGGTAAGGTTGTATCTATTGCAGGACGTATGATGTCTAAGCGTGTTATGGGAAAAGCTTCTTTCTGTAATGTACAGGACTTACAGGGTAATATTCAGTCTTATGTTGCAAGAGATAACGTGGGAGAAGAGGTTTATAAAGACTTTAAGAAGATGGATATCGGAGATATTATCGGTATCAAAGGCGAAGTGTTCCGCACAAAGATGGGAGAGATTTCCATTCATGCTACAGAGGTGACTTTATTATCTAAGAGTCTTCAGATTCTTCCTGAGAAATTCCACGGGCTGACTAATACAGATATTCGCTATCGTCAGAGATATGTGGATTTGATTATGAATCCGGATGTAAAAGAGACATTTATCAAACGTTCTAAGATTTTAAGCGCAATCAGAAAATATCTGGACGGACAGGGATTCATGGAAGTTGAGACACCAATGCTTGTGGCAAATGCAGGCGGCGCTGCGGCAAGACCGTTTGAGACACATTTCAATGCATTGAATGAAGATCTGAAGCTTCGCATTTCTCTTGAACTTTATTTAAAGAGACTGATCGTTGGCGGAATGGAACGAGTTTACGAGATCGGACGTGTATTCCGTAATGAAGGTCTTGATACAAGACATAATCCGGAATTTACATTGATGGAATTATACCAGGCATATACAGATTATAACGGTATGATGGATCTGACAGAAAATCTGTACCGCTATGTAGCACAGGAAGTTCTTGGTACAACAAAGATCACATATAATGGTATTGAGATGGATCTTGGCAAACCATTTGAGAGAATCACAATGGTAGATGCGGTTAAGAAATATGCAGGTGTTGACTGGAATGAAGTCCACACATTGAAAGAGGCAAGAGCACTTGCAAAAGAACATCATGTTGAATATGAAGAACGTCACAAAAAAGGTGATATTCTTGCTCTGTTCTTTGAAGAATTTGCAGAAGAACATCTGATTCAGCCGACATTTGTAACAGATCATCCGATTGAGATTTCTCCGCTTACAAAGAAAAAACCGGAGAATCCGGAATATACAGAGCGTTTCGAATTCTTTATGAATGGTTGGGAAATGGCAAATGCTTATTCAGAGTTAAATGACCCGATTGATCAGAGAGCACGTTTCAAAGCACAGGAAGAATTACTGGCTCAGGGAGACGATGAAGCAAATACAACGGACGAAGATTTCATGAACGCACTTGAAATCGGTATGCCGCCAACAGGAGGTATCGGATTCGGTATTGATAGAATGTGTATGCTTCTGACAGACAGCGCAGCAATCAGAGATGTATTACTCTTCCCGACAATGAAGTCCATCGGCGGAGACAAGCAGGAAAATAAGGCATCTAAGAGCAATACAACAGTAAATTGCGACCAAGTTGCGACTGAATCTGTAGAAAAGATTGATTTTTCAAATGTAAAGGTTGAGCCATTATTTGAAGAAATGGTGGATTTTGATACATTCAGCAAGTCTGATTTTAGAGCAGTTAAGGTTAAAGAATGTGAAGCAGTACCTAAGAGTAAGAAACTTCTGAAATTCGTTCTTGATGATGGTTCAGATGAAGAACGTGTAATTTTAAGTGGTATTCACGATTACTATGAACCAGAAGAATTAGTTGGAAAGACATTACTTGCAATCACAAACCTTCCCCCACGTAAGATGATGGGAATTGATTCATGCGGAATGATTATCTCCGCTACACATCTTGTAGAAGGAAGAGAAGGACTTAATGTTCTGATTCTTGATGATAAGATTCCAGCAGGTGCAAAATTGTATTAATAAAGAGAATGCGTTCAAATAGGACTCCTAGAAATAGGAGTTCTATTTTTAATAAGATAAGTGCATAGGTGATTATATGCGAGAAATAGTAGAAATAATAGGAAACTATTATTAAAATTGTGTAAAGAAAAACTACTGGAATGAACACCAGTAGTTTTTTATTTGTTATCATTGATATGATTAGAATCGGTTTCCATATTTTCTAGAGCGTATTCGCACGCTTGTATGACGAAACTGGAAAAAGAAACTTCTTGATTGGAAATAGCAATATCTATTTTTTCGATTAGTGATATGGGAAAACGAATCGTTTTGTTTTCTGTTTCTTTTCGATTGGGTTTAAGTTGAAATGCCATATTTAGTACCTCCTGTTAGATATATGATATTGCATAATGAAATATAAATATGCATTGCAAAAAGCAATGCTTAATGTATTGCAAAAAGAAATGTAATGCGATAATATAGTTGTATATTATCTGATAGGGAGGAAAAGGAATGAGAAAAAAACATTTACTAATTGTGTCTATAGCATCAATAATACTTCTTGCTTGTACAGGTTGCTCAAGTGTACCAAAAGAAAAAGTAATTAAAGAAGATTTGGAAAATTATTCAGAAAGTGAACTATTAAAAAAGGGAGAAAAAATAGATGAAATTGTAATAGACAAGAGAGAAACAGACAAAGATAAAAACGAAGACACTATTTGGTGTATTGTCACGACACAAAATTCAAAAATTTCATCTGAAAAAGAAATGGTTCTTTCTTATCATAAATATGATAAGAAAGGATGGATTTTAGAAGGAGTAGAAGTAGAAGATTCCGATGAATGGGAAATCACACCTTTAAAAGGAATTTCGGAAAAGGATATTCCCAAAACTTTAGATGGGAAAGTTATTGAAGTTGATGGAAGTGAATGGGAGATTTCAGAGAAAGAAGTAGATGAAATTTCTATCGATAAACAGGAAACTGAATTAAATAAGAAATCTGATAAAGTTACAATGACAATTACGTTAAAGGGAAAAGTTCAGAAAGCGAAAGGTAAATTAGTTGTAAATTATAAGTTTGATAAAAAGTGGGAAGAAGATGAGGTGTTAGAAACAGGAGAATTTGTTTCAGAACCTATACCAGAAAAAAAGTTTAATATTACAGAAGATGAACTAATTGAGAAATTAGTGGAAGAGAAAATAGCATATGGTGAGGATTCTTCTATGAATCAAGAAATTACGATAGCTAAAGATGAAATATCAGACTTTAAAATCGAAAAACAAGAATCAAAGGTAAAAGGTACGGAAGAAAGTATTTATTGTAGTTGTATACTAAACAAAAAGAATGTAGCGTTAGGGATTCAAACGGAATTTCATTACTCCTATAAAGAACAGTGGGAGTTTGATAATGTGGATATTGTGGTCGAAGTAAAATCGTTTGATATATTAGGATGTTGGGAAGGAGAATATACGGGAGCAGGAGAAGATGGAAAGGTAACGTTAAATATCACTAAAGTAGAAGGAGATGAAATTGAAGCAAATTACTCCTATGTACCAAGAGCATATGCACAGTCAGGAGGATATAATATATCGGGAAAAATAGATACAAAAACATTAACAATGGAATTGGTAGCAGGAGATTGGATAAATAAGCCAGAACGAGATGCTATTATAAAACAGGATATTCATGCAGTAATTAACGTGGATAAGGGAATTATTGAAGGATATGGTCATCATGGATATTTGTTTAGAGTAGAAAAATAGTAGTTAATATGAGGAGTTGAGGTACAATGAAAAGAAAAAAATTTCCGATATGGATTATAATAATTCTATTGTTATTTCTGCTAATAGCAGGAGGAATATTTGCAGTAAGAGTTGCAAATGAAAAGAAAAAGGATAAAGGGGATATTATTGTAAAAGATAATGTTCATACAATAACAGAGGGTAGTGAATTTGAAAATGCTTTGTCAGATGTGTCGGAAAATCAACTAGTATTTGACAAAAATCTAAAATATAAAAAAGGAGATATTATTGTTGCAGGGATTACAGATGAAGCTAGAGATGGTTTTATCCGTAAAGTTGTAAAGGTTGAGAAAAAAGGTAATAAATACATAGTTGAAACAGAACCAGCATTTTTAACAGATGTTTTTGAAAAAGCACATATTGTTAGGAGAATTCGATTGACAGAAGATGGGGCAGAAGAAGACAATAGAAGTGCCCCACAAGCTGAAGCGAGGAATCGTTCTGATACGTTTCAAAATGTATCTACGGCAGAAAAAAATGATAATTATTCTGTAATGAATCTTTCCTATACAGAAAACAAGGAAGGAGAAGATAAGGATTTAGGAGCAGCCTTTTATGCTTCTTTTGAAGAAAATATCAATGATATCACAACAATTAGCGGTGAAGCAGGATTTAATATTTGGTTGGAATTGAAATTAGACATTGAAAATGAAGAAATTGTTTTTGGATTAGTAGCAAAAAATGAGACTGGTGCAAAAATGGAACTAATATGTAGTCAAGAAATGGAACGGGAAATTGAAAGAACTGTTTTCCAAAAAAGATTACCTAGATATCAATTTGAAGTGAGCGGAGTGCCTATTGTCTTAACAAATGAAATCGAAACTGTGTTAGGAGCAGGGGCTGAAATGGAAGGTTCTGTGGGAATTAGTTTTGATGTGGCTTCTCAAAATGCATATGGTTTTGTTTATGACAGTAAAAAAAGAAAAGTTTCAGAAATTAAAGAAGATAAATCTGATACAAGCGGATTAGATTGGAATACCTCTTTACAGGTAACTGGAACAGGGACAGCAGATGTTTCACTACATCTCATTACCAAACTGTATGGCTGTACAGGTGTAGATATGGGGATTGGTGTTCAAGGAAAGGCAACAGGAGAGGCGAAATTAAGCGGAAAGCCAGACCTTGGAGGATATGCTGGCAGATTAGAACTGTCAATAGCACCGAAACTTGAAGGCACATTAGTTGTAGAAGTGCCAGTTATCGATGGAAAGTTAAAACAACAAGAACTTTTTGAACAAGAACTGAAACCATTTTGGAAAGAAGAATGGAAATCAAGTCATGATTGGAAATCAGATTTAGAATGGACAGGAACAGGAGAAAAATGGAAAAGCTATGTAACAAGATATGGTGAAGTCAATGCAGTTACTTGTCCGACGTTTCAGTTTGATGTACCACGCGGATGGGACATAACAACAGAGGAAGTTGATACTGATTTTACACAAGCTTTTGATGAACATATCGTAATTTCAAATGAGAGAGGAGTCACAGTTTCGTATTATGATTGTAAAGATAGAGTTGGCGGTGCTTCCAGAACGATGCTAAAGGGGAGTGTTACTAAGGTTGCTGACTCAGAATTTGCACCGAGTTATCCAGCAGGTACTAATACAGATTTTTCTGGTTTGGGAAAATTTTGTGTGGCAAAAATAGAAGTTAATGAATCGTTGTCGATAGGTTTAGATTCGGATTATCAAAAGATAGATGATATAACATTCTATGCGGTAGTACCTGAGAGTTATATTGGAGAAAGAGAATTTGTTGGACAAGCAGGATATATTGACGAATTTTCTTTTGAATATCCATCACCGTATGCATTTATAGCGGAATCACCAAATGGAGGATTTACACAAAAAGAAGAAAAACAGGTGGTAGAAATTTTAGAGAGTTTTACAGAGGCAAAATAAAAGATAAAGTATATACATTCTGCTTTAGCTGAGAAACTGTTCTAGTTCGGCTGATTATTGTTTCGTTACAAACTGAGCAAGGCATTTATTTATGGGAAACAATTTTTGCTTTGCTTGATTAAGTCTAGAGCGTAATCAGAAGCAGTGTCAATGGTGCATTTATGACGGCTTTAGCTCTTGCCATTGACTCTGTTTCTGGTTGTGCTAGATGTTCTTGATTAAGCGAAAAGCTATTTAGATACAGGCAGAAAACATGATTAACCTTAAGCAAAAGTGGCTAGAAGAAGCTAATACTAAATAAATTTTTTTGCAAATATTAAATGAAGATTTGTGAGAAAGAAATGGAACTGTAAATCAGTTCTATTTCTTTTTAAATTTTATCTTTGGAGAATGCACCTTAAGAATATCAATTACTTCTCTAAGATGTTTTCTTTTTGGTACATTCTCGGTTGCAATTTTAATCGCGTCATCTGCAGGGATTAAAACATACTCTTTTGATTTGTTTGAATCCTTGTAATTTTCCATAAGAGAGCTTGAGGCTTTTTTGAATGCTTCTGGCATTTGTTTTAAAGTATTAGAAACGGTGGATTCAGTTGACTTTTTTGAGGTTTCAGAATCAAAGAATGCTTCTTTTAATTTATATATTTCAATAAGGAAATTATAGAAATTTTCATCCATTTTAAAATGAAGATATTCTTCATTTTCATGTTCTACTAAATCCCAGTCATCTACAAAATTTTCAAAATTCTCATATTTTATTCCAGGAATATCATACATATTAGTAGCTCCTTTTATTATGTAGTTAGGATTTATTTCAAATTCATCGTGTAAGTTTTCGATTACTTCGTAAGGGATATTTTTTATTGAACCCGATATTAAGTGTGAAATGTCATAAGAATTTAAGCCGATTTTTTTTGCAATATCCTTTTGCTTATGACCAGTTTCAAGCAAATGGTCGATGACATTTGTAAATTGTTTTCTTTGTTTTGTAATATCTAAATCGTATAACATGTGTATACCTCCTTTTTATTATGATATTAAACATACATGAATTGCAAAAAAATTGCAAATATTTCAACAAAAAACTATGTCTTTATCTTTCGAATGATGAGATAATCTAGGCATCAAAGGTACCAAAAATGTAGATACAGAGCTCGGTATTTACAAGAAAGGAGAAAAGAATTATGCAGGCTAGATTATTAGGAATTCAGCATATAAATTTCACGAATAATACTGGGGAGCAAATCAACGGAAATAATATCTTTTGTGCATTTAAAGATGAGAATGTCGAAGGACTCAGAACAGAGAAGTTTTTTATTAAACCAGAAGTTAAGTTGCCAGCGTGTAAACTGAACGATACTATTGAGATTTCTTTCAATATGAAGGGTAAAGTTGAGATGTTACGGAAGGCGGAATAGCGAGTTTATTAATAGGCAGGAGGGGGAATAAATCCTCCTCTTTGCCGACAAGAGGAGAAGGAATGTTATGGATGATTATAAACATCGAAGATACAATCGAAGAAAGCGGTTTTCCAGAATATTATTAGGGGTTCAGCAATTAATACAGTATCCCATTATAAATGTATTGTGGTTTATATTGATAGCTGGAATTACAGTCCTCATTTATGGAGAGAACAAATTGATATTGTTATATGATGGGCAAGCAACTCTTAGACAGATAATGCTTATTGTTTTACGGATAGTAAATGTGGTTGTAACATTAGTTTTTGCTTTAGGGATAATATATTTTATAGGGGAAATGACGGCAAGAAGAGATGAAGCAGATTTATGTTTGGTTTTTGGCGATAAAAGAGATATAGTCTATTATCCACCAATTTTAATGAAGAAAAAATTTGATAAAAAGCGTCAAATAACGCAACGAGAATTCTATACTTCAATACCTATGGAAAGATGGGTAGAAAAGAGAGAAGCACTTTGTGATAGATTAGATATTCATTTGATAGGAGACTTTTCTTATGGTGGAAAGAAAAAAAACAAAGGGAATCAAATATTCTTTGAATCTGCGAAAGGAAGAAAAGCAAGTGATAAAGGAACATTGTATGATGTCTTTTAGGGAATTAGTTGTAGGATATGATTATGACGCATGGTATGGATATTCAGAAAAAGTACCTGTATGTGTGGATGTATCGACTAAGAATAACTCCCATACACTTATATGTGGAATGAGTGGAAGTGGGAAAAGTTATCTTACAAATCAGTATTTTGCTCGTATATGCTTACATGGAGGAGCAGATTCTGTGGTGTATTTTGCAGATTTCAAGCAAGATGATAGTTTTTCTTACCTCAGAGAATGCCCTAGGTATTACCCATACGACAAAACCATAAATGCGTTGGAAGAAGTGTATGAAATTATGCACGAGAGACAATGTGGAAAAGATGTTTCAAGACATTTCGTAACGCTTGTATGGGACGAATATATGGCTAATATATTGTCGCTTCTTGGTACAGAAAAGAAGAAAGCGGAGGGAGTTATGCGTAAGGTATCAGAAATATTGATGATAGGGCGCTCTCTGGCTGTAAGAATTATAGTCACCTGCCAGCGTGGAGATAGCCTAGCTTTTCCAACGGGCTCAAGATTGAATTTTGGCGTGATCATTATATTAGGAGCTTCGTTAGAAAGCATATATTCTATGCTCATGCCGAAGGAATTGATTGAGAAAGTGGGTAACCGTGAATTTCATACTGGTGAAGGCGTTATGTTATGGCAAGGTTCAGAGTTACACTTTATCAAAGTTCCTGTAATAAGGAATGAAGAAAAAATGAAGGCGATATGTATTGATGCTTTAACACGATAACAACTAAAGGCGGTGGCGGTGGCGAAGCCACAAGCCATCCGCAACAGGTTTGGCTTAGTATTACCCAAACCTGCACAAACATGTGCACTCCTTGTATTTACAGGCTTTGTAGCCTGTTCACAAGGCTGCACATAATGAACAAGGAGGTGATAGCAATAAAAGATACTCAGAGCTTTATGTATCAGCTTACGATTAACGCTCCAGAGGAAAAAGGATGGACGCATGAACACATATTAGAAGTAATGCGTGGAAATTTTAAAACGCTCGTCTATATATGTATGGCGGATGAACAGGGAAGCTGTTATCACACGCACATATTTGTAGTGTTTGCATCCAGAGTTCGTTTTAGTATGGTTAAGCGTTACTTTGGAGAGGCTCACATAGAAAAATGCAAAGGTTCGGTATCTGATAATGTAAATTATGTAAAAAAGACTGGTAGATGGGAAACAGATGAATCAAAACAAGAGAAAAAGATAGAAGGAACATTTGAAGAGTATGGAGCACAACCTCCAGACAGCAAAGGAAAGCGAAGTGATATGTCTGAATTATATCAGATGGTAATGGATAATATGACTAATGCTGAAATACTGGCACAGAATCAAGACTATATTCTTCAAATTGATAAGATAGATAAGGTCAGAACAACAATATTAACAGAGAAATATAAAGAAACAGTCCGACTTGATTTAGAAGTGGTTTACATTAGCGGAGCTACTGGAACAGGCAAGACTAGAGGTGTACTTGAAAAGAATGGTTATGCAAATGTTTATAGAGTAACAGATTATTTGCATCCCTTTGATTCATACAATGGACAGCCTGTGATAGCCTTTGATGAATTTCGTTCTTCTTTAAGAATTAAGGAAATGCTTCTATTTTGTGATATATACCCGATAGAGCTTCCGAGCAGATACACAAATAAATATGCCTGTTATAATAAGGTTTATATAATATCGAACTGGGAATTGGAAAAGCAGTATTATGAGATTCAGCGTGAAGATAAAGAATCATGGGATGCTTTTCTTAGAAGAATCCATAAAGTTGTTGTATATGCTAAAGATGGAAGTATCAAGGAATATGATTCAGTAAAAGCATATTTGGAACGAGATAAATTTGTAAAGATAGATGATGATGTAGATTTACCTTTTGAGTGAAGGGAGTGATTCTTATAGAAAAATATGTTCCTTTATGGGAAAAAGCAAATTTGACACTTGAGGAAGCTTCTATGTATTTTGGAATCGGTCAGAACAAGATAAGGGAATTAACCAATAGTGATAATTGCCCTTATGTTATTTGGTGTGGTAGTAAGCGACTTATTAAGCGAAAGTTATTTGCGGAATATTTAGAAAAGATGTACTCAATTTAATTTTATAAAGATATAACTTTTTGATGGACAATGAGAACATGTTGAGGCTATAATGAGCTTGAGCGTGTTCTCTTTGTTGTTATGAAAGGAGAAATTTACATGGCAGTAGAGAGACGTAAGGATAATAAAAATAGAGTTTTGAAAGAAGGCGAATACCAGAGAGCAAGCGGAACATATGAGTTTAAGTGGAGAGACAAGCGAGGCGGTCGACATTCGATAAGTGCAGTTACACTTGAACAACTGCGAGAAAAGGAAGTGGATGTGCTTCGGGATGTTCTGGATGGTGTCAGAGCAGATAAGAATAATCTTACTATCAATGATTTGTATTATAGTTGGGTTCAGCTTAAAAGAGGCTTGAAGGACAACACATTTTCAAATTACAAGTATATGTATACGCAGTTTGTTGAACCAGATTTTGGCAAGAACAGACTGGCAGATTTGAAGCGTAGTGATATTAGAGGCTTTTATAACTATCTGGCTGATGAAAGACATGTCAAAGTAAATACCATAGACAATGTGCATACTGTACTGCATCAAGTTTTGGAACTTGGTGTTGAGGATGATTACCTTAGATATAATCCTTCTGATAATGCTTTAAAGGAGCTTAAAAAGGCTCATAATTTTGAGATTGATAAAAGAAGGGCACTAACAATTCCAGAGCAGGAATTATTTGAGGATTTTCTAAGTAAGAATGGACAGTATCACAGATGGTATCCTATCTTCGTGATTATGATGTGGACAGGAATGCGTGTTGGTGAGATATGTGGACTTCGTTGGTGTGACATAGATATGGAAGAAGAAACGATTAGTGTGAATCATACTTTAGTTTACTATTGTACCAGAACAGAGGAAGGACAGGTCTTTGCAATCAATACGCCAAAGACCAAAGCAGGCGAGAGAATTATTCCGATGCTTCCGAAGGTTAAAGAGGCATTTCTTATGGAAAAGGAATATCAAGAGGAATGTGGATTGAAAAGTGAAGCGGTTGTAGATGGATTTAGAGATTTTATCTTTATCAATCGTTTTGGAAATGTTCAGCATCAAGGAACGCTTAATAAAGCATTAAGAAGAATTATTCGTGATTGTAATTATGAGGTGCTTGATAAGACCAGTAGAGATGATGCTGTTATTCTTCCAAAGTTTAGCAATCATTCTTTGAGACATACTTTTACAACAAGAATGTGTGAAGCAGGAGTAAATATCAAGGCGATGCAGGAGATTCTCGGACACGCAGATGCAGAAACCACTATGGACATATACGCAGAAGCTACAAAGGAT
This sequence comes from Lachnospiraceae bacterium, assembly GCA_018365895.1. The sequence continues at coordinate 1,015 of JAGZJD010000004.1, read as the reverse complement.
TTGAAGAAAGCGGAACTTATCAATTTTGAGGAATATTTTGAAAGAGTAAAAAAGAAAAGTAATTCCTAAAATTTTGGATTCAGAGAGGAGAAAGATTACAATTAAAGATTTTTTACAATGGGTAATAGAGCATAAAGACTATGCTCAATTATATAGTTCTCTGATTGCGACAGGGGCTCTGACTTTTAGTATTATATCGTTTTTTGTTTCAAAAAAACGTGCAAACAAAGATAAAATGATATCTGATGCAAGATATGAAGAACAGAGAAAACAATATGAAGAACGATTGAAGGAAGAGAGAAGACGAAGAGAAGAAGACAAGCTTGAGTCAGAAGAGAAACATCGTTTTAGTGAAAAACCTCGTCTTGTATTCAAAAGTTCAAAAGTTGTATCTAATTCAAATTCTGAACGGATACTTCTGCGTATGGAATTTATAAATAAAGGTAGAGATACGGCATATGATATAGTTCCAGATTTAGAGTGTACTGCAAAGAAAATGGATATGACAGAGTTTGTGATGCGAAGATGTGAACCTGTTCAAGACCCAGTTGTTATGGTAGGTGAATCGTTTTCTATGGTAATGTCTTATGATAAAGAAGAAAAAGACTTTTTTAGAATGACACCTACAATTAGATATGAAGATGCTTCGGGAAGGGTGTACAAACAAACATTTTGTATTGATATTAGTGATAGGTTAGGAAATGGTATAATAATAAATTATGCTCAGCCTGAGTTATGTGATGAATAATTGCGACCAATGTGCGACTGATTTGCGACCACTTATGAAGATTTGAGTAGATTTGTATAATCAGAAGGCAAAACAAGATATACAGAAATGCAGATATAAACAGTTACAAAGAGTTATTTGTGAATCTGGAAGGATTTCCCGACAATGAAGACACAGGGCGCTGCTAAAAACGAAGCAAACAACGCTGCACAGTCAACTCCAGTAGCTGCAAAAGTAGTTGTTCCAGTAGAAGAAACAGCTGCACCAGCGAAGGTTGAGATCGATTTC